>JBKDZN010000126.1:0-28356 GCA_047971245.1 Acidimicrobiales bacterium
GTCATCCGCAACCCCAACACCCCCGATCCCCTCGCCGGTCTGGAGCTCGACCTCGAGGGTGAACTGCCCCAGAAGGTGCAGGCCGTGCTCGACCAGGCCATCAATCCGGCCCTGGCCTCACACGGCGGATACGCCGCCCTGGTCGGCATCGAGGGCACCCGGGTCTTCGTGACCATGGGCGGGGGATGTCAGGGCTGCGCCGCCAGCGCCATGACCCTCCAGGACGGGATCCGGCGCATGCTGCTCGACGCCCTGCCGGAGATCACCGAGGTGGTGGACGCCACCGACCACACCGCCGGGGAGAACCCGTTCTACACCTGATCGGGGCCGGGTCGCCCGGTCTCCTTTGGTTCACCGTCAGAGCCCTCAACTAGAGTCGCGGGCACGGATGAGTCCCTGACGTCGGGTCCGTGCCCGGAACGTCGTCGGGGCGCGAGATCCGCGTCCCCTCAGCGGGATCGCGGAGGATCAGGAGGTCGCATGCGGGGGATCATCGCCTACGGGGCGTATGTTCCGTACAACCGGCTGCAGCGTGGTGTCATCACCGAGGCGCTCGGCACCGGAGGAGGGCGCGGCACCCGAGCCGTCGCCTCCTACGACGAGGACGCCACCTCGATGGCGGTCGAAGCCGGTCGTCGGGTGCTGGCCAGCGCGGGTGACGTGACCCCGTCGGGCCTCATGTTCGCCACCGCCACCCCGCCGTACCTCGACAAGACGAACGCCACGGTGATCCACGCCGCCCTCAACCTGCCGTCGCACGTGTTCGCCGGTGACGTCGGCGGGTCGGCCCGCTCGGTCGACGCCGCCCTGCGGTCGGCGTTGGACGGATCCCGGCCCAGCCTGGTGCTGGCCGCCGATGTCCGCACCGGCCGTCCCGGCTCGTCCGACGAAGCCAACAACGGTGACGCCGCGGTCGGCTGGCTGATCGGGTCCGACGACGACGGCCCCGTCATCGCCGAGTGGGTCGGCGGGGCCTCGGCCACCGCCGAATTCCTCGATCGGTGGCGGCTGCCGGGCTGGAACTACTCCCGGTTGTGGGAGGAGCGCTTCGGGGAGCACGCCTACCTGCCCCTGGTCACCGAGGCGGCCAATGCCGCCTTCAAGGAGACCCAGATCGAGGCGGCCGACGTCGACTCGGTGATCATCACCGGCCTCCAGGCGCGGGCGGTTCGGGGTGCGGCCCGGGCGGCTGGGCTCGACGGTCAGGCCGTGGTCGACGACCTCACCTCCACCGTGGGGGCCACCGGTTCGTCGCATTCGGGTCTGGTGCTGGCCTCGGTGCTCGACACCGCCGAGCCCGGCCAGCTGATCATGGTGATCAACCTGGCCGACGGGGTCGACGTCGGGTTCCTGCGCACCACCGACGCCATCACCGATTACCAGCCGACGCTGACGGTGGCCGACCAGATCGCGGCGGGCAACGACGGGCTCGGCTACGAGACCTTCCTGACCTGGCGTGGTTTCCTCGATCGGGAACCGCCCCGCCGTCCGGATCCGACCCCGCCGGCCGCCCCGCCGTCGTACCGGTCCGAGGCCTGGAAGTACGCCTTCATCGGTTCGCGTGACCGCTCCAGCGGGGCGGTCCATCTGCCACCCCAGCGGGTTTCGGTCAAGGGCGGCGCGGTGGACGACATGGAACCGGTGCCCATGGCCGACGTCGGCGCCACCGTCGTCACCTTCACCATCGACCGGCTCGCCTACTCGTTGTCGCCGCCCACCATCGCGGTGGTGATCGACTTCGACGGGGGCGGCCGGTTCCAGTGCCAGCTCACCGATGCCGACCCTTCGAGTGTGAAGATCGGCGATCGGGTCACCATGACCTTCCGGCGGATGATGACCGCGGACGGCGTCCACAATTACTTCTGGAAGGCCCGGCCGGCGGCATCGTAGCCCCCGCCCGATCCGACCTCGTCCGCCCGAACGGACTGAACTGAACGACAGACCACCAACCGCATCACCACAACTCACCACAACGATCAGCTCACACGAACGGGTCCACACCACCCGGAGCGAACGAGACGAGGAAGTAAGCCAATGGCCTCTCGAGGTATCAAGGATCAGGTCGCCATCGTCGGCATGGGGTGTACCCCGTTCGGCGAACACTGGGACCGCTCCGTCGACGACATGCTGGTCGACGCGGCCACTGATGCGTACGCATCGGCCGGGATCGAGCAGAAGGACATCGACGCCTACTGGTTCGGAACGCTCGGATCCGGGGTTTCGGGTCTCACCCTCAGCCGCGCCCTGAAGATCGACTACAAGCCGGTCACGCGGGTGGAGAACATGTGCGCCACCGGCTCCGAGGCGTTCCGGAACGCCTGCTATGCGGTTGCCTCCGGCGCCTATGATCTCGTGGCCGCCTTCGGGGTGGAGAAACTCAAGGACAACGGGATGTCCGGGCTGGTCAGCGCCAACATCCCCGACGACGGGACGAAACCGGAGCTCACCGCTCCGGCCATGTTCTCCCTGCTCGCTCCGGCCTACTGCGAGAAATACGGGGTGGACCAGGACGAGATGAAGGATGTGCTGACCCGGATCGCCTGGAAGAACCACTTCAACGGCGCCCGGAACCCGCGGGCCCAGTTCCGTAAGGAGGTGGGGAAGGACACCATCTGCAACGCCCCGCTGATCGCCGGACAACTCGGCATCTTCGACTGTTCCGGGGTGAGCGACGGCGCGGCCGCCGCCATCATCTGCCGGGTCGAGGATGCCCACAAGTACACCGACAATCCGTTGTACGTGAAGGCCTTGGCCTTCGCCGCGGGTCCGGCCGCCGGTCCGATGGATCCTGACTACGACTACACCACCTTCCACGAGGTGGCGGCGGCCGCCGCCGATGCCTACGCCCAGGCCGGGGTGACCGATCCCCGGGCCGAGGTGGCCATGGCCGAGGTCCACGACTGCTTCACCCCCACCGAGCTGGTCCTCATGGAAGATCTCGGATTCGCCGAGCGGGGCATGGCCTGGAAGGAGGTCCTGGCCGGCACCTATGACCTCGACGGTGAGCTGCCGATCAATCCCGACGGGGGGCTGAAGAGCTTCGGCCACCCGATCGGGGCGTCCGGACTCCGGATGCTGTTCGAGTGTTGGCTGCAGTTGCGGCAGCAGGCCCCCGATGACCGGCAGATCTCGTCGGTCACCGAAGGCGGGAAGACCCTCGGTATGACCCACAACCTGGGCGGCGCCCCGGGTGAGTGCGTCAGCTTCGTTTCCATCGTGGGCAGCGAACTGGGTTGATCCGGCCGGAGGAGGGGTGGATCACCCACCGCTCCTCCGGGAATCCAACGGCCCCGAGCGGCAGGCCATCCTTTCGGCTCGCCCACCGGGGCCGTTGTCGCGTCCGAGCCCGCTCGTCGCTCAGGACCGTGGCCCGCCGGGGTACGGCGGCCCGGGGGCATACGGCGGCGCTGCCGGAGGCGGTGCCGCGGGATACGACGGTGCCGCGGGATACGACGGTGCCGGTCCGGGCGCCCGCAACGGTGGCCCGGCCCGGCCCGGGACCATTCCCGACGGTGGGGGTGCCCCACCATCGAGGGCCCACTGATCGGGTGGCGGGGGCGCCACCGGGGGCGGCGGGTCCAATCCCGGCGTCATGGTTCGGGGGGCGTGGCCGCGTCGGGCGATCAGCTGCTCGGCGCGGCGCTGGTGGGCGAAGGCCACGGCGTTGACGAAGACCGCAGGGGCGAGATCCGCCGGTTTGACCAGGCCGATGGTGGCCAGCTCCCGGCACAGGGCTTCGGCCACCTCGTCGCGCGTCTCGGGCCGGAGGGTGCGGTAGCGGTAGAGGAAGTCACGCAACAGCCCGTATCCCCGTTCCGGCAGGCGGCTGGTGTCGAGCGTGAGCGCCTGGCGCTCGCCGCCCTCCGGCAGCCAGATACCGGCCACCTTGGCCCGGGTCCGGGTGTCGACCACCACCAGGGTCCCGGCGGCGACATCGCCCAAACGTTGGTTCCGGCGGGAGATCAGGGCACTGGTCAGTGCCAACGCCCCGCCTGGAGGAAAGGTGTAGATCTCCACCAGCGCGGTGGCGCTGCGGATCATGGCCTGCCGGTAGGTGATCGGCCCCCCGTCCGTGGTGATGACCCGGATCCCGACCGTCTTCTTGCCCGGCGTCGTCCCGGCCCGTCCCTCGATCAACGGGTACAGGATGAGGAGGGCCCCGAGGCTGACGACGGGCGCCGCGGACGAGATCGGCAGGAACACGATGCTCATCACCACCGCAACCATGGTCATGACGAAGACGTCGACGACGCGCGCCATGATGCGGCTGCCCAGCCCGGCGGTCCGGAACTGCAGGAGGGTCGCCTCCGGCGTGACGACCGAGGCGATACTGCTGTTGCGGTCGAGCACGGTGGCGGCAACGGTCGGCCGTACCATCCCGACTACGGTAGTCCGGCGATGGAAGTGGATCGGTACGTGGCCTACCACCGCCCGGAATGGCAACGGGCCGACGAGCTGACCGCCCGGGTGCGGCGTGCCCCGCGCCGGCTCAGGTTGGGGCGGGGTCCTGACCCCACACCCCCACTCGGCCCGGCCGAGATCGACGAGTTCGTGGCCCTGGTCCAGCGGATGTCGGCCCAGCTCAGCCTGGTCCGGCGACGCTACGAGGACGATGACCTGGTGGCCGAGCTCACCAACCGGGTGGCCCGCGCCAACTCGGCCCTGTACGGCCAGACCAAGAGCCCCCGGGTGGCGTTCGGCCAGTTCTTCTCCGTGACCTTCCCGGCGGCGGTGTGGCACTGCCGCCGGGCCGTGCTGGTGTCGGCCGCTCTGCTGATCGTACCGTGGGTGCTGATCGCCATCTGGCTCGGATCCAACGGTGAGGCGCTCGACACCACCATCTCACCCGAGGCCCAGCGGGTCCTGGTGGAGCGCGATTTCGAGGCCTACTACTCCTCGGGTCCCGCCGCCGACTTTGCCGGGACCGTCCTGGTGAACAACATCCGGGTGTCCCTCCTGGCTTTCGCCGGTGGGGTGACCGCCGGCCTGATGACCGTCACCGTCCTGATCGGCAACGGGATCAACCTGGGCGCGGCCAATGCCGTGTTCATCGCCGCCGGTGAACAGCCGTACTTCTTCGGGCTGATCCTGCCGCACGGCCTGCTGGAGCTCACCGCGGTCGTGATCTCGGGGGCGGCCGGCCTGTCGATGGGGTGGGCCCTGATCCGTCCCGGTGACCGGACCCGGGCCGCTGCCTTCGGGGAGGAGGCCCAGCGGTCGATCGGGATCGCCATCGGCCTGATGCTGGCCTTCGCCATTGCCGCCATCATCGAGGCGTGGGTCACCCCCGGGCTCCCGGTCGTGCCTCGAGTGGCCATCGGCGTGATCGTCTGGCTCGCCGTGGTCATGTACCTGGTCGGGTTCGGCCAGGCGGCGGCCGAGGCCGGGTACACGGGCCTCCCCCGGGAGACCGCCCTGCGGATCACGGTCCAGCTGTAGGTCGCTCCGGCGCTTCGTCGACGGCCGGGGTCTAGAGAGCCGCGGTCGACTTCAGGTCGAGGTACAGGTCGGAGACCGCCACCGCGAACCGGTCCGGCGGTTCGTCGACCACCCGCACACCGAGACCCTGCAGTACGGCGGCCAGGTGACGGCGACGGGCCAGTTCGTCGACGGCGGCCGCCCGGGTGAAGAGCTGCTCCTCGGTGGTGATCTCCTCGTCGGCCCAGGCCACCACCTGGGGGTCGGCCACCGCTGCCACCACCACCAGGTGTTTCCGGGTCAGCAGCGGCAGATGGGGCACCAGGAAGGCCGCGGTGGCCTCCGGTTCCAGGTCGGTCATGATGATCAGCAGGGCCCGTCGCCGTCGGCGGCCCGACGCGTAGGCGACCACGGCCTCGTAGTTGGCCGTCACCAGGCCCGGTTCGAGATCGTACAGGGTCTCGGCCACCAGGCCCCGCTGGCCTTGGCGGCTGCTGGCCGGCACCTCGGTGTGGACGGTCTCGTCGAAGGCAGCCAACGCGAAGCGGTCACCCAGCCGTGTGGTGACCTCGGCCAGCATCATGGCGCCGTCCATGGCGTGCTCCAGGCGTGGTACCTCGTCGACCCGCCCGGCCATCAGGCGGCTGCTGTCCAGCATGACGAGGACGTTCTGGTTCCGCTCGGCCCGGTAGACCCGCACGACGGGTCGCCCGGTACGGGCCGTGGCCGCCCAGTCGATCCGGCGGGTGTCGTCGTCGGGAGTCATGTCCCGCAGGGTGTCGAAGTCGGTCCCGCTGCCGCTGACGCGGGCGGCCCGGATCCCGACCTCCAGGATGCGGGCCCGTCGCAGGCTCAGCTCCGCCTCCCGGGCCCGGCGGAACGGTGGGACGACCCGGAGCGTGGTCGCCACCGGCATCCGTCGCTGGCGGGCCACCAGCCGGGCCGGTCCGAACGTGCGGAGGACCACCTCCTCGGGGGTGACCCGGCCCCGGCGGGTGGGGCAGAGGCGGTGGCTGACCGACACCGACGAGTCGGGGGGCACCGAGACGGTGATCCGCCGGTCGGTGACGTGGAGGGACGGGGCCAGGTCGTCGGCGGCGGCGACCCGGGCGGTGCGCCGGCCCGGGCCGCGGGTGATGATCCAGGTGATCCTGCCGGGGCGGTCCAGCTCCATCACCGCCGGGTGTCGGCGTTCGACGGTGAACCGCCGGGTCCGGGGGGCGAGGGCCAGGTCGATCCCGGCCAGCACGACCAGGATCAGGTTCGTGGCCAGGAACCGGTTGTCGATGGCCAAGCCGGCCACGGTGAGCCGGCCCAGCGACGGCATGACCAGGATGGCGAGGCCCAGGACGGCGGCCAGGACGCCCAGGCGAACCGTCGGCACCGGGAGTTGGGGACGGGGCCGGCGGCCGGAACCGGCCGGACCGTCACCGGGGTTCATGGGGTGGGGATGGTGGCCAGCACCGAGGCGATCACATCGTCGGCGGTAACCCCGTCGATGGCCACCTCCGGCCGGATGTTGACCCGGTGGCGCAGGGTCGGGCCCACCATGGCCTTGACGTCGTCGGGGGTGACGTAGGGGCGCCCGGTGAGCCACGCCCAGGCCTTCGCCACCGCCAGAAGGGCCGTGGCTCCTCGGGGGGAGACACCCAGCTCCAGGGCCGGTGCGGTCCGGGTGGCCCGCACGATGGCCAGGACATAGCGGAGGACGGGTGGTTCGACCACCATGGCGTCGACCTCGGACCGGGCCCGGGCGAAGGTCCCCGGATCGGCGACCGGGACGATCCCGCTCCCGGTCGGATCGTGCGGGTCGAGGCCGTGATGATGACGGACGAGGATCTCGAGCTCATCGGCCTCGCTCGGGTAGCCGACGAGCAGCTTGAGCAGGAAGCGGTCGAGTTGGGCCTCGGGCAGCGGATAGGTGCCCTCGTACTCGACCGGATTCTGGGTTGCGATGACCATGAACGGCTCCGGCAGCCGGTGGGTGACCCCGTCCATCGACACGTGCCGTTCCTCCATCGCTTCGAGCAGGGCGGCCTGGGTCTTGGGCGGGGTCCGGTTGACCTCGTCGGCCAGCAGCAGGTTGGTGAACACCGGTCCTTCCCGGAACCGGAACCGGCCGTTCTCGAACATGAGCTGGCCGAGCACGTCCGAGGGCATCAGATCGGGGGTGAACTGGACGCGGGTGGCCGTCATGTCGACCGACGCGGCGAGCGCCTTCACCAGCGCCGTCTTGGCCGTGCCCGGCACTCCCTCGAGGAGCACATGGCCGTTGGCCAACAGGGCGCACAGCAAGCCGCTGAGCACGTGCTCCTGACCGACGATGACCTTGGCCACCTGGTCACGGATGGCGACCATGCGGTCCCGCTCCGACGGGCCGGTCTCGGCCGGTGACCGGGCCGGGGCCGGGGTCGGCGGTGGTTGGGGGGGCGGGAGGTCAGACATCGGCTCCTCGATCGGGGGCAGGTGGTCGGGGAACAGGGTTCGTGGAGCCCGGGGCCAACACCCGGCGGGCAACCCGGTCGAGCTCGGCGGCGTCGTCGAGTGGATCCCCGGAGGGTTCGGCCGTGATGAGGGCCCGGAGCCGGTCGGGGTCGAGCCCGGTCTCGGCCGAGATGGTATCGACCAGTACCTCGGGCGGTGTGTCGGGCGAGAGGCGGTAGTGACGCCGAAGGCGACCCACCAGCGCCCGCCGGGTCGAGCGGTAGGCCGCGGCCCGATCACCGTTGCGCTGGTGGAGCCGGCCGGTGGCCAGGACCGACAACGAGCCGGGGAGCTCCACCACCGGCGGTTCATCCACGGGATCCCCGAACCGGCGGACGGCCCAGGCCGCCAGCAGCCCGAGGACCACCAGCAGGTGCCGGCCGTACCAGGTCACCTGGTCGCTGACCAGGTCGGACAGGGGCAGGCCGTCCTGGGGTCCGGGGGGCGGTCGGTAGAGGAACGACAGGCGCGTCGACGAACCGGACGCCGGGTCGGGGGCCAGCAGCCGACCGGCCAGGACGGCGTTGTCGGCCTCGTCCAGGCGGCCGTTGGTGAACGGCTCGACGCTGGCCACCGTGGTGATCCGGCCGGTGCCCCACGCCCGCTCGGTGACGAACCAGCCGGAACCGGCCCGGCCGAGGCAGCGCCGCACCGGGTCGTCCGCGGGGGCCGCGAGCATGACGAGGCGGCCCGCCCCGGACACCTGGGCCACATCGTCCAGGACCGGGATCTCGCAGCCCGGGCCGTTGGTCACCGAGCCGGTGCCGTCGGTGACGATCTGCTCGTATGGGGTGTTGCCCTCGCCGAGCAGGACGAGGTGACCGCCGGCCGCGGCCCAGTCGGCCAGGCGGGCCGCGTCGTTGTCCGACAATTCGGCCGGACGGGCCAGGGCGACGTCGGTCCGGCCGTCGGGCCAACCCTCGGACACGTCGACCCCGCCGGCCTCCAGGAACTCGACTAGGCCGCGGGCGCCGGCCGGGGCCGTCGAGCGGGGATCGAAGCTGTCGTCGTCCGGGGCCCGACCGGCCAGGGCCGCCAGCCCGATGACCACCATGGCCAGGACGAGGACGGTCAGCAGCCCGCGACCCGTCACCGATCGGTCCCGTCGTCGGTGGGAACGGTGTCTTCGGCGCTGACCGTGCCGGTGCGGCCGGCCCGGTCGACGACGACGAGGAACCGGTCGATTGCCTCCAGTCGACGGCTGTCGCCGGCACCAGCGGGGTCGCCGCCGTACCACACATCGGAATACCGTTCGGTGGTCTCGGCCAGACCGGCCATCCCGGCCTGATCGCTGCGGTAGGCCCGGCGCAGCTCGGAGACGGTGTGCCCCACCGGGGCGGGGATCTCCTCGCGGTCGGCCAGGCCGGTCAAGGTCGCCTGCCCCCAGGCCCGGACGGCCTCGGCGTAGCGTCGATCGGCGTCGGCCTGACGGGCCCGGCGCAGCCACTCGTCCCGGGTGGTCGGCCGGATACGGCGAACCACCTCGACCGCGGGCCGGTCGGTCTCCGCCCGGCGGTGGCGACGGAACCGCCACGAGATCCCGGAACGCCGTACGGACAGGACGGCCAGGATGACGAGCACGAGGATGATGACCACGCCCACGTATCCGGCGATCGGGGATGGAGCCACCGGGGGAACGGGGGTATCCATCTGGGGTGCGCGGATCGAGGGAAGGTGGTCGAGGATCCAACTCCAGGCCCGGACGAGCAGGCCCGGTTGTGGGTTGTACCGGTCCTGGGCCAGGATCTCGTCGGCGCGTTGCCGTAGTTCCTCGGCCGAGTCAGCCATGGTGGTGCTCCGGGCGGGCGGTGGCGAAGGCGGTGGCTGCCCGACGGGTCAGATCGATCCCTTCCCGGCGGAAGCGGAGGTCGAGGTAGAGCAAGGCCATGGCTGCGGCGTTGAACGGTGTGATCACCGAGAACGCCAGCAGGTTGCCGGCGGTGCCGATGAGCCATGGATCCTCCCACGGCAGGGGCAGGGTGTCGGGGAGGAGGGCGACGGCCAGGACCGACACCCGGCCGATGGTCGAGACGACCGCGGCGAGGAGGTACACCTTGAGACCCTGGCCGAGGTGGCCGTTGACCAGGTCGCGGCAGCGTCGCAGGGTGGCGAGGGGCCCGGTGCGCTCGACGGCCACCACCGGGCTGGCCACGCTGAAGAACACGAGGGGAACGATCAGGACGGGGAGCAGGAGGGCGCCGACGGCGGTGATCATCTTGGTCAGGGCGAATGGGATCACCCAGTACCGCACCGACCCGAGTCCTTGCCGGGTCAGCTCCCACGGTCCGGGGTCGCGGCCCTGGAACCAGGCGTTGACCAGCAGCGCCATCGGCAGGCCGGCCAGGCCGGCTACGACCAGGTCGAGCACCGCGATGAGGGTGGACTCCGCCCCGCTCCCGAGGTTGAACAGGCCGAGGGCCGTCCCCGCCCCGAACGGGTCGTTGCCCCCCACCCGTCGGCTGAGGAGGATCCGGATCACGGCTGCGGGCACCAGGATCCAGGCCAGGCCCAGGAACACGGTTCGGGGACGGTACCGGATGACCGCGAAGGCCCCGTCGATCAGGCCCAGAGCCCCGAGGGGGCGGTCGGTGACGGGGGTCACCGCTGGTTGGTCGCTCGGCATCGCCGTTCAGTCTGGCCGACCCGGCGGGTCGCGTGGCGCCACCTCCCAACGCCGGATCCGGTCACCGGCAAGCCAGGACGATCGACGGCCCGTCCGGTTCCGTGTCAGCCACCAGCCCGTCGAGCTCGGCGGACGACACCGCCCAGCCTCGTTCGGCGCCGCGGGCCTCGGCGAACACCATCCCCACCATCGACCCGTCCCCGTCCACCAGGGGCGAGCCGGAATCACCGAGCTCGATCACCCCGTCGAGCTCGAGACCGCGGCGCCGTCCCGCCCCGTCCACCGTCACGTCGACCTGCCGTAGCACGGTGACCGCCCGGCGGACGGGCCCGTCGTCCACGGTGATCACCTCGACGGTCTCCCCGGTCACCGGGGCCGCGGTCGGTAACGCCACGGCGGCCGGTTCGTCCAGGGAGATGACGGCGAGGTCCCGTTCGGTGTCCACCGAGACCAGTCGGGCCGCCACGGCCGGCGAGGTCGACCGGCCGGTCGATGGGACGTCACCGGTGGCGGTCCCGGTCGGGTCCGGATCGTCCGGTGCTGCCGCCGGGGACAGGACGAACCGGCCGGTGTCGGTGAACACGTGGGCCACGGTCACCACCAGCCGATCGGTCATGGCCACGGCCACGGCTCGATGCTCCTGACCGGTGCTGCAGCTCGTGGCGCGCACCGCGTACACCGCGTCCTCGGATCGGGGGGCCGGGCCGTCCGCCGCCGATCCCCCGGGGCCGCAGGCGGCCACCAGGGTCACCGATCCGATCAGGGCCGCCGCCAGCCGTCTCGACGCTCGGAGATGCATGGCCTGGGAGGCCCGAAGATGCATGGCCTGGGAACGGTACCCGATGGGTGGGGGCGGAACCGATCGGGTCCGGTTGCGGCGGGCCAGGCACTAGCGTCGCGCCGGTGACGACGATCATGTGGTTCGACCGACCGGTGACCGATCTCGCCCCGGATGAACTCGGCTCCCTGCTCGGAGACCGGATCCGGGCTGGTGGTCCGGACCTCGACCAGTTGGCCATCGCGTCGGCGGCGATCGCCGGCGGCAGCCGCTGGGACGGGCCGATGTTCGACCGGGCGCCCGGGTTGCAGGTGGTGGCCCGGGTCGGGATCGGGGTCGACTCGGTCGATCTCGACGAGGCCACCCGGCGCGGTGTGGCGGTGACCAACACCCCCGACGGTCCGACGGTGTCGACTGCCGAGCACGCCGTCGCCCTGATGTTCTCGGTGACCAAGACGATCGGTGTCCACCAGCAGCGGCGCCGCGACGCCACCGGCGGGTACGCCGCGTCCAGCACCGCCGTGGAGCTGGACGGGCTCACCCTGGGCCTGGTCGGCTACGGGCGGATCGCCCGCCGGGTGGCCCGGATCGCCCGGGCGGTCGGGATGACGGTGCTGGCCACCGACCCGGCGCTCGACGCCGGCAGCCTCGCCGCCGACGACGAGCTGGTCGAGCTCGTCGATCTCGACCGGCTCACCGCCCGGGCCGACGTCATCTCCCTGCACTGCCCGTTGCTGCCCACCACCGAACGTCTGTTCGACACCGACCGTTTCGATCGCTGCCGGCGCGGGGTCGTACTCATCAACGCGGCCCGGGGCGGGGTCGTCGACCACGACGCCCTCCTGGCCGCCCTCGACGACGGCCGGGTGGCTGGAGCCGGGCTCGACGTCACCGACCCCGAGCCCCTGCCGGCCGACCACCCCTTGTTGCACCGCGACGATGTCGTGGTGACCGGTCATGTCGCCTCATCGACCGTGGTCGGGCGGCGCCGGATGCTGACCATGGCCATCGGGCAGGCCCGCATGGTGCTCGAGGGGGCGCGGCCGACCTGGCTGGTCAACCCCGATGTGTGGGACCGCCGCCGCTGACGCCAGGGGCCGATGATCGACCGGCCCTGCGGTCACCGGTCAGGCGGGAGAGAAGGCGGCGCCACCATCGATCTTCAACACCGCGCCGGTGGTGTAGGGGGAGGCGTCCGAACCGAAGTAGAGGGCGGCGCCCACCACCTCC
Organism: Acidimicrobiales bacterium; assembly: GCA_047971245.1. Taxonomy (GTDB): domain Bacteria; phylum Actinomycetota; class Acidimicrobiia; order Acidimicrobiales; family SZUA-35; genus CADEDH01. The sequence continues at coordinate 12,534 of JBKDZN010000126.1, forward strand.
TCGGGTTGACCGCCCCGCCGCATCGGGATGTCGCGGCGGGCCCGCTCGGCGAACTGGTCCATGTCCCACGCCTTCGAGATGTCGGTCAGGAACGGCCCGGGCATGATGCAGTTGACCCGCACCGTTGGGGCGTAGGCCCGGGCGAACGAGGTGGTGATGTTGTTGAGCCCGGCCTTGGCCGCGCCGTAGGCGGCCTCGTTCGGGGTGGGTTTCACCGCGGCGATCGAGCTGACATTGATGATCGAGCCTCCGCCGTGCTCCACCATCGAAGCCCCGAAACGGGCGGACAGCCGGAACGGGCCCCGGAGGTTGACCGCCAAGACCTTGTCGAACAGCTCCTGACCGACCGACTCCAGGCTGTCGTACAACGGCGACATCCCGGCGTTGTTGACCAGGATGTCGCAACGGCCGAACCGGTCGTAGACAACCCGGTGGAGCTCGTCGCAGTCGTCCCAGGAGCCCACATGGCAGGCCACGCCGAGCGCGGTGCGGCCGGTGGCGGCCGCCACCCTGGCCGCCAGCAGGTCGCACGCTTCCTGCTTGCGGCTGGCGATCACGACATCGGCGCCGTTGCGGGCGAAGGCCTCCACCATGGCCCGTCCCAGGCCCCGGCTCCCGCCGGTCACCACCGCCACCTTGCCGGTCAGGTCGAACAGGCCGGCGTCGGACCGGGCCGGTCGACTCGTGGGCTCGGGTCCGGGCGTCTCGTTGCTGGTCGCGGTCTCGTCGGTCATGGTGGTCGGGTTTCCTCTCGGGCGGATGACGGTCGGGTCGCTCGCCGCCGGGGTCACCGGTTGTTGAGCGAGAAGTGCTGGTAGTCCTTGAGCGTGTCCCAGTTCCCGCCCCAGCTCCAACCGACCGCGGCGAACGCCTCCACCGGCGGACTGTCGGCGACCATCATGCCGGGTCGGATCCGGGTCCGGTCGCCGTAGCTGGTGGCCAGCTCGGGGATCACCCGGTCACCCTTGAGGTACGGGTTCTGGAACGGGTTGATGTCGACGGCGAGACCGTACGCGTGTTCGGAGAACCCGCCCCCGCCGGTGACGGGTCGGCACACGAACGAACCCGAGTTGTTGCCGTCCCCGGTCGGGTCGGCGGCGAGGTCGGCGTCGGTGGTGATCCGCATCTCCTCGATCGGGAACTGCTCGTCGTAGAGCCGGCCGAACACGTCGACCACATCATCGGCCACGTCGGCGTGCACGATCAGCTCCCCGGTGTGGGGCCGGTCGTCGAACCCCCAGAAGCTGACCGTCACGTATCGCAGCTGGTCGCTCCCGACGGGGCATTGGGGCGACCAGGTCGACCGTTCCAGGGCGTCGCCGGTGAGGGGATTGACGGTCGATACGAACGCCGACCCCGGGGGTGGCATGGTGTCGACGGTGGTGAACCGGCGTTCGACCAGCTCCGGCGGTGTGGTCTGCGGGGGGACGATCCCGTCGGGCCCGGTGGGTAGGGGGCGCGTCCCCAGCCAGTCGGGTGGGGCGACCACGCCTTCCGGGGGAGGGGCCACGGTCACCGGCGAGCCGACCGTGGGCCCGTTCGGTGCCGATTCGGCGGTCGCGGTGGCCGTGGCCGAGGCACCGGTCTCGCCGCTCGACCCCGCGGAGCCGCTGCAGGCCGCCGCCAGCACGGCGGTGACGCCGAGCGCAAGGAGGAGCATGGCCCGCGGCCGGTTCCTGGTCATGGCTGCCGACGTTACCCGGCCCGGCCGTTGGCGTGGACCCGCCCCCCCGGGGGGCGACCCGCCGGTCCGGTCCGACCCCCGGCGCCCTGATGCGCAACACTCGACCAATGCCTCGTAACGTGCTGGGAACCGAGCTCCAGGTCTGCTCCACGGACCCGCTCACCGGCTTCACCCGGGACGGCTGCTGCCAGAACCGGGGGGACGATCCGGGGGTTCACGTGGTGTGCGCCGCGGTCACCGGGGAGTTCCTGAGCTTCAGTGCCCGGGTCGGCAACGATCTGTCCACCCCCCGGCCGGACCTCGGGTTTCCCGGGCTACGGCCCGGTGACCGGTGGTGCCTGTGCGCGGACCGCTGGCTCGAGGCCCGCGATGCCGGGGTCGCCCCACCCATCGTGCTGGCCGCCTGCCACGCCTCGATGCTCGAGTACGCATCGCTGGACGAACTGCGCCACTACGCCCTCGACGAGGACGGGTGACGCGCCCGGCTCAGGTGTCGGTGGCCAGGCGGGCCCGGATCGAAGCGGCCACACCGGGTCCGTCGAGGCCGAGGCGGGCGAGGATCACGTCGGGGTTGTCGTGGGCGATGTACTCCGTCGGGACACCGAGGACGTCCACCACGGCACCCGAACCGGTCAGGCGGCGGGCGATGGCGGCGCCGATGCCCCCGTCGGCGAGGCCGTCCTCCACGGTCACGACCAGGCGATGGCCGGCGGCGTCGTCGAGCATGGCCTGATCGAGGGGGACGACAACCCGCGGGTCCCAGACTTCCACCGCGATCCCGTCGGCCCGCAGCAGCTCGGCGGCCTCCTCGGCGGCGGCCAGCATCTTCCCGATCCCGATGACCACCACGTCGGCGTCCGGATCGTCGAGCACCTTCCGGGCCCGCAGCCCGGTACCCACCTCGCCGGGGCCGACGGACGGCGCCGTGGTCTTGGGCCAGCGCAACACGGCGGGGCCCTCGGCGAGGTCGTAGGCGTCGGCCAGCATCTGCTGCAGTTCCTGATAGGACGACGGGGCGAAAATCGTGATGCTCGGGACCTTCGACAGCAGCACCATGTCGAGGATGCCGTGATGCGACGGCCCGTCGCTGCCGGTGATGCCGGCCCGGTCGAGGCAGAAGATCACCCGCTGACGGTGCAGACCCACGTCCAGATTGGCCTGGTCGAACGCCCGGGTGAGGAAGGTCGAGTAGAGGGCGACCACGGGCCGGAGACCACCCATGGCCATCCCGGCGGCCGCCGTCACCGCGTGTTTCTCGGCGATGCCGACGTCGAGGAAACGGTCGGGGAACCGGTCGCGGAACGGGAGCAGGCCGGTGGCGTCGGGCATCGCGGCCGTGATCGCCACCACCTCGGGGTGCTCCTCGCCCAGCTTCAGCAGGGCCTCGGTGAAGGCATCGGTGTAGCGGTCGGCGCGGGGTTCGGTGGGGGCCGGGGCCGGGGTCGACTCGTCGACCATGAAGTTGGCCGACGTGTCGTGCAACTTCTTGACGTGGTCGTTCTCCGCGGGGGCGAAGCCGCGGCCCTTGTCGGTCTTGACGTGGAGCACCACCGGGCCGGCGAACTCGCCCGCATTGTGCATGGCGGTTTCCAGTTCGGCGATGTCGTGACCGTCGAACGGGCCCATGTACCGCACCCCGAGGGGTTCGAAGAACGCCTGGGGTTCGAAGGCTTCCCGGATGGCCGCCTTCGACGCCGCGATGCCCTTGCGGGACAGCTTGCCGATCACCGGCAGCCGTTCGGTGGCCTGCTCGAAGCGTTGCTGACGTTGCATGTAGACCGGATTGGAGCGGATCTTCACCAGGCTGTCGGTGAGCTGGGAGACGGTCGGCGCGTAGGAGCGGCCGTTGTCGTTCAGGATAATGGTGACGTCGGTGCCGGCATGACCGAGGTTGTTCAGGCCCTCGAAGGCCATCCCCCCGGTCATCGAGCCGTCGCCGAGCACGGCCACGATCCGACGCGGCCGGTCCGTACCGTCGTCCGGGCGCGTACCCCCCGCGGCCAGGCTCCGGAGCCGGGCCTCTTCGGCCACGGCGAGACCGTGGGCGTAGGCGAGGACGGTGGAGGCGTGGCTGTTCTCGATCCAGTCGTGATCGGATTCACCCCGGCTCGGGTAGCCGGACAGGCCACCCCCCTTCTTGAGTCGCTCGAACCCGGCGGCCCGACCGGTGAGCAGCTTGTGAACGTAGGCCTGGTGCCCGGTGTCGAACAGGATGATGTCGTGGGGCGAGTCGAGTACCCGGTGCAGGGCCAACGTCAGCTCGACGATGCCGAGATTCGACCCGAGATGACCACCGGTCCGGTTGACCGAGGCCACGATGAACTCCCGGATCTCCTCACTGAGCTCGGCGAGCTGGCGGTGGCTCAGTCCGGCAAGATCCTGGGGGCCGCTGATCGAATCGAGCATCATGAGCAACACCTCACCACCGTCACGCTACCGGCCGCGACGTCCCGGCCGGTAGCAGGCTGTACCCAGTCGTTATGGGGAGAAGCCCACACCGCCCGGCGAACGGCCCACTGCGCCCGGCTCCTCGGCCCGCCGTGAATGGCGCTACGGCTCGCACTTGGCCATGAAATGCTCCCGGTCGACGACCACCCGGGTGACCTTGGCCGCGGCCACCAGTCCCCGCTCGTCGTGGGCGCTGACGGTGAACATCAGTTTCCGGCCCGACACCTTGTCGAGTGTGGCTTCGGCCGAAACGGAACGGCCCACCGGACTGGGGGTCACATGGTCGAGGCGGACCTGTACCCCGACGGTGGTGAGCCCGGAGGAGAGCTGGCCGTCGAGCGCGGCCACCGTGGCCGCCTCGCACAGGGCCAGGAGTCGGGGTGTTCCCAGAACGGGGACATCGCCCGAACCGAGGGTGATCGCCGTGTCGTCGTCGGACACCGTCAACGACGCCTTGGCCGTGAGGCCGGGCTCCAGCTGCTGCATGGGCTCTACGGTGGCGCGCGGCACGCGACCGGTCAACCGCACCCAACCGGTCGTCATGAAGACATGACATCCCCGGTGGTGCGGACTCGGGCCGGCCGGGTGGTCCCGAGTAGATTGATCGGATGCTCAGCGAGGACGTGATCGAACAGGTGCTGCAGGCGGCGATGGGCAGTGGGGCGTCGTTCGCGGAGGTGTTCGCCGAAGATGTTCGTCGCGGCTCGGTCAGCCTGGACGACGGCCGGATCGAGAGCCTCGCCTCCAGCCGCGATCGGGGGGTCGGGATCCGGGTCGTCTCCGGCGAGAAGACCGGCTTCGCCCACACCGCCGACCTCTCCCTCGGCGGCCTCCGGCAGGCGGCCGAGGCGGCGGCGGCCACGGTCAGCTCCCCGGACCGGGCCCGCCCGGTGGCCCTGGACCGCCGTGACGGCCGGGTGCCGGCGGTGGCGATCGATCCGGCCGATGTGGCCAAGGGGAGCAAGGTCGAACTGCTCCGCCGGGCCGAGGAGGTGGCCCGCTCCGCCGACTCGGCCATCACCCAGGTCAGCGCCCGCTGCGCCGACAACCGCCGCCGGATCCTGGTGGCCAACACCGACGGTGTCCTGGTCACCGACGATCAGACCCGGACGTCGTTCTCGGTGAGCTGCGTCGCCCAGGGCGACGCCGGGTTGCAGACCGGCACCGAGTCGGTGGGCCTCTCGATCGGGTTCGAGTTGTTCGACCGATACGACGTGGAAACCCTCGCCGCCCGGGCCGCCGACCGGGCCCTGACCAAGCTCCAGGCCCGTCCGGCCCCGTCGGGCACCCTGCCGGTGGTCATCGGCCCCGGCTCGGGTGGGGTGCTGTTCCACGAGGCCTGCGGCCACGGGCTGGAGGCCGACCTGGTCCGCAAGGGTGCCTCGGCGTTCGCGGGCCGGCTCGGCCAACAGGTCGCCGCCCCGAACGTCACCGTGATCGACGACGGCACCATGGCCGACGAGTGGGGCCGGTACGCCTTCGACGACGAGGGGGCCCCGGCGGCCCGCCACGTCCTGATCGAGGACGGGATCCGGGTCGACTACCTGTGGGACGGTCTCCGGGCCCGGGCGGAGGGGCGGCCGAGTTCGGGCACCGGCCGCCGGGAGAGCTACCGGCACCTGCCGATGGTGCGGATGACCAACACCTCCCTCGCCGGGGGCGACACCCACCCCGACGACATCATCGCCGGGGTCGATCACGGCGTCTACGTGGCTCGGCTGGGCGGGGGTCAGGTCAACACCGCGTCGGGCGATTTCGTGTTCGGCATGGTCGAGGCCTACATGATCGAGGGCGGCCGGCTGACCGCCCCCCTTCGCGACGGCCAGCTGATCGGCAACGGGCCCCGGGTCCTCCAGCAGATCGAGGCCGTGGGCAACGACTTCGCCATGGGTCCGCCGGGCACGTGCGGCAAGGACGGCCAGGGGGTGCCGGTCGGCGACGGGGTTCCCACCCTCCGGGTGGCCGAACTGACCGTCGGGGGGACGGCGGCATGAACCCCGACGCTCTGCTCGAGCTGGCCCGATCGGTGGTGGGCCAGGCCAGGGACGGTGAGGAGATCGAGGTCGCCTGCTCCCGGGGCCGGTCCCAGTCGATCCGGGTCTACGACGGTGATGTCGAGGCCATGACGACCGCCGAGACCAGCGGTGTCGGTGTTCGGGTCCTGGTGGACGGACGCGAGGGGTTCGCCAGCGCCGGCTCCCTCGACCGGGACGTCGTGGCCGACATGTTGGCCGAGGCCCGGGACAATGCGGCGTTCGCCGAGTCCGATCCCTATGTGGGCATCGCCCGGCCCGACGGGGTCGACCCGGTGATGATCGACCTGTGGCGGGCCGGGGTGGGGGAGACCTCCACCGACGACAAGGTGGCCCTGGCCCTGGACCTCGAGGCCCGGGTGCGGGCAGCCGATCCCCGGATCACCGGAATCCGGATGGCCAGCTATGGCGATCACGACGGGGCGTTCGCCCTCGCCTCCAGCGCCGGAATCGAGGCGGCGACGAGGGCCACGTCGGCGTCGGTGTCGGTCCAGGCCCTGGCCGTCGACGGTGACCGCACCCAGACCGGGTTCGGTTGGGACGCGGCCCGTCAGCCCGACGACCTCGATCTCGAGGCCGTCGTGGGGCGGGCGGTGTCTCAGACCGTCGACCTGCTGGGGGCGTCGAAACCGAGATCGTCCACGGTCGACCTGGTGCTCGATCCCCACCTGGCCGCCACCGTGCTCGGTCTGGTGTCGGGAACCCTGACCGGTGACCGGATCCTGAAACGCCGCTCACCGTTCGTCGACCGGGTCGGTGAGCAGGTGGCGTCGCCCCTGGTCAGCTTCGTCGACGATCCGACCGATCCCCGGTCCCTCGGCGCCGACTCCCACGACGGTGAGGGCCTGGCCTGCCGGCGGGTGCCGCTGGTGGTCGACGGGGTCCTCCAGGGGTACCTGCACGACAGCTACACCGGTCGACGCTCGGGGGCGGGTTCCACCGGCTCGGCGGTGCGGGGCACCCGGGGTCTGCCGACCCCGGGGGTGCAGGCCCTCTCGGTGGCGCCGGGATCGGGCGACCACGAGGAGTTGGTGGCCGGGATCGACCTCGGTCTGCTGGTGTTCAGCGTGGCCGGCCTGCACAGTGGGGTGAACCCGGTGTCGGGCGACTTCTCGGTCGGCGTCGAGGGTCGGATGATCCGCAACGGCGCCCTGGCCGAGCCGGTCAGCGAATGTTCCATCGGCTCAACCCTGCAGCGGCTCCTGCTCGACGTCACCGCGGTGGGAGCGGACGTCACCCACCTCCCCAACGGTGTCAGTACCCCATCCCTCGTGGTGTCGGGGGTGGCCCTGGCCGGGTCGGCCGCGTGACGGCCCCCGCGGCCGCCGAGCGGCACCCTCACCTGGCCGAACCCCGGCCCGACGGGTGGATCCGGGTCGACTGTCATGCCCACTCGTTGTGGTCGGGTGACTGCACCACGACCCCGGAAGAGCTGGCCGAGGCCCTGGTCGAGACCGAGCTCGACGTCCTGTGCCTCACCGACCACAACGCCATCGCCGGGGCGGTACGGCTGGCCGACGAGCTGCCCTGCCGGGTGGTGATCGGCGAGGAGGTCCGGGTGGGCCAGGGGGAGATCATCGGCCTGTTCCTGCAGGAGCGGATCCCCGGTGGATTGCGCCCGGTGGAAGCGGCGCTCCGCATCCGGGAGCAGGGCGGGGTGGTCTACATCCCGCACCCGTTCGACCCGATGCGGAACTGCCTCCGGCCCGAACAGATCGATGAGCTCGTGGCCGAGGGGCTGGTGGACGCCATCGAGGGCCTCAACGGCAAGACCAGCCTGAGCTCCCTGAACGCCCGGGCGGTGGCCTACGGTGAGGCGCACGACCTGGCCATCGGGGCCGGCAGCGATGCACACGTGCCGGCGGCCGTGGCCGCGGGTTGTGTGGTCATGCCCGACTTCTCCGGGCCCGACGACTTCTGCTCGGCCCTCCGGGCCGGAACCATCGTCGGCCACCACTACGACCCGCCCCGCCCGTGGACCCCGCGGATCGTGCCATCGGTGGTCGACCCGGCCGGCTGAGCCGTCGGCCGTCCGGGTGTTCCCACCCACGTGCCACCCGGTCGCCGGCCGGTAATGGTGTACTGGCCCCCACAGTTCCGTCGCCTCCGCGTCCGGCTGTCGAGCCGCGGCCCGGGTCGGGCGGCAACCGTAGGGGCGGCGAAGGAGGGAGCGCGATGCGAGGGAGAACACTGGCCGGCGGTATGGCGGTCATGATGCTGCTGGCGGCCGGTTGTGGTGAGGACAACGCCACCGAGGCCGACGCCTCGACCGCCGCGAGCAGCGCGTCCGGCGACCGTGGCGACGACACCACAACCACGGCGTCGGCGACGGCCGACGCCGCCACCACATCGGCGGCACCGGCGTCCACCGTCGCCCCGGGGTTCACCGTCGGACCGGACCAGCCGATGGTCTGGCCGGCCGACGATGTTCTGTTCGACACCCCGGAGCAGGCGGTCGAGGACTTCATGGTCACCGGGCTCGGGGTGCCGGCCGAGACCGGGAGTTTCCGGGCCGGCGACCCGACCAGTGGAGAGATCGACCTGCTGTTCACCGGCGAGGGCGGCGACCGGGAGATCGTCCGGGGGGTGGCCAATGTCCGCACCAGCGGCGCGGAGGGGGGCTGGTGGGTGGTGTCGGTGAGCAACGAGTTCGCTGAGATCGCCTCGCTCGAGTACGGCCAGGAGGTGCCGGCCGGGCCGCTGGTGGTGGAAGGCAACGCCCGCGGTTTCGAGGGCACGGTGGTGGTGAGCGCCCACCGGGCCGGGGAGTCCGGGGCCATCGACCAGGCGGTGGTCCAGGCGGGGGCGCTCAACGACGCCGAACCCTTCACGGCCGAGCTCGACCTGTCGACGGTCTCGCCGGGAGTGTTGATGATCCTGGTCCGCGGCGACACCGGCCTGGAAGCCGATCCGGGTGACGTCGGCGCCCTGCCGGTCGTGGTCGCGGACTGAGTGCGGCGCCGGGCCGGTTTCGGGCTCGGTGCCGACCCGACGGCGGTCGGGACGCCCGGCTCACGGGCGTCGCAGCAGTTCGATGGCGCCGGTGGCCAGGTGGTCGACGGCGGTGACGGCCTCGTCCGCGGGGAGGGCCACGACGACCACACCGGTGTCGACGGCGATCACCCGCCCCGGCGGCTGGAGCACGGTGGTGACCACCCCGCCGGTCGGGTCGACGGTGACGGCGACCAGATCGACATGGTCGCCCTCGTCGAGTAAGGCAGGTCCCGGCGAGGGGATGGCCACGGCCCGTTCATCGGCGGCGAGGTGACGAGGGTCGCCGCCGGCCGGTGACGACGCCTCGGGCCCGGCCGGGTGCCGGGATCCGGCCGGTTCGGTGATCGCGTCGGTGGGGGAACGGACCGGGTCCGACGGGGGTCGGTCCGGCCCCAAGGGGCCGAGGCCGGTCAGGAGGGCGGCCGCGGCCACACCGAGGGCGGCCGCCCGGCGCCGCAGGGCCCGATGGCGGAGCGTGGCACGCAGCCGGGTCAGGGGGTCCCGCCCGGGCCGGTCGGGTCGGGGCCGGGGGGCACGGCCGGTCGGGCGCGCGACCAAGGCCGGGTCACCACGGGGTCCGTCGTCGTGGGTGGGCGGTGGTTCGGGGCGTCGCAGGCCCATGGTCGTGCTCCGGATCGGAGGACAGCTCAGGGAGCGCAGGGCTCCGAACCTGTTGCGCCGACCGGCGGATCAGGGTGCTTCTGGGGCGGTCGGCGGGGCCGGTAACGGCCGCGGCCTCAGTCGGCCGACGAGGAGGTGTTCCCGGAGGACGACCCGGACGAAACCGGGGTGGATGAAGACGACGTGCTCCCTGAGGACGCCTTGTCCGACGACGAACCGGAGTCGGCACTGGACGACGACGATGACGAGGTCGACCCGGACGAATCGGAGTTCGACGAGGACCCGGAGCCGTTGGATCGCTTGGCGCCGGACCGGGAGTCGTTGCGGTAGAAGCCGTCGCCCTTGAACGAGATGCCCACCGCGCTGAACACCTTCTTGAGCGGATGGTTGCCGTCATCGGCCTGGGCGCAGCCCGGCAGGGAGGTGAGGCTGTCGTCGGAGATCCGCTGCTCCACCTCGAACGGTTCATCGCAGAGGCGGCACTTGTACTGGTATGTGGGCATCAGAGGTAGCGCCGAAGGTATGGGGAGTGAATGAACGCCGTCGGCCCGGGAGACGATCCCAGACAGGCCGGCCGGCGTGTGGCTGCCACCCTCGGCCAAGGTGATGCCGCACGATCGGTCGACGTCGGCCGGGCCAGTGGCCCGAACGACCTCGTCCACTCTACCGGGACACCCTCGCTCGACGCCGTATCGACCTCGCGCCGCCCGGCCGGGTCCGGGCCCCGCTCGTTGTATCCGCCGTTTCGGGAGATACTGGCCGGGGTGGCCGGACGAGAGGGTCGGGTCACGTGAGGACAGCGACCAGTCGCGATCAGGGATCGGAGATAGAGGCGACGTGATACCCCTCGAAGAAGCCCGGGTGCGGATTGCCCGCGACATTCAGGTGCTGCCCACGGTCGAGGTCCCTCTGGCCGAGGCCAGGCGTCTCGTGCTGGCCGAGACGGTGACGGCCACCGAGGCCGTTCCCCCCTTCGCCAACACGGCCATGGACGGTTACGCCGTGCGGGCCGAGGACACCGTGGGCGCCGCGGCGGATCGGCCGTCGAGTCTGGCGGTGACGGGAACGATCCCGGCCGGTGGGGTGGCGTCACGACCGCTCGGCCCGGGTGAGGCCATGCGCATCATGACCGGCGCACCGTTGCCCGAGGGGGCCGATGCGATCATCGAGGTGGAGCTGACCCGGCCCGCCGGTTTCGACGTGACGATCCTGGCCGAGGTGCCCCCGGGCAACCATGTCCGCCGAGCCGGCGACGATGTCGCCGCGGGCACAGAGATCTTCCATCCGGGCGCGGTCCTCACCCCCGGCCATCTGGGGGTGCTGGCCAGCCTCGGCCACCAGACGGTGACCGTGTACCGCCGGGCCGTCGTGGCGGTCATGTCGACCGGTGACGAGCTGGTCGAAGGGTCTGCGCCGCTCCGCCCCGGTCAGATCCGGGACTCGAACCGCATCATGTTGCTGTCGCTGGTCGCCGAGGCCGGGTGCACCCCACTGGATCTCGGTCTGGTACCCGACGACGACGCAGCCATCCGGGCCGCCCTGGATCGGGGCGTCAAGCAGGCCGACGCGGTGATCACCACCGGCGGGGTCAGTATGGGCGACTTCGACCTGGTCAAGGCCATCCTTTCCGAGCTGGGCGACTTCAACTGGATGCAGGTGGCGATCCGCCCCGCCAAACCCCTGGCCTTCGGGGTCATGAGCGACACGCCGGTGTTCGGCCTGCCCGGCAACCCGGTGAGCTCGGGGGTCAGCTTCGAACTGTTCGCCCGGCCCGCCCTACGGCGCATGATGGGCCGGCTCGACGCCGACCGTCCGGTGATCCGGGCGGTCTGCGACGAGCCGTTCGGGCGCCGGCCGGACGGGAAGGCCCACTTCATGCGGGTCAGGCTGTCCCTCCAGGCCGACGGGGTGTGGCACGCCCGCTCCGCGGGTGGCCAGGGCTCGCACCAGCTCCGGGCCATGGCGGTGGCCGACGGTCTGGCCATCGTCCCCGACGGTGACGGGGTGGAGACCGGGCAGTCGGTGAGCGTCATCCAGTTCACCGGCTGATCCACCGGCCGGGATCCTCAAGGTTCCCGGTTCGGGCCTGGTCCGACTGCGACCGGGGAGAAGTGGGGCGGTAGTCTCGATCGGGTGGGAGCAGGGACGGATCTGATCGATCGTTTCGGACGAGTGCACACCGATCTCCGGATCTCGATCACCGATCGTTGTAACTTCCGGTGCCAGTACTGCATGCCGTCGGAAGGCATGGAGTGGATGGACCGGGCGGACCTGTTGACCTTCGAGGAGATCGAGCGCCTGGCCGGCTTGCTCGTCACCCGGGCCGGGGTCCGTTCGATCCGCCTGACCGGGGGCGAACCGACCGTCCGGGCCAACGTGGCCACCCTGGTCGGGAAGTTGTCGGCGCTCGGGGTCGACCTGGCCATGACCACCAACGGGGCCACCCTGGCGGCCCTGGCCGATGATCTCAAGGCCGCCGGTCTCAACCGCTTGAACATCAGCCTCGACACCCTCGACCCCGATCGGTTCGAGCGGCTGACCCGCCGTCGCCGGCTCGATCAGGTCCTGGAGGGCATCGATGCGGCCGTGGCGGCGGGGTTCGATCCGGTCAAGCTCAACGCCGTGCTCATGAGGGGCATCAACGACGACGAGATCGTCGATTTCCTGGCGCTCGGCCACGAACGGGGTGTCTCGGTCCGGTTCATCGAGTTCATGCCGCTCGACGCCCAGGGCGATTGGAGCCCCAACACGGTCGTGAGCCACGCCGAGATCCTCGAAGCGGCCCGCACCTACCGGCCGTTCACCGCGGTGCCCCGCGGCTCGGCTCCGGCCGAACGGTTTCGCTACGACGACGGCTCCGGCGAGTTCGGCATCATCGCCACCGTGTCGGCGCCGTTCTGCGCGAGCTGCGACCGGATCCGGCTGCCCGCCGACGGGCAGTTCCGGAACTGCCTGTTCGGCCTGGAACATCTCGATGTCCGCTCCAGGCTTCGGGATGCAGCGACCGACGAGGAGATCCTTGCCGCCATCGCCGGGCTGGTCGACCGGAAATGGGCCGGCCACCAGGTCGGGAAGGTGCATTTCGTGCGGCCGTCGAAGTCGATGAGCCAGCTGGGCGGTTGAGTGCCATTGGGTGCCGGCCGCCACCATCGTGCCGGTGTCACGTCGGGGTCGCCCACATCGTCGCTCAGATCGCAGTAAGTTACTAGGGTGGCCGAGCGTGAACTGACACATCTGGATCCTCTGGGACGGGCTCGCATGGTCGACGTCTCACCCAAGGAGCCGTCGTTCCGCCGGGCGGTGGCCCGGGGTCGGGTGTACATGAGCCCGGAGACGACGGCCCTGGTCGCCCGGGGCGCGGTGACCAAGGGAGACGTGCTGGCCGTGGCCCGTGTGGCCGCCATCCAGGCCGCCAAACGCACCGCCGACCTGTTGCCCCTGTGCCACCTGGTGATGCTGGGGTCGGTGTCGGTCAACTTCGATCTGAAGGATGACTACATCGAGATCGAATGCCAGTGCGACATCGTTGATCGCACCGGTGTCGAGATGGAGGCGCTCACTGCTTGCTCGGTGGCCGCCCTGACCATCTACGACATGTGCAAGTCGGCCGACAAGAACATGGAGATCGGCGACATCGCCCTGTGGGAGAAGACAGGCGGCAAGTCCGGTCCGTACCGGCGGAGCCCCGACCTGTCCCGGCGCACTATCGACGGGTTGTGATGTGGGGCCAGGTCATCCAGTACGGAGGGGCCGGCCTACTGCTGATCGGGTGGCTGTGGGCGTTGGCCCGCCCCGTGGCCGGCCCTGACGAGAGCACGTCCACGCGATCCACTGCCCACCTGCAGACCAGCGCCTGGAAACAGGGGGGCCGTAACGCGTCGGGTGATCGGCCGATCACGCTCCCGTTGCCGTCCACGCTCACCCGTCGCCGGATACCGGTGGACGAGCGACGGCGTCGCCGCATGCTGGCGTTCGTGATCGCCGCCTTCGTCGGGTTCTTCCTGGCGGTCGCCTTTCGGGGTCCGTTCGTGTGGGTGTTCGTCCTGATGCTCGGTGGCCTGGCCGCCCAGCTGGCCATCGCCTCCCGCGTCGGCGCCCGGGAGTACCGGCAGCGGCGGGCCGCGAAACGGGCCGCCGCGGCGCGCGGTACCGCGCCGACCGGCGTGGCCATCCGGGCGGCCAAGGCGAGCCAGGTCGGCACGGATCCGGCCGGGGGCGTCACCGGGGAGGAGCGCGACGCTGGCGATCCGGCCGAGTTCGATGACGACGACGGCGATCCCTTCCTCGTGGCCGAATCGATCGCCTCCCAGCTCGGGCCGGTGGCCGGCGGTACCGCCGATGGGGCCCACCTGCAGGTGTCGGACCTGATCGACCGGGCCTGGTCGGCCGACGACGAGCCGGGCCGGACCGACGGCTGAGGCCGGGTCATCACCGGCCGGAAACGGTGACGACCAGCGTGTTCGGGCCGCTACACTGGCCAATCCCATCTCGGGGCTGTAGCTCAGCTGGCTAGAGCGCCTCGGTCGCATCGAGGAGGCCAGGGGGTCGACTCCCCTCTGCTCCACTCGAGTTCCGCCTGGTCAGAGTCCTGACGTTCCCGCCGGTGTTGTCGTCGCCGACCGCTCGGGCCGCATCCAGGCCACACGAGGTATCCGGCAGCATGGCGTCGAGCCCATCGACGACCGCCGAGTGGCGGAGCCCGTGGAACGTGAGCCCATCGAGCCCGGCGTCGGCCACCGCACCGACCCAGACCCTTGACCGGAAGTGCTTCCGGCGGAGCGGCCCACCAGCGGGGCCCGTGAACACCAGGTCATCAGGCCCGACCGGGGCCCGGGCACCGAGGTGGGTAGCGATCTCATCGGCCCACGAAACGGGGCATCGATACCAGTCCGCCGACTGGCCTTCGTCTTCGGCTCACCGAACAGCACCTCGCCGCGGACCTCGTTCGCCGTCTCGGCGACCGTCACGCTCCGTCGGAGGAAGTCGACACGGCACACCCGCAGCGCGGCGCACTCGCCGAACCGGAGCCTGACAGCACCGGCCAGGAGCACGAGCGCCCGGTAGTCGCCCCCGATCACGTCGGCGAGCCGGTGGAGCTCCTCGACGGTCAAGAACCGCGGGTCCTCCCGCCGCTCGGCCGAGAGCTTGATCCCCCGGCACGGCGAACGACCGATCAGGTCGGCCTCGACTGCCGCGGTCATCGCGCCCTGGAGGACGCCGTAGTAGGTCCGCACTGTTTGATGGGGCGAGCCCGGTGATCACGGCTACTACCTGGCGGACCGTGGTCGGCGTGATCTGGCCGAGCTGGAGCCGGCCGAGGGTGGGGGAGGAGCCACCGCTCAGCAGCCCCCTGATCGCGGGCTGCCGTCGAGGCCCGCTTCGGGGGCCTGGGCCGAGTACATCGCCCACCAAGCACCGAACGTCTTCGACACCATCCGCCGATCCGGGCCGCGGTACCTGGCCTGCCACCGGTCGTTTCGGCGACGGATACTCACGACTCGCCGCAACGACCCCGCACCCGGCGTCCCACCCCGGCGGATCTGGTGACCAACAGGTGGGGGGGTGACCCCCCGACTCCAAAAGCCCTACGGGAGGCATAGCGGTCCAGGATCGCCCTGGTGGATGCACCCGGTTTTCCAGGTCAGGAGGGTTGCGGCGTGAACGCTGCGGAGATCCCACCGAAGGAGCGGCCGCGTGCGCCGAGGGGTTTGGGTCCGGCTGGGCGGAAGATCTGGCGTGACGTGGTCCGCTACTACCAGTTGCGTCCGGATGAGGACTTGATCTTGGTCGAGGCTGGCCGGACAGCGGACACGATTGACCGAATCGAGGAAGGCGCTCGCTGAGGGCCAATGATGACGGCGGGTTCGATGGGTCAGCTCGTCCCGCACGCGTTGTTGGCCGAGGTCCGGTTGCAGCGGGCGTCCCTGGACCGGTTGTTGCGGTCGATGCAGTTGCCGACCCCTGGGCAGCGTCTCGTGGGGTGGTGGGGTTCCGAGGCTGATGCTCGGTGTGGTCAGGTTTCGAGTTCGGCCTGACGGGGGTC
>JBKDZN010000127.1:0-1628 GCA_047971245.1 Acidimicrobiales bacterium
CCCGGAAGAGAAGCGCAAGACCATCGGCGAACTGTTCATCCGCCTGTTCGAGGAGGCGGCCGGAGGCCTGGAGGACGCCGGATTCCTGGTCCAGGGCACCCTCTATCCCGACGTGATCGAATCCGGCACCGACACCGCGGCCAAGATCAAGAGCCACCACAATGTCGGCGGCCTCCCCGAGGATCTCGACTTCGAACTGGTCGAGCCCCTGCGCAACCTGTTCAAGGACGAGGTCCGGGCCATCGGCCACGAACTCGGCCTGCCCGACGAGATCGTCTGGCGCCAGCCGTTCCCCGGGCCCGGCCTCGGGGTCCGCATCATCGGTGAGGTCACCCCCGAGCGGGTGGCCGTGCTCCAACGGGCCGACGCCATCGTCCGGGAAGAGATCGAGCAGGCCGGCCTGGGCCGGGACGTCTGGCAGGCCTTCGCCGTGCTGGCCGACATCAAGTCGGTGGGGGTCATGGGTGACGAGCGCACCTACGCCCACCCCATCATCGTCCGGGCCGTCACCTCGGATGACGCCATGACCGCGGATTGGGCCCGCCTGCCCTACGACGTGCTGGAACGGATGTCGAACCGGATCATCAACGAGGTCGACGGCATCAACCGGGTGGTCTACGACGTCACCTCGAAGCCGCCCGGCACCATCGAATGGGAGTAGCCGGCCCGCGCTGAACCGGCCGCGCCCCTGAACGAGCGATGCCGGGCGGAACGAGCCGGCCCCGTGGCGGGGTCAGTCGACCCGGAACGAGTCCTCGATGGCCCGGATCCGGTCGAGGCCCATCAGTTCGACGGCGTCGTCGAAGGTGTCCATGGCCTCGAACCCGGTGGTGGACGAGACCCGCTTCAGGTGGTCGAGCACCGACCGGACGGCGCGGGTGGCGGCCAGCATGGTGCTGAGGGGGAAGATGACCAGGCCGAACCCGAGGTCGCGGATGAGGTCGATGTCGACCGTGTCGGTCTTGCCGCCCTCCACCCAGTTGAACACCAGCCGCTGCCCGGCCAGGGCTTTCGCCACCCGTTCGATGTCGGCCCGGGCCGGTGGGGCCTCCACGAAGAGCAGGTCGGCGCCGGCATCGGCGAACGCCTTGGCCCGTTCGATGGCGGCGTCGGTCCCCTCAACGGCCCCCACATCGGTCCGGGCGATGATCAGGAAGTCGGGGTCCTGCCGGGCGGCCACCGCGGCCCGGATCTTGGCCTCCGCTTCGGCCAGCCCGATCACCTCCTTGCCGGCCATGTGTCCACACCGTTTGGGGAACACCTGATCCTCGATCTGGATGGCGCACGCCCCCGCCTGCTCGTAGTCGTGCACGGTCCGGATGACGTTGAGGGCATTGCCGTAGCCGGTGTCGGCATCGGCGATCACCGGGGTGTCGATGGCGGCAGCGACACGACGGACCACGTCGACCATCTCGGTCTGCGACATGAGCCCGATGTCGGGCCGAGCCAGGGCACTGGCCGTGGCCCCGAACCCGGTCAGGTAGCAGGCGTCGAAACCGGTCTGCTCCACCAGGCGGGCGCTCATGGCATCGTAGGCGCCGGGGGCGACGACGGTGCCGGCATCCAGTGCGGCCCGGAGGCGGGCCCGGCGATCATGGGAGGACGGACGGAGGAAGTCGGACACCTAG
>JBKDZN010000128.1:0-9389 GCA_047971245.1 Acidimicrobiales bacterium
GCTCCCCGATGACCTCCTCGGCCATCCGGGGCGACCCGAGATACATCGATGCGTTGCCCTCCACCATGAACACCACGTCGCAGAAGGCGGGAATGTAGGCACCACCGGCCGCCGAGGGGCCGAACAGGCAGCAGACCTGGGGGACCCGGCCCGACAGGCGAACCTGGTTGTAGAAGATCCGGCCGGCCCCCCGTCGGCCCGGGAACAGTTCGACCTGGTCGGTGATCCGGCCCCCGGCCGAATCGACCAGCCACACGATCGGCAGATCCTCCCGGAGGGCAAGTTCGGTGAGCCGGACGATCTTCTCCACGGTCCGGGCGCCCCACGAACCCGCCTTCACGGTCGGGTCGTTGGCCATGACCGCCACGGGGCGGCCGTCCACCAGACCCCGCCCGGTGACCACCCCGTCCGCCGGGAGGTCGTCTCCGGGGGCAAGCGCGTTGGCCAGCAGGCCGTCCTCCACGAACGTGCCCTCGTCGACGAGCAAGGCGATCCGGTCCCGGACGAACAGCTTGTGCTGGGCCGCCAGTTTCTCGCCGTGGGTCTCCAGATTGCCGGTGGCGGCCCGGGCCATCGCGGCCCGAAGGGCATCAGCGCTCATGCCGTCTCGATATCGGCCGCGTCGGCCAGGCCCAACCGCTCGATGGCGTCATCCCGCAGTTTGAACTTCTGGATCTTGCCGGTGACGGTCATCGGGAACTCGGTGGTGACCTCCACGTAGCGGGGGATCTTGTAGTGGGCGATCCGGCCGGAGGCGTACTCCCGGACCTCCTCGGCGGTCAGCGGGCCACCGTCGGTGGTGGTCACCCAAGCCATGACCTCCTCACCGTAGCGGGCGTCGGGCACCCCGATGACCTGGACGTCCTGGATCCGGGGATGACTGTAGAGGAACTCCTCGATCTCGCGTGGATAGACGTTCTCACCGCCCCGGATGATCATGTCCTTGATCCGACCGACGATGTTGACATAGCCCTCGTCGTCCATCTCGGCCAGATCCCCGGTGTGCATCCACCCGTCGGGGTCGACGGCGTCCGCGGTCCGTTCGGGGTCGTTCCAGTAACCGAGCATGACCGAATAGCCCCGGCTGCAGAACTCCCCCGGTGCCCCCCGCTCCACCGTGGCTCCCGTCTCCGGGTCGACCACCTTGATCTCGACGTGTGGGTGGACCCGGCCCACGCTGCCCACCCGCTTGTCGACCGGGTCGTCGGTGGCGGTCTGGGTGGACACCGGCGACGTCTCGGTCATCCCGTAGCAGATCGTCACCTCGCTCATGTGCATCCGTTCCATGCACTGTTTCATGACCTCCACCGGGCAGGGGGAGCCGGCCATGATCCCGGTGCGCAGAGAGGTGAGGTCGTAGTCGTCGAAATCGGCCAGGGCCAGGACCCCGATGAACATGGTGGGCACCCCGTACAGGCTGGTGCAGCGCTCCTCGGCCACCGTGGCGATGGTGGCCACCGGCTCGAAGGCATCGGCGGGCACCACGATGGTGGCCCCGTGGGTGACGCAGCCGAGCACCCCCATCACCATCCCGAAGCAGTGGTAGAACGGCACGGGCACACAGACCCGGTCGGTCTCGGTGTACCGGCAACCCTCCGCCACGAAGAAGGCGTTGTTGACGATGTTGCGGTGGCTGAGAGTGGCCCCTTTCGGGTAGCCGGTGGTGCCCGAGGTGTACTGGATGTTGATCGGGTCGTTGCCCTCCAGGGTGGCGGCGATCTCGTCCAACCGCCCGGCCGGCACCCCGGCACCCGACGACACCAGCTCGTCCCAGGCGGGGGTGCCGAGGAACACCACCAGTTCCAGATCGGGGAGCTCACCGCGCACCTCGGCCACCATGGCCTCGTAGTCGCTGGTCTTGAAGGTCCGGGCGGCGACCAGCGCCCGGCAGCCCGACTGCCGCAACGCGTAGGCCACCTCGTGGGTCCGGTAGGCGGGATTGATGTTGACCAGGATCACCCCGATCCGGGCGGTGGCGAACTGGACCAGGACCCATTCGGCACAGTTCGGCGCCCAGATGCCGAGCCGGTCACCGGTCTGCAGCCCTGCGGCCAGCAGGCCCCGGGCGAGCTCGTCCACCCGCGCCGCCAACTCCCGGTAGGTCCAGCGGACCCCCTGGTGCCGGACGACCAGGGCCTCCCGGTCGGGGTGGGCGGCCACCGTGGCGGCCAGGTTGGCGCCGATGGTCTGTTCGATCAGCGGTGTCGCCGTGGCCCCGACCGCCGTGCTCAGCTCGGGCATGACGCCCCCTTCGTTCGTCCGTTCCGGTGGGCTCGGCGAGTCGGCGGCTCATCGTCGACGTGCCGGGCCGGGCGCGAAACGGACCGTGATCACGGACCGCGCCCGGCGCCGGTGAGCCAGACGTCACTGTAATCGACCGGTCGGGCCGGCTTCCCATACGGGTCGGGGGAGGGACCGGCCGGCGGCCGTGGCGTCAGCCGGACTCCCGGCGGGCCACCGCCTCGTCCTGGGCCTGCTGCAGACGCTCGGCGAGCAGCCCGGTGAGGTCGGTGATGGCCCGGCGGGGCACCCGCCCCTCTGCGGTGGGGGCCGGGATCGGTTCGCCCACCACCACGACCACCTTGGAACGCCGGGGCCGGCGGGCCCCTTCGGGCAGGACCTCTTCGGTGCCGGCGATACCGATCGGCACGATCGGGGCTCCGGTGCGGGCCGCCAACCAGGCGGCCCCGTCGAAGAGCTCACCGACCCGATCGCCTGAACCGCGCCCACCCTCGGGGAACACGATCATCGTCTCCCCGGCCTCCAGGAGCTCGCGGGCCGCGGCCATGGCGTCACGATCGGCGTGGCCCCGGCGCACCGGTATGGCCCCCAGGGCGGCGCACACCCAGCCCACCACCGGGGTGGTGAACAGCGACTCCTTCCCCAACGCCCGGATCCGGCGCCGGCTGAAGGTGGCGATCAGCGGGCTGTCCAGGTGGGAGCGGTGCACCGGCGCCAGGATGGTGGCCCCCGGACGGTCCAGGATCTCGGCGTCGACCGCCTCGGCCCGCAGCAACGGGTTGACCACCCCCCGGATCAGGCCCCGGGTCAACCGGTAGAACCGCAGCGACGACGGGCGGGCCCCGGTGGCCATGGCCTTGGCTCGCAGCTCGGCAGACACGCCGACAAGCTAGCCGGTCACCACCGCTTTGGCCGACGGCGGCTCGAGGAGCGGAACCGCGGCCGGGAGCACTACGGTCGGCCCCGTGGCACCATCATTCACCGTGACCCCGACCGGCCAGCCCTTCGGCGCCGTGGTCACCGACGTCGACCTCACCACCCCCCTGGACCCGGGCCTCGTGGCCGGGCTGCGGGCCGCCTGGTTGGAGCACCATGTGCTCGTGTTCCCCGACCAGGCGATGGGCGACGACGACCTCGAACGCTTCACCCTCGCCTTCGGCGGTTTCGGCAACGATCCCTACATCGCCCCGATCGAGGGCCGGGACCACATCATCGCCGTCAAGCGGGACGCGGCGGAGACGGCGCCCCTGTTCGCCGAGAACTGGCATTCCGACTGGAGTTTCCAGGCCCGCCCCCCGGCCGGGACCTGCCTGCTGGGCATCACCATCCCCCCGGAGGGGGGCGACACCCTCTACGCCGACCAGCACGCCGCGCTCGACGCCATGGATCCGGAGCTCCGGGCCCGGATCGAGGACCTCGTGGCCGTCCATTCGGCCCGCGGCGGCTACGCCCCGGACGGGTCGTACGGTTTCGACGACCAGTCACAGGGCCGATCGATGGCCATCCGGCCGTCGGCCGACGCCCTGGCCACCCAGACCCACCCCCTGATCAGGGACCACCCGGAAACCGGCCGTCCGGGCCTGTTCAGCTGTATCGGCTACATCATCGGCATCGTCGACATGCCCGGCGCGGAGGCCCGGGAGCTGCTCCGCGAACTGCTGGCGTGGCAGACCGACCCCCGGTTCGTCTACCGGCACCGCTGGGAGCCGGGCATGCTGGTCATGTGGGACAACCGGTCGGTGCTGCACCGGGCCACCGGCGGGTACGACGGCCACGACCGGCTGTTGCACCTCACCACCATCGCCGCCGCCTGAGCGAACCCCGATCGCGGCCCGAACCCGATGGCCTCCGCCCTCGAACCCCCACCCCTCCCCACCGGCCTGCCCCCGTCGGTCCAGCGGGTGTGGCGGGCGGCCGCGCTGGGCTCCGGCGTGCTCACCCTGGTGATCGGATCGGTTGTCGACGTCGCGGTCCGCCAGGAGGTCGAGCTTCCGTTCCCGGTCCTCCTGGTGCCCGCCGTGGTCGCCGCCCTCGCGACCCTGATCGGCTGGTGGGTGGCCGACCTGCGGTACCGGTCGTGGCGCATCGAGCTCACCGACCGGTGGATCGGGGCCCGCTGGGGTGTCATCGTGCAGCACCGGGCCATCGTGCCCCGCAACCGGGTGCAGACGGTGACCAGCGAGAACGGCCCGCTGGACCGGATGTTGGGGCTGACCACGGTGGTGGTCCACACCGCCGGCGCCGGTGCCCCCAACCTCCGGATCCCGTTCATGGAGCACGACACGGTGGAGCGGCTGACCGACGAACTCGCGGGTCGTGCCGACCGGCGGCCCGATGGCTGACACCGTCCCGGCGGACGCCGGCACCTGGCTCCGCCCCCACCCGGCCACCCTCGTGCTCGAACTGGTCCAGGCCCTGCGGGCCACGCTCGGTCTCGTGCTGCTGGTGGTCTGGGGCCGCGGTTCGCTCGGTCTGGACTCGGCGCTCGAGCTGGCCTTCGTGGCCGGTCCGCTCCCGCTGGCGGTGGCCCGGTGGCTGACCACCCGCTATCGGGTCGACGACGACGCCATCCGCCAGCATCGGGGCCTGTTGTGGCGGCACCGCCAGGTGATGCCCCGGGCCAACATCCAGCAGGTTTCGACCCGGTCGAGCCTGGTGGCCCGGATCCTGAACGTCACCGCGCTGGAGATCGCGGACGCGTCGTCCCAGGGTTCGATCACCCTCCGTTTCCTGAGCATGGCCGAGGCCGACCGTCTCACCATCCTGCTTCGCTCCGGTCTGACCGCGGCATCAGGCCCGACCGCAGCCCCCGGTTCCGGCCCCGGGATTCCGGGGCCGGGTCCGGGGCCGCGTCCGGATGCCCCGGCCGGTGTGCCGGTGATGGTCACACCCCTGGTCCGGCCCCCGTTCGGCCGGTTGCTGCGGGTGGCCGGGATGAACGTGTGGACCGCGGGGGCGGTGGCGCTGTCGGTGTTCATCGCGGTCGGGTTCGGGGCGGCCGCCGCCGTCGATCTCGACCAGGTCGACCGGCTGGGACGGGGCCGCTGGGTGGTGGCGGCCCTGGCGGTCGCCGTGCCCCTGGTGGTCGCCGCGATCGCGACGGTGGAGCAGCTGTTGACGATCGGGGGGTTCGAACTGTCCGCCGACCCGGACCGGATCCGGATCCGGGCCGGTCTGATGACGGAGCGGAACGTGGCCGTGCGTCGGGAACGGCTGCAGCAGGTCCGCATCACCCGGGATCCCGTCCACCGGGCCATCGGCTACGAACAGATCGGGTTCGAAACCGCGGACGTGGAGGTGGACGCCGACGATTCGGCGGTCGATCAGATCAACCCGGCCGCCGACCTGGGCAGCTGGGTGGAACTGGTGGAACGAATCGTCGGACCCGTCCAGGTCGGCGAGGCCGATCTTCGACCGGTGAGCCCCATGACGCGGCGCCGGGGCCGCAACCGGGTCTGGCTCGGCGCTGTGCCGGTGGCGGCGGCCGCCGCGGTCGTCGCCTGGCCGCTCGTCCCGCTGGTCATCGGGGTGGCCGCCGGGGCCGGCTGGTGGTACGGCATCGCCCGGTACGGCGCCCTGGGCTGGGCCCGATCAACCGATCAGATGCTCGTCCGCTCCGGGGTCGTCGTCCACCGGCTCGTCCTGGTCCGCCTGGACAAGGTGCAGAACGTGCGCCTGGCGTCGAGCTTCTTCCAGCGGCGCCTCGGCCTGGTCAGCCTCCGGCTGGTCACCGCCGGCCGGGGCCGCCGCGCCATCATCACCGTGCCCGACCTCCCCACCGCCGACGCCGAGCGGCTGCTGACCCGTCTGGCCGAACGGTCTGCCGCCACCCCCGACCCGGCCACGCTCTGACCCGGGGCTCGGCGTCCCCGGCCGCCGACCGGGCGACCCCGCCGCACCGGCCTCAGCCGGGGGCCGGGCCGGAACGATCGAGCCGAACCACATGGCCGTAGATGCCCCGGGTGTCCGGTCCGATCAGGTCGTAATCGCCAGTATGGGTCGGCGTCCACGCCGGGTTGTCGGCCAGCCACTCGTTGAACGCCCGCTCCACGCCGCGGCCCAGACTCACCCCGAGGGACGGGTCGCCGTTGTCGTCCCACCAATCGTCGAAGACGATGTAGCTGGGGTCGGTCAACAGTGGGCCGAGGAAACGGAGCACGGGGACGGTCGACGAGTAGGCGTCGGCGTCGAGCATGGCGACATGGACCGGGCCCACCTGCCGGCCCAGCTCGGGGGTGAGGCTCTCGTCGTACCAACCCTTCACCAGGGTGATCCGGTCCATCGGCGCCCCCATGCGGCGGAGGTTCCATTCCGCCACCCGCTGGGAACAGCGGAAACTGCCGGGGATCCAGCCCCCCTCGTCGCCGGTGACCGATTCGGGCAGGCCCTGGAAGGAGTCGGCGCCGTGGCTGCGGCACTCCACACCGTGTTCGGCCGCCACCTCGTGCCACACGGCATGCGACTGGCCGGCGAACACCCCGGCCTCGAAGTAGGTGAGCCGGGGGCCGTGGGCCTCGACCAGCTCCTTCACGATGGGGTTGAACACCCGGCGGAGCTCACTCGGGGTGGTGAGGTCGTCGAACGTGCCCCGGCGGATGTTGCGCACCACGCAGGCGTCGTACACCGGCTCCCCGATCACGGGGGTGGCGATGGCCAGGTCCACCCCGGCCTTGGCCACTCGGTGCAGGCGGGTCCGTAACGAGGACATACCCCGACCCTAGTCGCCGCGGGGGACACGCTCCGCCCGGCGGGCCGAAACCGGGGGACGGTCACACGAAGAACCGGCGACCCCGCGAAAGCTGGTTGAGATACCAGTAGTAGGTG
This sequence comes from Acidimicrobiales bacterium, assembly GCA_047971245.1. Taxonomy (GTDB): domain Bacteria; phylum Actinomycetota; class Acidimicrobiia; order Acidimicrobiales; family SZUA-35; genus CADEDH01. The sequence goes on from JBKDZN010000128.1 coordinate 7,066, forward strand.
CCGAGGAGCACCGAACCGGTGAAGCGCACGAAGGTCCCGGCCGGGTCCCCGTCGACAACTGCATACGCCGTCAACAGGGAGCCGACGAGCACGGCCACCGCCATACCGGCCGCCGTCATCACGGTGGTGAATGACAACCGGGAACCTCCGTCGCTTGCTGCCCAACTGCCCGCTTGGCAAGGTAGCGCCACGAACCGTGACGGCCCAGAGGCATGCTTGCCCACGCACCCGAGCCGGCAAGACCAGGGACCCGGGAGATCACGACCGGGACAGGAACCGGAGTACCGGTGGCGAGTAGGGTCGTCGTCATGCCCGACACCCCCGCCGGATCGTCCGGCCCCGTCGACATCAGCCCGACCCTCCACTGGTCCGACACCGATGTCGAAGTCCACCGCATCGTGGTCGGCCCCTACGAGAACAACGTCTTCGTGATCCGCTGCCGCCACACCGGCGACGCCGTCCTCCTCGACGCCGCCAATGAGCATGATCGCCTGCTCGAGCTGTGCCGCCGTCTCGGGGTTCGTACCGTGCTCGAGACCCACGGCCACTGGGATCACATCCAGGCCGTCCCCGCCGTGCGGGACGCCGGCTACCAGGTGGGCGTCACCGAGGCCGATGCGGCCATGTTGCCCAGCTACGACTACCTCCTCACCGACGATTCCCGGATCGAGGTGGGCCGGTCCTCGCTGCACACCATCACCACCCCGGGTCACACTCCGGGCTCGATCTGCTTCAAACTGGTCGACAAGCCCCTGGTGTTCAGCGGCGACACCCTCTCCCCCGGCGGGCCGGGCGCCACCCATTTCGACCATGGCGACTTCGCCACCATCATCGAGTCCATCGATCGGCGCCTGTTCACCCTGCCCCCCGAGACGCTGGTCCTGCCGGGCCACGGCGACGACACCACGATCGGCACCGAGCGGCCTCATCTCGACGAGTGGATCGACCGGGGCTGGTGAGGCCGGTTCGCCGGTAACGGTTCGCCTGATCCCCCCGATCCATATCTCCTACGCGGATAGTGCAATTACACTTGGCCTCATGACGGCGCCGCTATTCCAGATCGAAGACCTTCACGTGGTGGCCCCCGAAGGCGACGACGGCCGGCCGGCCGAGATCCTCAAGGGGGTTTCCCTCACCGTCCACGCCGGTGAGATCCACGCCCTGATGGGCCCCAACGGCTCCGGCAAGTCGACCCTGGCCTCGACATTGATGGGATCGCCCGAGTACGAGATCACCAGCGGCCGGATCCGGCTCCGGGGTGACGACATCACCGACTGGGACCCCGACGTCCGGGGCAAGGCCGGCCTCTTCCTGGCCTTCCAGTACCCGCAGGAGATCGCCGGGGTCTCGGTCCTCAACTTCCTGCGCCAGGCCCTCAGCGCCCGCAAGGGCATGGAGATGAGCGTCCTCGAGCTCCGGCTCTCCCTGATGGAGTGGATGGACAAGCTCGGCATGGACTCGTCGTTCATGGAGCGATACGTCAACGAGGGGTTCTCGGGCGGGGAGAAGAAGCGCAACGAGGTCCTGCAGATGGCGGTGCTGGAACCGGAGATGGCCATCCTGGACGAGACCGACTCCGGCCTCGACATCGACGCCCTGGTCGCGGTGGCCCAGGGGGTGCAGACCATCCGGGCCGAACGACCCGACCTGGGCCTCCTGGCCATCACCCACTACCAACGGCTCCTCGACCACCTGAAACCCGACCGGGTCCATGTCCTGCTCGACGGCCGGATCGTGTCGTCGGGGGGACCGGAACTGGCCCGCCGACTCGAAGCCGACGGATACGAGAGCTTCCGATGACCCTCACCTCCACCCTCGACGTCGCCGCCGTCCGGCGGGACTTCCCCATCCTCGACCAGGTCCGCAACGGGTCTCGCCTGGTGTTCCTCGACTCGGCTGCGTCCTCCCAGCGGCCCTGCCAGGTGCTCGAGGCCATGAACCACATCTACACCGCCGACTACGCCAACGTGCACCGGGGCGTCTACCAGCTGGCCGAGCGGTCCACCGCCGCCTACGAGCAGGCCCGGGCCCGGGTGGCCCGGTTCATCCAGGCCCCGTCCGCCGACGAGGTGGTGTTCACCAAGAACGCCACGGAGTCGATCAACCTAGTGGCCGGGTCGTGGGGCCGCGCCAACCTGGCCGCGGGCGATGCCGTGGTCCTGAGCCTCATGGAGCACCACGCCAACATCGTTCCGTGGCAGATCCTGGCCGACCAGATCGGCTTCGAGATCCGGTGGCTGCCGATCACCGACGACGGTCGCCTGGATCTCACCGACCTGGACCGGATCCTCGACGGCGCCCGGTTGCTGGCGGTGACGGCCATG
>JBKDZN010000129.1:0-12000 GCA_047971245.1 Acidimicrobiales bacterium
CGCAACACATAGCCGAACAGGACGGCCCCCATCAGCATCCCGACCGAGATCTTGGCTGCGGTCGACACCAGCCAGGCCGAGAACAAGAAGTTGACGATCACGACGCCGACGCCGGCCCGGCCAACGACGCCGCCCCGGCCAACGACGCCGCCCCGGCCAACGACGCCACCCCGGCCAACGACGCCGCCTCGACCGACGACGCGGCCTCCCCGGCCGATGAGGCCGCGCCCGCGAGTGGCGCCGCGCCCGCCGACCGCACTGACGGCACCGGTGGCACGGAGGACCGGTGGGACGGCCGGCGGTTGACCGCCGGGGTGATCACCGCCGCCTATCAGCGGGTGGCCGCGGCCCTGCCCGGGGTAACCGTCGACCCGCCGCTTCCCGAACTCAACCACCCGGTGGTCATCGCCGACGAGCTGGAACGTCACCTGACCGAGGCGACCACGACCCAGTCGGTGGGGTCGGCCCCACCCCAACGGTTCGCCCGGTTCGACCGGGCCTGGCGCCTGGCCTCGTTGCTGGCCGGGCGCGACCGGTCGACCCAGACCCGCTACAACACCGCCGTCGTGCACGCCCTGCACCAGCTCGATCACCGCACCCGGCTCCAGGATCAGGTCATCGCCGAACTGGAGGCCCAGGTGGCCGAACTACGCCAGCAGGTCACCGAACTCCGGGCCGAGCGACCGATCGGCGACGATCCAGCCGGTGGCGAGCCGGCCGGCGGCCGGTGACGACCCGGCCCCGCGTCGCCGTCGTCAAACCCGACTTCGGGGCGGTGGGAGGGTTCGAACGCCACCTCGACGTCCTCGAGCGAGGCCTGATCGAGCGGGGCTGGGACCTGACCCGCATCGAGATCGACGGCCGAACCCGGCCCCGGCGCGTCGGCGGCCTCCCGATCCTGCCGGTCAACCTGGAACACCACGACGAGTACTTCATGTACCTCGGTCTGGTGGAGCGGGTCCGGGCCCTGCGTCTCGACCGCTTCGATCTGGTGCTGAGCACCCAGCCCCCCACCTACCTGGTCGATCATCGGCGCGTCGTCGCCCTGTGCTACCACCAGGCCCGCCAGTTCTACGATCTGGCCGACCTGTTCGCGGCCAGCGGGTTCGTCGACCCCGAGTTGCACGCCCGGGCGGTCGACCATGTGCGATCGATCGACACGCCCCTGGTCCAATCGGTGCGGTACTGGCTGGCCGGATCGGCCGATATGGCCGGGCGGCTCCGCGATTACTGGTCGATCCCGACCGATCGGATCGCCATCCACCACGCCCCGCCCACCACCACACCGTCGACGGTGCCCACCGGTGCGGCGCCGGGCGGCCCGCTGGTCTGTGTCGGCCGCCAGGAATGGCCCAAACGGACCGAACTGGTGGTGCAGGCCATCAACCTGGTCGAGCCGCCCACCACGGCGGCCCTGATCGGCGGGGGCAGCCGACTCGACCTGGTCCGCAGCCTCGACCGGTCGTGCGCCGCCGACCCGGCCGCCAACCGGTGGCCGGCCCCACGCACCTGGATGAACCGGGGCATCTTCACCCCCGGTTGGCGACCGGCCGGGGGCGAGCCGAGCGGGCGGGTCACCTTCGCCACCGAGGTCGACGACCGGACCCGTGACCGCTGGTACGACGACGCTCTCGCCGTCGTGGCGCCCGCCTACCGGGAGGACTACGGGTTGACCGCCCTGGAGGCGATGGCCCGGGCCAAACCCGTGATCGTGTGCCGGGACGGTGGCGGGCTCACCGAGACGGTGGTCGACGGGGTGACCGGACTTGTCGTCGACCCGGAACCGGAGGCGCTGGCCGAGGCCATCGAACGGCTGGTCGCCGAGCCGGAGACCGCCCGGCAGATGGGCCTGGCCGGTCGGGCCCGGGTGGCCCCGGTTACCCCCGCTGCCGCCATCGACCAGGTGGAAGCCACGTTCCGCCGGGTGCTGGCGGGCTGACAACCGGCGTCACCGGTCGGGTCCCGGCCGCGCTTGAACGGATGTCCACCCACTGATCGGCGGAGGAACATCCGATGCACCAGGCCACGCCCACCCAACCGGCCGCCCACTCCCGGCCGGCCACCCCCATCCGGCCGTCCACCCCGGCCCAGCCGGCCGCCCCTATCCGGCCGGACGGCGACGACACGGCCGGGCCGCCCCGTCCCTACCCGGTGGCCCAGCTCCTGATCCGCCCCTGGCCTGACCCGGTGCTCGACGAGATGGGCCACGATCCCCGCTCCGCCTATGTGGAGCAGTTCTGGCTGTCGATCCTGGGGCCGTCGGCGGTGCTCCTGCTCCGCCGGCTGGCCCGGGGGCTCGACCGTTCGCCCGACGGGTTCAGTGTCGACCCGGGCACCTGCGCCGAGGAGATGGGTCTGGGCCGGCGGGGCGGTCGGAACAGCCCGGTGTGGCGGTCCTTCGAGCGCATCTGCCGGTTCAAGGTGGCCCACCGGACCGGGGAGACGTTGCTGGTCCGGCGGCGATTGGCGCCCCTCACCGCCCGCCAGGTGGAACGCCTGCCCGACCATCTCCGCCCGGTGCACGACGCCTGGCTGGCCCACCAACTGAGCCAGGCCCAGCAGGCACGCGCCGAGGCCGGAACCGGTGAGCGGTCGGCGCCGGACCGGCTCGGCCACCGCCTGGCCGGATGAGCTCAGTAGGCGCCGGCCGAGCGGAGCACCGCGGGGACGGTCTTGGCCAGGATGGCCAGGTCGACCACGAGCGACCAGTTGTCGACGTAGTACAGGTCGAGCCGGGTGTACTCGGCGAAGCTCGTCGAGCTCCGGCCCGAGACCTGCCACATACCGGTGATCCCCGGTTTGACCCGCAACCGGGCGTGCAGTTCGGTGTCCCAATCGGCCATCTCCGCCGGCAGAGCCGGGCGGGGGCCGACGAGGCTCATCTCGTTGCGGACCACGTTCCACAGCTGGGGCAGCTCGTCCAACGACGTCTTGCGCAGGAATCGACCCACCGGTGTGATCCGGGGGTCGTGCTTCATCTTGAACAATGGCCCGGCCCCCTCGTTCTCGTCGCTGAGGGCATCGAGCCGGGCCTCGGCGTCCACCACCATGGTGCGGAACTTGAGCACCTCGAACAACTCCCGGTCCTGCCCCACCCGCTGCTGGCGGAACACGACGGGCCCGGGAGAGGTGATCCTGATCGCAACCGCCACCATCAGCATCACCGGGGCGGCCACCACCAGGGCCAACCCGGCCAGGGTCAGGTCGAAGGCCCGTTTGGCCACGGCCCGCCAGCCGTGGCGGTGGCGGGGCTCCACGTACACCACGGGGAACCGGCCGAGGGGCCGGACGGTCAACCGGTCGGCGGTGATGTCGGCCAGGGTGGAGCTCAGCTCCACATGGAGGCCGTCCTCCACCAGGTCGCGGACGAGCCGGTTGGAGGCCGCCGTGTCCACCGCGGTGGCGGCCACCACGGCTCCCCCGGCCCCGGTCCGGTGGGCCATGTCGAGGACCGTCGCGGTGAGCTCGGCCGGGGTGGCGGCCGCCGTGGGGTCCACGCGCGCCACGATCACGTAACCGATCTCGGGTTCGTCAGTGAACATGGCGTCGAACCGTTCGGCCTCGCTGTTGTCGCCCACGAGCAGGACCCGGCGCGCCATCCGGCCCGACGCCCGCCACCGGGCCAGGCGGCGCCGCACCAGTTCACGCTCTCCGCCCAGCAGGGCCAGGCTGAACGCCCAGGCCAGGGCCAGCCACCACCGGCCCACGTCGAGTTGGAAGCCGTACGCGACCAGGCCGACGGTGGCCGCCGCCCGGGTGGTGGCGTGCACCAGGCGCCGGATCTCGTCGGCCCGGCGGGTGATGAAACGCGAGCGGTACAGCCGCAACCGGGTCATCCACAGCACTGCGGAGACCAGCCAGCAGACCACGGCGATCCCCGCGTCGCTGCCGGGGTCGGCCACCACCGAGGCCGCGCCCAGCCCGGCGACCACGGCCACCGCGTCCAACCCGACCAGGGTGGTCCGCACCGGCGGAACCCCCGGTGTCCCGGGCAGGTCACGCGGAGCGGTGGTGATCTCCGTTGTCGTTGCCACGGTCCCGTCCTGTTCGTCGTCACCCCGGGCAGAGAAACTCCTGCCCGTTCTGGTGTCGGCAAACCGGGGCCGCGGTTGAGCCCGGCCGGCGCTGCGGACCGGTCAGTCGTTCCAGTGCAGCAGGGTTTCCACCAGCAGGCGGACGCCGGCCCCGGTGGCCCCCTTCGGCGTGATGCCCCGGGTGGCGTCGCTCATCCCCGACAGGCCGAGGTCGAGGTGGGCCCACGGTACGTCCCCCACGAACTCCCGCAGGAACAGGCCGGCCAGCAGGGAGCCGCCGTAGGGTCCGGCGCCGATGTTCTTGATGTCGGCCACGGTGGAATCCAGCTGGGATCGGTACTGATCCGGCAGCGGCATCCGCCAGACCGGTTCGTCGGTCCGGTCCGCCGCGTCCTCCAGGCGCAGGGCGAGGTCGTCGTCGTTGGCCATGAGCGCGGCGTACGCGGTGCCGAGCGCCACCGACGCCGATCCGGTCAGGGTGGCCACATCGATGATGGCGTCGGGTTCGGTCTCGGCGGCGAGCGAGAGGCCGTCGGCCAGGATCAGGCGGCCTTCGGCGTCGGTGTTGAGCACCTCCACGGTGGTGCCGTTCCGGGCCGTGAACACATCACCGGGCCGTTGGGCGTCGCCGCCGGTCATATTGTCGGTCAGGGGGATGATCCCCTCCACGGCCACGCTGGCGCCGACGACACCGAGCACGGACATGACGGCCAGGACCGCGGCCCCGCCGGCCATGTCGGTCTTCATGCTGGTCATGCCGTTGGCGGTCTTGATCGACAGGCCACCCGAATCGAATGTGATGCCCTTGCCCACCAGGACCACCCGGCCCCGAGCCTGCTTGGTGGGCTGGTAGCCGAGCCGGATCAGGCGGGCCGGTTCCGCCGAACCCTGATTGACCGCCAGGAGGCCCCCGAGCCGCTCCCGGACGATCTTGCGTTCGTCCCACACGTCGATGTCGAGCCCGTGGGCGTCGGCCACGTCGGTGGCCTTGGCCGCGAACACCGTGGGGGTGAGGGAGCCGCCCGGCTCGTTCCCCAGGTCACGGGCGAGGGTGACCGCGTCGGCCACGGCCTGGGCGGTGGCCACCCGGGCCCGGATACCCCGTCCACCGGCCACGATGGTGGCCTTCGTCAGGGCGTCGTCGTTGGCCTTGCGGTAGGCCGTGTAGCGGTAGGACGACAGCACCAGGCCCTCGACCACCGCGGCCACGGCATCATCGCGGTCGTCGTCGTCGGCCTCGGCGGCCAGGGTGACCGCCACCCGTTCGTGATGACGGATGGCCCGGGCGTAGGCGGCGGCGGCCCGTCGCAGCACCGCCGGGGTCACGTCGGGCCGGGGACCGATGCCCACCAGGACCTCCACCGGGCCGTCGCCGGACTCGACCGCGGCCAGGGTCTGGCCCGGCTTGCCGGTGAACCCCTGGAGCTCGGCGAACCGGCGGATGGCGTCGGGCAGTTCGTCGAGCTCGTCGGCGGCCACCGGCCGGTCCACAGCAGTTGCGGTGCGGGGAACGGACGGGGCTGCGCTGACGGTCACCATGGCCAGCCAGCCTATGCGGCCGCGGTCCGGGCCAGGCCACCGAGTCGGCCGATCGGGTCGATCAGGGCGCCCCGGGCAGTTCCTGGGTCAGCTCGGCGGTGGGTGCGAACAGGTCGCCCCGGGTCGCCACCCGCCCCAGCACCTCGTCGGGACCGAACCGCAGGGGTTCGCCCGCCGCGCCCGCGGCCACCTCGTCCCAGTCGACCGGGGTGGAGACGGAGGGGGTCGGGTTCGCCCGCAGCGAGTAGGCGGCCACCGTCGTCTTGTGGCGGGAGTTCTGCGACCAGTCGACGAACACCCGTCCCGTCCGCAACGACCTCGTCATCTCCACCAGGACCCGGTCGGGGTGGGCCTTGGCCAGCAGGGTGCCCACCGCCCGGGCGAAGTCGGCGGCGTGCCGATGGCGGTGGGGTCGGTTCAGCGGGACGTAGACCAGCAGCCCCGTGCCCCCCGAGGTCTTGGCGAACGCCACCAGCCCGACCGCGTCCAGCACCTGGCGCAGCTCGAGGGCCACGGCGCAGCATTCCCGCATGGCGGCCGGGGGGCCGGGGTCGAGGTCGAACACCACCATGGTCGGGCTCTCGATGTCGTCGGCCCGGGCCATGGGTGCGTGCAGTTCGAGGGCGGCCAGGTTGGCCGACCAGACCAGGGCGGCCGGCTCGTCGAGCCGGCAGTAGCCGATCTCCCCCTCACCGTCGCCGGGGCCCGCAGCCACCCCCATCCACGATGGTCGATGACCGGGGCACCGTTTGGTGAAGAACGACGGCTGATCGACCCCGTCCGGCCAGCGTCGCAGACTCATGCAGCGCCCGGCCACGTGGGGCAGCACGGCCGGCGCCACCCGGGCGTAGTAGTCGATCACCTGGGCCTTGGTGAACCCGACCTGCGGGTAGAGCACCTTGTCGAGGTTGGACAGGGCGAGGGTGCGCCCCCCCACCGACACCGTCACCCGTTCCGGCTCGGCCATCCCGGATCCGGTCCCGTCGACCCTGCAACCGTGCCCGGGCCCCGGCTCAGGCCGAGCGGGCCGTGTCCTCGGCCCCGGCCGCCTGGGCCCGGGCGGCCTTGGCCGCGTTCACACTGGCCTCCAACGCGGCCAGCAGGTCGACCACACCCGCGTCGTCGGCGGCGGCCGGGATCTCCACCGCATGCTCCTCCCCCGCCGCCTTCGCCCCGATCAGCTCCATCACCTGCTCGCGGTAGGTGTCGTGGTAGCGGTCGGCGTCGAACTCGGTGGTGAGTGAGTCGATCAACTGCCCGGCCATGGTCAGCTCGGCTTCGGTGACCGTGACCTCCTCGACCTCGGGCAGCCCCGGGATCTCGTCGGCGTGGACCACCTCGTCGGCATAGACCATGGTCGACATCATCAGGACCCCGTCGTGGGGACGGATCGCGGCCAGGTACTGCTTGGTCCGCATCACGAAGGTGGCGATGGCCACCCGGTTGGACTCGGCCATGGCCCGGGTCAGCACCGCGTAGGACTTCCGGGCCAGCTCGTCGGGCACCAGATAGTAGGCGGAGTCGTAGAAGACGGGATCGATCTCGTCCTCGGACACGAAGTCGGTGATGTCGATCATGCGACTGGCGGTCGGCGCCAGGGCCGCCAGTTCGTCGTCGCTGACCACGATGTAGCTGTCCTTGGCCACCTCGTAGCCCTTGATGATCCGCTGGTACGGGACTTCTTCACCGTCCGCGTTGACCCGCTTCTGGCGGATCCGACTGTTGGTCTCCGCGTCGAGCTGGTTGAACCGCACCGTCTTGCGGCTGACCGCGGTGAACAGCTTCACCGGCACCGAGACCAGACCGAAGCTGATCGCACCGCTCCACATTGCTCGTGGCATGATCGCCTCCTCCGAACCCGGGAGTCCCGAGCGTACCGCATCGGCCCCGACGGCCCCAGAGGCCGGCCATCCGGGGGAAACTCAGGACAGTGGTGTCGACAGGGAGGCCCGGGCGACCAGGTCGATACCGAACCCGGTCAGGATGGCCAGGTACAGCAGGCCCGTAGCCGCCATCACCGCCGAGTATTCCCGCTCCCGGAGGGCGGCGAGGGTGGTGATGACCAGACCGATGGTGGTGACCACGCAGGCCCCCCAGAACCAGCCGAGCATCCCGTTGTACCCGTCGTTGATGGCCCCGGTCCACACCGAGACCATGCCCACCGGGACGAGCAGCAGGACCGTTTCGGGCAGCCACAGGGCCCCGGTCCAGCGGACCAGCTCGGTGAGCGGCTCCCGGCTGAGACCGGGCTGGACCAGGTACCAGTGACCGAGCAGCATGGCGTCGCTCACCGCGCCCAGGAAGGCGGCGCCCACCAGCATGCGGGCCACCGACAGCCACGCCGGGTCGCCGGCGTGGACACCGGCCGCCACCAGGCCGACCGCGCCGACGGCGGGGGCGATCAGGTCGAGGCGGGGATCGAAGCCGCCCCGCCGGGTGCGGTACGACCAGGCCAGGACGGCGCCGGTGATCACGGCCACGGCCAGGGCGGCCCCGTCGCGCCCGGGCACGAACCCGAACCTCACCCCGAGCAGGAAGCCGGCCAGGGCCATCAGCCCGTAGACGACCCGCAACAACCAGCCGTAGCCGGCCCCGACCATCCGGTGCCGACCGGTCAACCAGAGGAAGAACAGGCCGCCGGTGGCCCACTGGAGCAGGACGGATGGTCCGTCGAGGCTGATCACCGCCCGACCGGTCGGGCCGACGTTCCGGGACCGAGGGCCGGGTGTGGGCGCTTCGCGGTAGTGCGCATGCGAGGCAGGATACGGGCCGGTCGCCGTCCTCGGTGGACCCAATCCCTTGACTGCGGGGCCTGCCGGTCGATGGGATCGGGACCGAGAGCTCGCCGGCGGGGCGGGACCTCACCCTGCACCCTCCCAGCAGTCACTGAACCTCATGGCGGACACAACCTCTCACCCCCAGCCGCACCGGAGCGATCCGGTCCCGGCGGTGGGCTCGCTCATCGACGCCCCCCTCGACGACCTCCTGGCCGGGTTCTCGGTCCGGTTCGCCCGGGCGGTGGCCCGCCACGACCTGACCCGCACCGAACTGGCCGCCGTCCAACGGGCGGCCGGACAGTTGGCCCGATCGGGCACGGCACCGGGCCTCGACGAGTTCTACCTGACCGGCGCCCGGGCCCGGGCCGACGAGCTGGTCCGCTCCGCGGTCACCGTGCTCGACCACGACCTGCCCGAGGTACGGGCGGCTCTCATGGCCCGGACCGGCACCCCGGGAGCGATCCGGCTCCGGGCCGAGACCCGAGCCCGCCTGCTCGACGCCGTCCCCGCCGACCACCACATCGATCGGCTCGGCCGGTGGTGGGATCGCCGGCTGCGGGTGGCCGCCTCGGTCCGGTACCGGACCACGGTGGTGCACCCCCCGGGCCCGAACCCCGGGGGTGACCGGGCCGGCCGCCGGCGGGAAATCGATAACTCGAATCGGGGGTTTCCCCCCACCGGGGCCCGGCCGTCGGGGTTGGGCGTGCTCGATCACGAGCTCCGCCTCCTCGACGGCGCCCCCTGGGGTCACGGCGACCGGCTCCTGGCCGCGTTCGAGCACGCGCACGCCGAACTCCGCCACCTGGCCACCCGGCGGATCGTGACCGCCACCGTGCCGTGGGGGTCCGGGACGCTGCCGGCCGGGGTGTCGCCCGATCGATGGGACCGGCCACACTGGGGGCCGTGCACCCGCTGACCACGGCCCTGTTCATCCTCGGGTACGCGCTCGCCCTCCCGATCGGGATGCGCCTCGGCGACCTGGCCGAGCGGGGTCAGCGGGCGGCCCTGGCTGGCCACCAGTTCGGCGTGATCGTGGCCGGGTTGGGTTGGGCCCTCTCGGGGCGGTTCCTGATGGCCGTGCTCCACGGTGCGTGGGCGGTGGCCGCCGCCACCTGGTTCCGCCACAAGGAGCGCGCCGCCGGCGGTCGCCCCGGTTGACCGCCGGCCGGGCCCCGTCCGGGCCGGCGTACGCGGCGGCCACCACCCTCCCGGGTCCCGCTCGTCAGCCGGCGGGGCGGTCGAGCACCACCGATGCGGCGGTGCCGGCGTGATGGCTCGACCGGGTCAACGGCGAGGCCTCCACATGGCCGATCCCGAGGCGGCTCCCAACGTCGGCCAGGGCGGCGAACTCCTCCGGGGTCCACCAACGGTCGATGGGCAGGTGGGCCGCGGTGGGTCGCAGGTACTGGCCGATGGTGACGATGTCGACCCCGACGGCGGCCAGATCCGCCATGGTCGCCTCCACCTCGTCGGTACGCTCCCCGAGCCCCACCATCAGGCCAGATTTGGTGATCGTTCCGGCCGCCTTGGCCCGGGCCAGGACGGTCAGGCTCCGGGCGTACCCGGCGGAGGGCCTCACCACCCGCTGGAGCCGGGCCACCGTCTCGATGTTGTGGTTGAGCACGTCGGGGCGGGCGTCGACCACCCGGGCGAGCGCCTTGGCCGATCCCTGCAGATCGGAGATCAGCACCTCCACCCGGCTGTCGGGTGCGACGTCGCGGATCGCCTCGACGGAGCGGGCCACGATCTCGGCGCCACCGTCGTCGAGGTCGTCCCGGGCCACCATGGTGAGCACCACATGGTCGAGGCCGAGGGTGGCCACGGCCTCGGCAATACGGTTCGGTTCGCCCACGTCGACCGGTTCCGGGTGCCGGGTGTCGACCAGGCAGAACCCGCAGGCCCGGGTGCAACGCTCACCGAGCAGCATGAACGTGGCCGTCCCCTCGTTCCAGCACTCGAAGATGTTGGGGCACCCGGCCTCCTCGCACACGGTGACGAGGTCGAGCGATCGCGACAGCCGTTTCATCCGCCGGTACTCGTCGCCGGTGGTCAGCTCCACCCGCATCCACGACGGTTTCCGTTCCCCCAGGGGCAGTCCCCCCTCGACGCCGGCCTCGGAACGGCGGGTCCGCAGCCGGACCGGCACCCCGGCCTCGGGTTCCCGGCGGGGGGCCGCCGTGACCCCTGCGGCCCGGGTGAACGGCGCCAGATCCTCGACCGTGCGCCGGAAGGTGACGTCGCTGCGCTCCACGGGACGCCCGGGGGCCAGGACCGGACCGGCCCGGCGGGACACGATCTCGACCAGCTCGGCCATGTCCACGTCGACGCCCTCCGCGGCCAGTGACGTGACCCCCTTGTCGGGCAGGCCGCAGGGCACGATGTGATCGAACCAGCCCAGGTCGACGTCGACGTTGAGGGCGAACCCGTGCATGCTGCGCCCCCGGGTCAGTTTCACCCCCACCGCGGCGAGCTTCCGGGGCCGGGGACCCGCCGCGTCCACCCAGACCCCGGGGCAGCCCCGGATCCGGGAGGCGGTCACGCCGAGCTCGGCGACGGTGTCGATGACGAGCTGCTCCACCGCGGTCACGTAGGCGACCGTGTCGGCCATCCCCCCGCCCCGCTTGCCGGGGACCGTGCCGATGGGATAGCCGACGAGCTGGCCGGGGCCGTGGAAGGTGATGTCGCCCCCCCGGTCGACCCGGAGGGCCTCAGCCCCGACGGTGGCCGGATCGACCAGCAGGTGTTCGTCACGGCCCCGCAGCCCGAGGGTGTACACCGGCGGGTGGGTGCACAACAGCAGGTGATCGTGGTTGCCGGCGAACAGGGCTCGCTGCAGGTCCCAGGCCTCGCCGTAGTCGACGGACCCCAACCACCGGACCCGGAGGGGACGCGCGACGTCACCGGCGGCCGCTGCGGTGGGGGTTGGTTCGGGGCCGGTGGTGGTGACCGTCATGGGGGCCTCCCCGGCCGAGCGGTCAGGCCAGCTCGGCCGTCCAGTCGCGGGTTTCGAGAATCTCCTTGCAGCGGGCCAGGAACGCCGCCGCGTAGGCGCCGTCGATGGCCCGGTGGTCCCAGGCCATGGCCAGCACGCCGACCGAGTGGATGGCGATCGACTCGTTGCCGTAGTCGTCCTCGATCACCACCGGTTTCCGCTTCACCCCGTCGGTGGACAGGATGGCCACCTGGGGCTGGTTGATGATCGGGAACTGCATCATGGTGCCGTAGCTGCCGGCGTTGGTGAGGGTGAAGGTGCCCCCGCTGAGCTCGTCGGGCGACAGCTGCTTCGACCGGGCCCGGCCGGCCAGATCGACGATGTCGCGGGCGATGGCCCGCATCCGCTTGCCGTCCGCGTCGCGCACAACCGGGGCCAGGAGGCCCTGGAAGTCGAGGTCGACAGCGACGGCCAGGTTGACATAGTTGTGCACGATCAGCTCCCGGTCACCGACCGAGGCGTTCAGATGCGGGTACTCGCGCAGGGCGTCGATCGCGGCCCGGGAGATGAAGGGAAGGTAGGTGAGGCTGAAGCCCTCGGTGGCCTTGAAGTCGGTGCCGTAGGTGCGGCGGACGTTGTCGACGTTTTCGTAGTCGACCTCGATGGCGGTCAGGGTGTGGGGGGCCACCGCCTTCGACATGACCATGTGTTCACCGGT
>JBKDZN010000130.1:0-10322 GCA_047971245.1 Acidimicrobiales bacterium
CACCAACATCATTGGTGACGGGTACAAGACGCTCGACGAAGGCCAGCAGGTCGAGTTCGACGTCGGACCCGGCCGCAAGGGTGAGGAAGCGAAGAACGTCCGGAGCATTTGATTCAATTCCCGGGTCCGGGCCCTGAAGGACGCGGATCGTACAACCCTGCGGAGCCGTCGGCCTGGCCGGCGGCTCCGTTGCGTCAGACGCCGACCAGCTTGCGCACGGCGTCCGCGGCCGCGATCGTCCCCTCGCCGACGTAGCGGTCGTGGTTCCGTTCGATCTGGCGGAGCCGGTACCGGTAGTTGACCATCATCCCCAGGCTCCCGTCCCAACCGGCCGGGGTGGGATTGGCCGCCCAGTTGAGGCGGTCCACGCTGGCGCCGTTGGCGAGATGGAAGTTGGCCACGGGGTCGAGGGCCCGGTCGCCTCGGCGCTCGTCCAGCAGGTAACGGGCGGCCAGGCCGAGCAGGGCCGGTTGGGCCCGCTCGAGCATCGGGTCGTCGGGGCCGGGGAGGGGGCCGGTCACCAGCGCCTGGAGCAGGCCGACCGCCGCGTCCGGTTCGCCCGGGCTGAGGCGTTCGGCGTTGGTGGCCGACAGGGACACCTCGCCGTCGCCGAGGGCTCTGGTCAACCAGCGGCGAAGGCCCGGGAGCGGTGACAGGGTCGCGAACTGCTCGAGCTCGGGGAGTTCCGCGGTGAGCTGCTCCACCACCGATTTGATGAGCAGATCCCCCAACGAGACGCCGTCGAGTCCCCGATGGCAGCTGGAGATCGAGTAGAAGATGGCGGTGTCGACCCGGTCCGGCGGGGCCGCCTCATGGTCCAGGACGTCGTTCAGGTCGTCGGCGATGCCACGGGTCAGGGCCACCTCGACGAAGACCAGAGGGTCGTCGGCCATGGCCGGGTGGAGGAAGGCGTAGCAGCGTCGGCCCGGCCCGAGACGGCCCTTGAGGTCGTCCCAGGATTCGATGGCATGGACCGCCTCGTACTCGATGAGTCGTTCGAGGAGGACGGCCGGCGACGACCAGGTGATGCGCTCCAGGCGGAGCAGGGCGACGTCGAACCAGCCGGCCAGGATCAGCTTGAGGTCGTCGTCGACCGGGGTGAGCTCGGGCGAGGCCCGCAACCGCCCGAGGAGGTCCTCCCGCAGGGCGATGAGGAACGGCAGGCCACCGTCGAGGCCGGCGCACCGCCGCCGCAGCCGCTCCCGGCGGGTCTCCAGGGCCTCCCGGAGCGCCCGTTCGGAGCGGCGCCGGTCGGCCGGGTCGACCGCCCGGAACACGGCGTCCATGGCCCGGTCCACCGTGGGGTCGTCGTAGCCGTAGTCGTGGGCGAGGAGTTCGAAGAAGCGTTGACGGCCGCGGTCGTCGAGGGTGGAGAAGGCGGTGCCGACGGCGCGGGCCCGCCGCCGGGCGGCCACCTCGCCGCCCCGCCCGTCGACGGCGTCGTCGATCAGGCGCCGCAGCCGACGCAGATCGCCGTCGGGAAGGTCCGGGGCGACCTCGATCGGGTCCGGGCCGTCGGCGGATCCCCGCCAACCCCGGACGTACCGGACCACCTGCTCGAGCCTTGAACCGACCACCATCCCGTCCTACCAGATCCGCAGAACGTCGGGGGTGCTACTGGCCTTTGGCCGGGGTGCCCACGTAGGGGGTCGGGTCGCCGGGGCCGGGGATGATCGGCATCGACCAGCGCAGCATCTTGGCCAGCCAGCCGGTGATCTGCTTCCACTGATCGGGGTCCCAGCCGTTGGCCACGTCCACCCAGCCGTCGGATCGGACGAACACCAGTGACGGAAGTCGCTCGGCGCCGAACGCCTCGACCAGCTTCCGGTCCGGATCGGGGAACGTGAGGAACCGTTCGGCCCACGGTCCGAGGAACTGGCGGCAGCCGTCGTCGTCCGCGGTGGCGATCCAGCCCACCCGCACGTCGGAGGGGGAGAAGTGATGGAGCAGCCGCGCCCCGGTCTCGATGATCCAGGAACTCTCGATGGTGTACGGATCGAGCGCCACCAGAAGCAGGGGATACGACGTCAACCAGTCCTGCAGCGGGTAGCCATCGCCTCGGAGCGAGTCGAGAACGAGATCGGCTGGAGCTTCGGCCACGGGCGGCGAGACTAGCGCACCCAGCGCCGATCTCCGAACCCTAGCGGATGACAGGTGCGAGAAGCTTCGGCGCGCCGGGCGCGACAAGGCGGCGGACCGGGCCGATGTCGGCCGCCCCCTGGGGGCCGTCGACCGGCTCCTCGGTCGTGAATCCCGGCTCGGTCGGAGCCGGGGCTAGGGTCCCAACCATGCATCCGATCGAGCAGCTGCGGTTCGTGGCCCGAGCCTCCGGCGCCGACGCATCGCTGCTGGTCCAGGAGGCGGCGTCGGCCCTGTCGGTCTTCGCCTCCGACCGACCGGGCCTGGTCACCGCGGCCCGGCGCCTGCTGACCCGCCAGCCCGCCATCGGCCCGTTGTGGTGGATGTGCCACCGGATGGTGCTGAGCGATGATCCCCGCCAGGAGGCCCGCTCGGTCATCGAGGATCTCCGCCACGACCGGACCGGCCGGAACCTGGCCCATGAGCTGCCCGACGGGGCCACCGTGGTCATCATCGGCTGGCCCGACACCATCGTGGAGGCCCTGCCCCGGCGCGGCGACGTCAGCGTGCTCGTCGTCGACGTGGAGGGCCAGGGGCCGGCCGCGGTGCGGCGGCTGGAACGCTCCGACGTGATCGCCGAGGACATCGCCGCGGAACATCTCGGGGGAGCGGTCACCGAAGCGAGCCTGGTCCTGGTCGAAGTGGCCGCGGCCGGACCCGCGGCCGCCCTGACCGACGTCGGCTCACTCGCCGCCGCGGCCACCGCCCGGGCGGTGGGCACACCCACCTGGATGGTGGCCGGGGTCGGGCGGCTGCTGCCCGAGGCGTACTGGCAGGAGGTGGCGGAGCGCACCACCACGACCGACGAGCCGGCCTGGATGGCCGCCCACGAGGTGGTGGCCTCGGGACTGATCGACCGGGTCGTCACCGCGGATGGTGTGTGCCACCCCGACGACGCCGAGCCCGACACCGTCGGGATCGCCCCCGAACTGTTGAGGGCCCTGACCTGAACCGGGCGCCGACCGGCGAGCCGGCGGTTCACGCCCGGCCCATCTCCCTCACTCCCAGGCGGCGAAGATCTGCTCGAACGCCCGCATCTGGCCGCCGCTGGTGGCGGCGGGAACCAGGATCGGGGTGGTCACGCCGGCGTCGAACCAGGCCTCGACCCCGTCCCGGATCCTCCCGACCGGCCCGTACAGGGTGCAGTCCGACAACCACTCGTCGCTCATGGCCGCGAGCAGGGCGTCCTCGTCGCGGTCGGCGAGGGCCTTCTCCACGGCCGCCATCTCCTCCGCGTAGCCGGCGTCGGCCCAGTAGTTGCGGTAGTTGGGCAGGCTGACGTAGCCCTTCAGCGTCGCCCGGTTGCGGGCCGCGGCGGCCGCGATGTCGTCGTCGATGACGGTGGGGATCATGTTGCCGACGAAGAAGCCGGCGGCCTTCCGCTCCGCCGGGATCCCGGCCAGGGAGTGGGCCATGCGGGAACGGGATGCGTTGGCCCACACGGCCCCATCCGCGATCTCCACCGACAGGGCGACCATCTTGTCCCGCAGGTTGGCCAGGGTGATGGCCGGGAGCTCGCCCTGGTGTTTGGCCGAGGCGTGCAGTTCGTCGACGTAGGCCCGCATGTCGGCCAGGGGTCGGCCGACCGTGACCCCGAGCCGGTCCTGGATCGGCCCGTGGGTGACGCCCAGCCCGAGCCGGAACCGGCCCTCCGCCATCTCGTTGACGAAGCAGGCCGAGGCCGCGAGGGTGGCCGCGTGCTGGAGGTAGATCGGCTGGATCGAGGTGCCGATGGTGACCCGCTCGGTGACCATGGCCGCGGCCAGGCACAGGCCCATGGCGTCACCCATGCTGGGACAGAAGATCCCGCTGAATCCCCGCTGGTCGATCTCGGTGGCCACGGCCACGGTCCGGGCCCGGCGCCCGGGCACGGCGGCCAACGACAGGGCGGGCATGGGATGATTCGATTCGGTCATGGGCCCCAGGCTGCCCCGTGGCCCGCTCAGCGGCGAATCGGGGCCGCCGGGCCGGGATCGACCGTTTCGTCCCGGGTCGCCCGGGTCCCCTAGAGTGCGGGGCCATGAAGCTTGGGATGAGCGTCAACTCTGTCGGTGACTTCGGCAAATCGGTCGATCAGATCGTCGAGCTGGAACAGGCCGGCCTCGATGTCGTCTGGGTGGCCGAGGCCTACAGCGTCGACGCGGTCAGCCAGATGGGGTACATCGCGGCCCGCACCTCCCGCGTCGAGATCGGCTCCGGGATCCTCAACGTGTACTCCCGTACCGCCCCGGCCATGGGGCAGACGGCGGCCGGTCTCGACATGGTCTCCGACGGGCGATTCATCCTCGGCCTGGGTGCCAGTGGCCCGCAGGTCATCGAGGGTTTCCACGGGGTGCCCTACGACAAGCCGATGACCCGGATCGCCGAGTACATCGACGTGGTTCGGATGACCCTGCGGCGTGACCCCCTGGTGTACGACGGCAAGACCGTCAAGGTGCCGTTGCCCGAAGGGCAGGGCACCGGCCTCGGCAAGCCGCTCAAGCTGATCAACCACCCGGTCCGCAGCGAGATCCCGATCTGGTGGGCGGCCCTGATGCCCCGTTCGGTGCGGACCACGGCGGCCAAGGCCGACGGCTGGCTGCCGGTGTTCTTCCTGCCCGACGAGTTCCAGCGGGTCTGGGGCGATGATCTCAAGGCCGGCACGGTCGACCGTGACCCGTCGCTCGGCCGGCTCGAGATCGGGGCCGGGAGCACGGTGGCCATCGGTGAGCAGTTCGTGGGGGAGGGGGCCGATCCGGTGTTCGACCTCGCCCGGCCCCAGACGGCCCTGTACTGGGGCGGCATGGGTGCCCGCGACAAGAACTTCTACAACACGATCGCCCAGAAGTACGGCTACGAGGCCGAGGCCGGCGAGATCCAGGATCTGTACCTGGACGGCAAGAAGAACGAGGCCGCGGCCGCGGTCCCCCGGGACTTCCTCGACCGTTCGAGCCTGGTGGGACCGGAGTCGTTGGTGAAGGAACGGCTCGGGGTCTGGAAGGAAGCCGGGGTCACGGTGCTCAATGTGAACATCGCCCCCGGCCAGGACCGGGTGGCCACCATGGGCAAGCTGCGCCAGCTCGTCGAGGACGCCTGATCTAGCCTGCCGGGGTTCCCCCGCCCAGCGGGGCCACCCCGGCGACGGTCTCCACCACGATGGGGGCGAGGATCTCGCCCCCATCGTTGGTCATGTGGATGCCGTCGGTCGACCGGACGACCCGCTGGTGACCGGACCCGTCGACCAGGGTCGGGGTGTAGGCCCCGGAGCCGTCGACGCTCATCGCCCGTGCCGTGTCGACGTAGACGGCGCGGCCCGGCCGGGCCGCCGCCTCGGCGGCGAAGATCTGGTTGAGGGGGGTGAGCTTGGCCTCGAAGGCGGCGTCGCGCATGGTGGGCTGCCCGAGCCAGACCACGAACGCCCCGGCCGCGGTGGCCTGATCCATGATCGTGGCCACCCGGGCCCGGTAGGCGGCGAACCACTCGTCGGTCCCGTAGGTCAGCATCCGGCCGTCGGCCACGAACGACTGGGCGTCGTTGGCGCCCAACATGACCACCAGGACCTCGGCCCGGGTCTCGGGCAGCAGGCCCGACAGGTGGGCGGGCCAGTCGAAGAAGTCGGGGCGGGACAATCCGGTCGAGATGCGGACGTCGAGCCAGGCCGCGGTGGTCGGGTCGTCGGCCAGGCTCCGGAGGATGGCGTTGCCGACCGGCTCCACCGTCGAATCACCGGTGACCAGCAGCCGCAGGGGGTCCTCGGCAGTGGGGACCCGGGCCGGCGTGGCCGCCGACCCGTCGGTGTCGCCGGTCGGTTCCTCGACGCCGGTACCGGTGTCGCCGGTCGGGGCGGTCGGCCCGGTGGCGATCACCCCGGCTTCGGGGGGAACGGCGAGGGGCCCCGGGCCGGCGGGGTCGGCGGCCATCGACGGTGTGGGCAGGCCGAGGGGGGTGGTGGAGCCCGGGAACGGGGTGGCGGTGGGCCCGGCCGGCGCCACGGTCGGGAGCTCGGCCGGGGTGAGGGCTCGATGCCCCAACGGATTGGCGGGCGGGCTCGCCGCCTCGATCGTGGTCAGCCGGCCCGGTTCGGCATCGGCGCGCACGGCGTCGAGCCCGGCCCGGGGCTGATCGAGACCGACGGCGGCCGCGGCGGCATCGATCGGTTCCCATATGGCCAGGGCGGCCTCCCGCTCGGGACCGAGGGCGCTGGTCTCGGCCCGCTGGCGCATCGCGCCGGCGTTGAGGAGGGCGGCCAGCACGAGGACTCCGAGCATCACCACGAACACCCGCCCGGCCGAGGCGTGGTCGGTCGGAGCGACCTCGGCCGGGTCGGCCGGGCGGAGCGACGGCCGGGTCGCCGGGGTCGGATCGGGGTCGGCCGGGGCCGGAGGCGCCGGGACGGTCGGGTCGGGTTGGGAGGCGTGGGGGGTGGGGGAGGCGGACAACGGCGGCACTCGCCTTGGGTGGTCGGGGGCCGGACCGGCCCGGGATCAGAACTGGAAGTAGATGAAGGGGGCCACCCCGGCCGGTCCGAAGGCGTCGATCACGGTGAGGGCGGCAGCCAGTACACCCACCTGGGCCAGGGGTGAGATCCGGACGAACCCCGCCCGTAGCCGTTGCCCCGTCGACACGGGGACGAACTGGGCCATGACCGCCCCGGTGATGGCCACCACCACCAGGCCGGGGACGACGGGATCGATCGGGGCGGAGGCGAGGCGGCCGAAGATCTCGAAGGCCCGGCTGAACGATTCGGCCCGGAAGAACACCCAGGCGGCGCAGATGACGTTCATGGTCACCAGCCACCGCGCCGCGGTGACCAGCGGGGCCGGGGCGCCCACCGGCCGCCAGTACCGGGCCGCGGTCCGTTCCACCACCAGGGCGGAGCCGTGCAGGGCACCCCAGCCCACGAACGTCCACGACGCGCCGTGCCACAGGCCACCGAGGACCATGGTGACCATGAGATTGCGGGCGGTCCGGGCGGCCGAGCCCCGGCTCCCCCCGATCGGGATGTAGAGGTAGTCCCGCAGCCAGGTCGACAGGCTGATGTGCCAGCGACGCCAGAACTCGGTGACCGACAGCGAGCGGTACGGGGCGTCGAAGTTGGCCGGGAAGCGAAAGCCGAGCAGGAGGGCGCAGCCGATGGCGATGTCGGTGTACCCGGAGAAATCGGCGTAGATCTGGATGGCGTAGCCGTAGACGGCGGCCAGGACCTCGAGGCGGGAGTGGTCGCTCGGCACCGCGAACACCGGATCGACCACATTGGTGGCCAGGTAGCTGCTGATCACCACCTTCTTGGCCAGGCCACGGGTGATGAGCAGGAAACCCTCCCCGGCCGGAATGGTGCGGGGATCGGGCCGGCGGCGGATCTGGTCGACCATGTCGGTGGCCCGCACGATCGGCCCGGCCACCAGCTGGGGGAAGAACGACAGGTAGAACGCCAGTTCGGGCAGGGTCATCGGCCCGGTGAGGTCGCCTCGGTGGAGGTCGATCAGGTAGCTGAGGGCCTGGAAGGTGAAGAACGAGATCCCCACCGGCAGCACCACATGGACCACGGGGGCCACTACGTCCAGGCCGAGTGAGCCGAGGGTGTTGGTCACCTCGGTGGCGAAGAAGCCGAAGTACTTGAAGAATCCAAGCACCAGGAGGTTCCCCGCCACCCCGATCACCAACGGGGCCCGACCCTGCCTCCCGTCGGCCGCGATCCAGCGGGCCACCAGATGGTTGCCCACGATGCTGGCCCCCAGGAGCATCACATATCGAGGGTTCCAGAAGCCGTAGAAATAGAAACTGAAACCGATCATGGTTGCCTGCCACAGGCGTGGTCGTGGCCGGGTCAACCAGTTGGCCAGGAACGCGCCAACGAAGAACACCGCGAACGCAGCGGTCGGGAACAGCACGGGCCCCGGTTTAGCCGACGCCTTTCCGGCCGGAGCGCGGGTTGGAAGATCGACCCACGGGCGCGAACAGGCGGGCCGAAGCAGCTGAAACTACCGCCAACCAGGGGGCCGCGAAGCCACGGAACCCCTGGTCGGCGTGGTGATCAGGAGTTTTCTTTGGCCTCGCTCACCAGGCTGCGGGCGATCACCTTCAGGCACAAGGTCTCATCGGCGCCTTCGAAGATTGAAAGCACCCGAGCGTCGACGAAATAGCGGCTCACGGCGTACTCCTCGGCGTAGCCCATACCGCCATGGATCTGCATGGCTTCGCGGGTCACCCATTCGGCAGCCTTGCAGACGTAGGCCTTCACCATGGAGGCCTCCATCTTCCCCTCCCCCTTGGCCATCATCCGGCCGACGGAGTAGGCGAACTGCCGGCAGGCCTGGATCAGGACGGCCATGCGGGTGAGCTTCACCTGGGTGAGCTGGTAGTCCCCGACGGGGGAACCGAAGACGACCCGGTTCTCGGCGTAGTCGCAGGCGGCCTCGTAGGCGGCCTGCATCACCCCGATGGCCCGGGCCGCGGTCTGCAGCCGGCCGTTCTCGAACCCGGCCATCTGGTAGTAGAAGCCGCGCCCCTGGCCGGCCGCGCCCCCGATGAGGTTGGCGGCCGGGACGAACCAGTCCTCCAGGGCCACCTCGTAGGAGTGCATGCCCCGGTAGCCGATGGTGTCGATCGGTCGCCCTTCCATGGTGCCGCCGCCCGGCTGTTCGAGCTTGAAGCCGTGGCCGTCGCCCCGATCCTTGGGGGCGATGAGGATCGACAGCCCCCGGTGGCCCTTGGTGCGGTCGGGGTCGGTGCGGACCAGCAGCATCAGGGCATCGGCGCGGGCCGCGAAGGTGCACCAGGTCTTGACCCCGTTGACCAGCCAGCCCCCGTCGGTGGGGGAGGCAGTCACCTTGATGTTGGCCACGTCGGAGCCGTAGTCGGGCTCGGTGACGGCCACCGCAGCCATGACCTCACCGGTGGCCAGCTTGGGCAGCCAGGTCTGCTTCTGCTCCTCGGTGCCGCCGGCCTCGAGGGCCCGGGCCAGAATCTCGGGCCGGGTGATGAGGGAACCGGCCGCCCCGAGGGAGGCCCTGCTCAGCTCCTCGGTGGCGATCACCATGCCGTAGTAGTCCGACTCGCCACCGCCGGCGAAGCCCCCGTACTCCTCGGGGATCGACAGGCCGAACAGGCCCATGTCGCCCAGGCCGACGATGAGCTCCTCGGGGATGTCGGTGTTGTCACGATGGATGTGCTCCGCCAGGGGGGCGACCTGTTCGTTGGCGAACCGCCGGAAGGTGTCCTGCACCAGCTCGAAGTCGCGATCGAGATGGCGGGGACCCTCCTGGCCGGCGATCTCGGCGATCACCGCCGGGTCACGCCAGGTGGTTACGAACGCCCGGGTCGGGTCCAGGACCTCGGGGGACACGCCGAACTCGGCCTCGCGGCCGAAGACGCGGGAACCCAGCTCGGCGATCACGTCGGCGATGAACACGCAGGTCATCCGACCTTCGAGATCGCCCTTGGCGCCGTAGTCCAGCATGTTGCGGGCGGTGGCCACCGCGGCAGCCGTATGGGCCAGGTCGTAGGCCACCACCTGGTCCTGGTCGACTGACCCGGACGCCGCCAGATGTCGGGTGGCCGAGCGGACGATGGTCTCAGCGACGGACAGGGCGTCCGCGGCTTCGGTCAGCACAGGTTCGGTCATGGGCGTGCAGGGTAGACCGCCCGCCTGGGCCCGGGCCTATTCCGCCCCGCCGTCGACCCGACCCGGGGCCCGCCACCGGGGGCCGGGGCCGTCGTGGGCGGCCCCCGGGCGGTTTCGATGAGCGGGGCACCGGCTGGCTACGCTCGCCCCGGTCCGGTACCGCCGGGCCCGGACCGGGCCCCAGCCGGGTCTCCCCACCGATCTCTCCGTCACGAGGAGCTTCAGCGATGACCGTGTATGACCGACCGTTCGGCCGCTACCTCGAGGATTTCGAGCCCGGCGACATCTATCGCCACTGGCCGGGCAAGACGATCACCGAAGCCGACGACCATCTCTTCTGCATGCTCACCATGATCCACCATCCCCTGCACACCAATGGGTGGTTCGCCGAGAAGGAGACCGAGCACGGCAAGAACGTGGTCGTCGGGAACCTGGTCTACTCCCTGGTGCTGGGGATGAGCGTGCCCGCCGTGTCCGGGGCCGCCATCGCCACCCGGGAGATTGAGACCCTGCGTCACTCCAAGCCCACCTTCCACGCCGACACCATCTACGCCGAGACCCGGGTCCTGTCCAAGCGGGA
>JBKDZN010000131.1:0-15585 GCA_047971245.1 Acidimicrobiales bacterium
CAGCTGGCATCTCGTGCTGGGACGGGCCACCGGGATCGGCCGGATCCTGGTGTGGCTCGGCCTGACCGACACCGCAACCGCGTACACCCCGGGCGCGGGTGCCGTGATCACCGGGTTGAGCTACTCGGTGTTCCCCTACTGCGTGCTGGTGCTGTTCCCGACCCTGCGGGGTATCCGCCCCGAGCTCACCGAGGCGGCCGGGACCCTGGGGGCGTCGCCGTGGCGCACCTTCACCAGTGTGGTCTTGCCCCTGGCCCGGGCCGCCCTGATGGCCTCGTTCCTGCTCGGGTTCGTCTTTACCCTGGGGATCAACATCGTGGTCGAACAGCTCGGCCGGCCCCAGCAGTGGACCTTGGCGGTGCTGATATCGGATGCGGCCACCAGCCAGGCCGACACCCCGATGGCGTCGGCCATGGCGGTGCTCGTGGCCGCCATCAGTCTCGGCGTGGTGGGGTCGGTCAGCCTCCTCGAGGCGCGCCTCGACCCGTCCGGCGCCGGGAACCAGGACGGTTGAGGCCGTGAACCGTCAGGCCGTCGCCACGAAGCTGGTCCGATGGTCGGTGGTGACCGCCGTCGTCGCCTTCCTGGCCGGTCCGGCCCTCATCGTGGCCGTCGCCTCGTTCAACGAGGGGCGCTACCTCGACTTCCCGGTCGAGGACTACTCACTGAGGTGGTACGCCAACCTGCTCACCGACCCGTTGTGGCGCGACGCGACCACGAGCTCGCTGGTCGTGGCCGGGTCGAGCGCCGGCCTGGCGGTGGTCATCGCCCTCCCCCTCGCCTATTCCCTCCACACCTACCGGCCCCGGTTCGCTCGCGTCCTGCTCGGCTTCGGCCTCCTGCCGTTCATGCTGCCGCCGGTGATCTCGGCCATCTCGATGCTGGTGTTCTGGGGTGAGCTGGGTCGGCCGGGACGGATCGACAACGTGATCGTGGCCCACGCCGTGTTCTTCTCCAGTGTCCCCCTGCTCACCATCACCCTGGCCCTGCGGTCGATCGATCCGGCGGCGGGCCAGGCGGCCGCCACCCTCGGCGCCACCCCGGCGACGGTGTTCCGGACCATCACCCTGCCCCTGTTGCGGCCCGGTATCGCCACCGGCTTCGTCATCACCCTGGTGTTGAGCCTCAACGAGTACATCATCTCGTTCGTCGTCGCCCAGGCGGCGTTCGAGACCCTCCCGATCCGGGTGTTCAACTCGCTGCGGTACGGCTTCACCCCCACCGTGGCCGCCATGGCCGTGGTGTTCACCCTGATCAGTGTGGCCGTGCTGGCCGGTCTGGCCCGGTTCACCGGCCTGGCCAACCTGACCGGGCCCGACCGGACGGACGTGACCGACCCGACCGACCGGGAGGACCGGGCCGACCGGGAGGCTCAGCCTGCGGTGTAGCCCACATCGACCGGAACGTCGGTCCCGGTCATGGCGGTGGCGTCGAGGGCGAGGTGTTCGATCATGACCGCGATCTCGTCCGGCTCGGCGACCCGCCCCAGCAGCATCCGGGCCGAATCCCGGATCGTGGTCTCCTCGAGCTCCCGGGCCGACAAGCCGCGCCGACCGTCGGCCACCTGTTCGCGCAACATCTGGGTGCGTGTCGCCCCCGGGCTGACACAGTTCACCCGGGCCCGTCCCCCGAGCTCGGCGGCCAGGTTGACCATGAAACCACGCAGGGCTGCCTTGCTGGCCCCGTAGCCGGTCTGGCGGTTGCGGCCCCGCACCGCCGAGACCGAGCCGACCAACACGATCCCGGCCCCCGGGGTCAGGTGATCGAGCAGGGCCTGGGTGATGAAGTACGGGCCGGTGAAGTTGACGGCCATCATCTCGTCGATCTCGGCCCGGGTGGCCTCGGCGAAGCCGCCGGCGATGTCCCGACCGGCCGAGTGGACCACGGCGGCCACCGGCCCCTCCCCCACCTCGGCCACGATCGAGGCCACGGCGGCCTCGGTGCCGACGTCCGCGGTCACGGCCACGGCCCGACCCCCCTCGGCCTCGATGGTGGCCACCGTTCGGGCCAGGGCGTCCGGCCGCCGGCCGACACAGATCACGCGCAGGCCGCGCCGCGCCAGCCGGACGGCGGCCGCGGCCCCGATCCCGGTGCCACCCCCGGTCACCACGGCCACCCCGGCGGTGTCCGGGCCGCTCGCCTGCTGCCCAGCCGCCGACGGGGCCGCCGGTTCGTCCGAGATCGACACGATCAGGGGACGTCGGTCAGGCCACGGGGGGTGTCGTCCCGGGGGTGGAGCTGATGGGGCGGCTGTTTCGGTTCCCCACCGACGGGCACCATGCGGCCGAGGAACTCGATCACGGCGTCGGTGAAGATGTCGTTGCGGTCGCCGGCCACCATGTGGGCGGCGTCGGTGACGTTGACGAACTCGGCGTGGGGGCAGCTCTCGAGGAAGCTCTGGGCCCCCTCCATGCTGAGAATGTCGGAGAGGCCGCCACGGACGAGCAGGGTGGGCAGGGTCAGGCGCCGGGCACAGGCCTCGAGATGTTCGGTGCGCCGCTCCAGTTCCCGGTCGGGGCCGATGAAGGCGGGATCCCAGTGCCAGTAGTACCGCCCGTTCTCCCCGAGGCGAACGTTCTTGGCCAGGCCGTCGAGCTTGCGGGGCCGGGGCCGGTGGGGCTGGTAGTTGCCGATGGCTTCCGCCACCTCGTCGAGGCCGGCGAACCCGTCGGGGGCCTGGCGCATGAACTCGATGATGCGGTCGGCCCCGTCCGGTTCGATCCGGGGGGCGATGTCCACCAGGATCAGGGCGGTGGCGTCGACCAGGTCCTCGCCGCAGGCGTGCAGGCTCACCCCACCCCCCATCGAGGCCCCGACCAGGACCGGGCGGCGGCCGCCGAGGGCGTCGATGACCGACACCAGATCGTTGACCATGTCCCGCTGGTCGTACCGGCCCGCGTCCGACCATGACGAGTCGCCGTGGCCCCGGGCGTCGATGGCCACGGCCCGGTAGCCGGCCTCGCCCAGGATCTGACCGGCGCCCTTCCAGGCGTGGCGGGTCTGACCTCCCCCGTGCTGCAGGATCACGAGTGGACCGTCCTCCGGGCCCCACACATCACCGGCGATGGTGATCCCGTCGGCCCCCGGCCAGGTGGCCATGGGCTCCGGTGCGCCCGGGAGGCGGGTCCGTCGGGCGTGCTCCCCGCCGCGAGTCTCGGTCATGCCTGGTCCCACCCTTCCCCGGCATCCGGGCGGTGGGCGCGCGACCCGGTGGTGTACCGGTCATCGCGCCACGGCCCGTCGCGATTCGGACCGAGCGTACCATTCGGGTGATGCCGGGGGCACGGCCGGCCAGGCGGGGCCGCAGACCCGGGTCCGGGCCGGGCCGATGCCCTCACGAGGCCGGACGGAGGCGCCATCCCGGCGCCGCCCGGCTCGACGCCGGGGAGTCCGGCACCGACTGCAGGCGCCGGTTCGACCCGTCGAGGTCGAACCAGGGCTGGGTGCAGGGCGACCAGGGCGTGGCACGGGGCTCGAACAGTTCGAGCACCACCCCCTCGGGCGCCTCGACCGTCAGGTAGCTGCCGTCGAAGAAACGCTGCACCCCCCGGACCAGCATGATCCCGGCGTCCGTCATCTCCCGGGCCAGGCGTTCGAGCCGGGCCACCCGGAGGCGGATGTGCTTCTGGGTCGGGTCGGGCAGCGCGGGGGCACCGAGCACCCGGGGTGGTCTCCCGTGGAGGTGGAGCCGACTCGACCCGACGCCCATGACCACGTTGCGGGCCCCGGCGTAGACGAAGTCGGCGAGGACCACGGCGTCGAACCACCGGCGATGGAACTCGAGCGACGGATCGAAGTCGTTGCTGATCAGGTGAATGTGGTGGACCGATGCTCGCCACGGCGACATGAGCGTCGACATCCTTTCGTTCACCGGCACCTACCGGCGGGTCTACTGGTGCGAACGCGTGACGGCCACCCACCCGGGAGACCTGCCCCGGGGGTGATTTCGTCACGTATCCGCAACCATTGTGGCGTCAGGAACGGCCGAAACCAGCGATCCGATCGCTCGCCCCCGACATGGGGTACAGGGCCGAGTACTCGAACCGGAGCCCATCGGCCAGGCCCAGATCCTGCTGGTGGCGATAGAGGTCCTTGTAGGCGGCGATCGACTCGGCGCTGTTGGCCGCGATCGCCTCGGCCATCTCGGCCACGGCCGCGTCCAGGTCGTCCGGGGCCACGGCCGCGGCCGCCAGCCCCATGGCTGCGGCCTCGGAACCGATGAAGGTCCGGGCCGTGTAGGACAGTTCCCGGGCTCGGGTGACGCCGACCGCCTGGGCCAGCCGGGCGCTCATTCCCCAGGTGGGGCGGAGGCCGAACTTGGCGTGGGTGTCACCCATCCTGGCCGTTTCGTCGCAGATCATGAGATCGCAGGCCAGGGCCAGTTCCAGCGCGCCGGTGAAGCAGAACCCGTTGACCTTGGCCAGGGTGACCTTGGGCATGCCGGACAGCAGCTCGGTGACCCGTCGCGCCGGGGCGTTGAGCGCGTCGGACACGTCCCCACCATCCACGGGCGCGTCGGCCAGGGCCTTCAGGTCGACCCCGGCGCTGAACGCCCGGCCGGTACCGGTCAGCACGACCACCCGCACCGACGCCTCGTCGGCGGCCCGGGCCAGCGCGTCGCCGAGCTCGACGAGCAGGGCGGGGGTCAGGGCGTTGAGGGCTTCGGGGCGGTTGAGGGTGAGCGTGCGGACCGAACCGGAGTCGGTGGAGAGAACCAGCATGGGGTCAGTGTCCCAGGCCGGGGACCATCGAAGCGAGCGCCGGCGTCGACCGCCGGGTCGCGTCCACGAACCGACCCCGCCGGCCCTCGCCCCCGGGATGACCCGAACCGATTGATCGGGGCCGCCGGCCTCCCTACGATGACAGCCGCCCTCCCCGGTGCGGCCCCGCTCCCGAGCCCACCGACCGTGCCCCGCGCTGCCGAGCACCCAGATCGGAGCCGAACCGTGTCCGTGTCCCTCCTGCCCTCGTTCCGTGACGGACCACCGGTTTCGATCACGCCCGATCTGCTGGCCGGCATCACCGTGTGGGCGGTGCTGATCCCCGAAGCCATGGCCTACGCGTCGATCGCCGGCGTGTCCCCGATCGTCGGTCTCTACGCGGCTGCGCCGGCTCTCGTCTTCTACGCCCTGTTCGGGTCGTCGCGCCAGCTCGTCGTCGGCCCCATGGCCGCCACCGCCGCCCTGTCGGGGGCGACCGTGGCCGAGCTGAGCACCAACGGCAACGGGGCCGCCCTCACCGCGGGTCTGGCCCTCATGGTCGGCCTGTGGGGACTGTTGGCTGGGGTCGTCAAGCTCGGGTTCCTGGCCTCGTTCATCTCCGAACCGGTCATGAAGGGCTTCATCATCGGGATGGCCATCAGCATCATGGCCGGGCAGATACCGAAGCTGTTCGGGATCGACGGCGGGGGCGACGACATCGGCACCCAGATCTACCGGTTCGTCACCTCGTTGGGCGATGCCGATGCCTGGACCATGGCCGTGGGGTTCGGATCGTTGGCCGTCGTGCTCGGCCTGCGGGCTACCGTGCCGCGTATCCCGGCCCCCCTGGTTGCCCTGGTGGGCAGCATCGCCCTGTCGACCGTGCTCGACCTGGCCGACAAGGGGGTGGCCGTCGTCGGGCAGGTCGACTCCGGGTTCCCCGCCCTCGGCCTGCCCGATCTGGGGATCGCCGAGTACGCCAGCCTGGTCGGCCCGTCCCTCGGCACCCTGATGGTCGGCTACGCCGAGGGGCTGGGGGCGGCTCGCACGTACGCCGAAGAACACGATTACCAGATCGACCCCAACCAGGAGCTGACCGGGTTGGGTGCGGCCAACCTCGGTGCCGGGTTGACCTCGGGAATGGTGGTCAACGGGTCGCTGTCGAAGACGGCGGTCAACGACTCGGCCGGTGCCCGATCCCAGATCTCCGGGCTGGTGGTGGCCATCCTGGTGATTCCCACCCTGCTCGTCACCTCGCTGTTCACCAATCTCCCCGAGGCCACCCTGGCCGCCGTGGTGGTGGCCGCGGTGGCCGAGCTGGCCAACCCGAAGATCCTGGTGCGGCTGTCACGGGTGTACACCGCGAACCTGAAGCGGGACTACGGCAACCTGGCCCGGGTCGACCTGATCGCGGCGGCCGCGGCCATGGCCGGGGTGCTGATCTTCGGCACCCTCGCCGGCCTGTTCATCGGCATCGCCGTGTCGATCACCCTCCTCGTCTACCGGTCGTCCCGCCCCAATGTCGCCGTCCTGGGGCAGCTGGTCGACCGGGAACCCTGGGTGGATGTGCGCCGTCACCCGACGGCCGAGACCGCGGACGGGATCGTGGTCCTCCGGCCCGAAGGTGGGCTGTTCTTCGCCAACGCCGACAACGTCCGGGACGCGGTGCGGCGGCACATCGACGACGACACCCGTGGGGTCGTGCTCGATCTGGCCGACGTGCCCGTCATCGATATCACCGCGGTGGAGATGTTGGCCGGGTTGAGCAAGGAGCTCGGCCGCAAGCACATCGGGATGCTGCTGGCCCACAACATCGGGCAGGTCCGCGATCTGCTGAGCGCGGCGGACGCCACCCATCTCCTGGAGGAGAGCCAGATGACGGTGGCCGACGCCGTGGCCAAGATCGCCGCCACCATCGGTCCCGGCACCGGCAGGGGCGACCCCCCGGCGTCCGGGGGCGAGGATGGTGACCCCGTGGACCCGGCCGCCTGCACCAGCGCCGATCCCCCGTCGGCCGGCGAGGATCCGGACCGCCCCGGCTGAGGTGGGGCCGGTCGTTCAGCTGCAGGCGGGGGGACGGGCCGGCCCCGGCGCGGGGACACCGGCGACGAGCCGGGCGACGGCGTCGCGGGCGGCCCGGTTGAACCGGCCGGCGTACCCCTGGCACAGATGACTGTCGGCGTGGCCGGTCCCGATCTCGGCCTGGGAAGCACAGCCGCCCCCGCACCACAGGGCGTAGGGGCACCGCCGGCACACCGGGTGGGTACCGACGAGCCGGTTCCGCCAGTGCAGCTCCTGGTGGAGGTTGGCCCGGTACCGGCCATCGGGGGTGACGAAGCCGATCCGGGTCGCCGGGGCCGCGGTCCGCTCCCAGCAGGCGTACACATCACCGACGGGGTCGAACACGTACATACTGCTGGCAGCGGCGCAGAACTGGCCGGACCGGTCGGGCGAATCTCCGGTGGCCAGCACGGTATGGATCTGGTCCCGCAGATCCCGATCCACGGTGCCCAGACGGGCCAGGCGCGGGTCGACGGCGGCGTCGAGGCCCCGGCTCAGGCCGAGATGCCCGATCATGAGGTCGGAATCGGCGCCCGGGCCGCCCGGATGCAGGGGAGCGACGTTGACCGTGAACAGGGGTGAGGCGAGCCAACCCCGGGCTTCGACGTCGTCGAGCAGCCTGGTCAACGACCCGAGGTTGCGGGCATCAACCGTCACCCGCAGGTCGACCCGGCAATCACGGCTGATGGCCCGCTCGATCCCCGACACGATCCGGTCGTAGGAACCGCGACCGTCGGCACCGACCCGGCGGCGATCGTGCTCGTCGCGGGGGCCGTCCACGGAGATCTGGAGGCCGGCGATGCGATCGGGGCCGAGCAGATCACTGAACCGTTTGAGGTCGGTGCCGTTGGTGACCGCCCACAGGGCGATGCCCTGCTCATCGGCCAGGCGGGCCACCAGGTACCGGACCGCGACCTCGGTGCGGGCCGAGAGCGGTTCACCACCGAACAGGCCGACGGAGCGATGGTGCCGGTCGGGGTCGAAACCGGCCCGGCGGGCGATGTCGGCCATGGCCCGCACGGTCAGGTCGGCCCGTTCGACCGTCATCGGCTCCAGGATGTGCCGGTAGTGGGGGTCGTGGCGGAGGTGATCCTGGAAGCAGTAGTCGCACCGGAGGTTGCAGTCGTACGCCGGCATCACCACGAACACGAGATCGTGGCGCCGCCGTTCGTGCAACTGCTTCGAATACGCGGTGAACGCCCCGAGCTCGTCGGTACCCGCCCCCACCAGGTAGCCCCGGCGCCGCAGGAAGGCGCGATCCTCGTCGGTGATCGTCTCCAGCGACCGGCCCGACCCCACCTCGCCTCCCCGGTCCCGCCCGGCACAGCCGTCGTCGGCCGTGACCTCGGACGACCAGCGGCCGAAGCGGGGGGCGTGACCCCGGACCCGGTTGGCGAACAGGATCTCGTGCAGGGCCCGGGGGATCAGGTCGAAGGTGCCGTACAACCCGTGGCTGATCAGGAATCCCGACGGGGTCTCCCCGGCGAAGATGGTGTAGCGGGACACCACCTCGGTCCGGTCCCGGGGCCGTTGGGTGATCACCACCGGAACTCCGCCGTCCCGGTCGGCGCCGGGGTGACCCGGGCCGACGGGGGCCCGGCCGTCGACGTGGACCCGGTGACGCCGGGCCAGATCGACGGCGCGGGCGGCGCCCGGCGCGCCGTCGTGACGTAACCAGTGGTGGGCTCGCTCCAGGGTGTCGACCGTGGCCAGCTCGGCCACCCGGGCCGGATCGGGGCGCGGGTCGTCACTGGTGAGGGCGACGAACACGTGAACGTGCTCGTGTTCGATCAAGCCGGAACGGGGGTCGATGGCGCGGTGGGTGAACCGGCCGCACGGTTCGAGTCCGGTGATACGACAGCCGAGCTCCTCCTCCACCCCGTGCCGGGCCGCGGCCTCGGGGGTCCGACCGGGCCGGACATGGCTCCAGGAGCTGACCGACCAGGCCCCGGGGAAGAACGACCGCCCGAACGCCCGGCGTGGCAGGATCCACCCCTGCTCCACATGGCGTACCAGGACCGCAACCCCGAGATGGCGGCGACCCCGAACGTGGGCGGTGCCACCGTCGAGGGAACCCTCCGGATCCCCGCCGGCGTCGCAGAGCTGGACGTCGGATGGCCGACCCTGCGGGCCGGTGTCCTGCGGGCCGAGGCGGTTCACGGTCGCCACCGATCCGCGGCCGGCCCGTTGGACGTCGAACCGTTGAACAAGGCCCCTGAGCGGCGGGTTGCCAGGCTCACCTTGCACCCCTTTCCCGGCCGACCCGCCCCCCGACGGGATGGGGGGCGTACCTGTGGTCGAACAGCGAGGTCGTTGGACAACGAAAACTAGCGTAATTACCCAGGAGCCGACAAGTCGTTACCGGATATCATCCGCTGCCATTTTGGATCATGTGCCGGGGCGGGAAACCCACGCCGATGTCGATGAGGTTTTGCTCGATTATTGAACCAACGTCGGTAAGTCGGATCACGGGAACTCGGAATGTCGTACCAGGGTGCGCACCATGGCCAGCCCCGAGCCGATCGCCCCCACGGTGAACACGACGCGCAGCCCGGCGATCGCTGCGCTCTGCAGGCTCGCCGCCGGATCGACCGGGTTCTGGGCCGTCAGTTCCAGCAGACCGATGATCCAGTTGGTCGCGGCGCTACCGGGGATCAGCGGGATACAGCCGGCGACGGCCAGGACGCTACGGGGCCGCATGACCTCGAACGGGGCGATACGCAACAGCTCCGCCGCCATCGCCACCGTCACCGCGGCCACGAAGGAGGAGACCACGAGGTTCCAGCCCAGGTCGAGCCCGGCCGTGCGGACCGTGAGGGTCAGGGCCCCGGCGGCCGCCGACCAGCCCAACTGCGACGGACCGAAGTTGAACAGCACCCCGAAGCCCGCCGCCGCCACGGCCCCGAAGAAGGCCTGGTGCACCAGACCGTGTTGGAGGTGCAGGACATCCCCGCCGTCGAGCGGGAGCAGCTGGGCCGCCCCGAGCCCGAGGGTGATGAACATCAACAGCATCGTCACCGTGACGAACCGGGCGCTGCCCATGGTCGGGTAGCCCTCCATGATGTCGGTCTGGGCGTTCATCGCCGGGATTCCCGGCACCAGCAGCAGCACCGAGGCCGTCATCGCCATCGGCACCATCTGGCTGCCGGCCGCACTCACCCCGAGGCCGGTCAGCGAGGCGGTGACGAAGGCCACGATCGTGGCGATGACGAAGACGTTGACGCCTCGCCGCACCAGCGACGCCCGGAGCCATTGACCGGCGGCGCTGCCGCACAGGATCGGCAGGACCGCCTGCCAATCGACGCCGAGCAGGCGCCCGAACGCGGCGCAGGCGATCCCCACCGCCACCGCCCCGAGCCAGCGAGGATGACGCGGCACCTCACCACCGAGGGCGCGGAGGCGGCCCGCGGCCTCGTCCAGACCGAAACCGCCCCGCGCCGTGGCCAGGCAGAGCTCCCGCAACTCGTGGTTGAGGCGCATGTCGACCCCGGGCGGGCCCACCTCGACCATCCGGGTGATGGTGTTCCGGCCGTGGGTGACCGTGAGCGCGAGGGAGGCATAACCGACCCGGCAGTACACATGCTCGGCCCCCAGCCCCTCAGCAATCTTCTTCGTGCCCGCGCTGACCACCGAGCTCTTGGCCCCGGTCTCACTCAGCTGCCGACCGGCCTCGAGCGCGACCATGGCGATCTGCTCGAGATGCCGGTGTCGCTTCACCACGGGATCGTCGGTCATCGGGTCCGGCCCTTTCGCTACCGCCGGCCGTCTCCAGTGGAGCCCGCCCGGAAACCGGTGAGCCGAGGCTCGCCGGGGGCGCGGTGATCACCGTCGGGGCCGATCGAGGTGGTCGTCCTGTACGGCCCTGTACAGGGTGGTGGTTTCCTGCGCGCCGAGCGTACCGGCGGGACGGGGGCCGGCACGGTCGGCGCCCCGTAACCCTCGGCACAGCGGGCAACCATGCCCAGATGGATCCCCCGACGAGGCCGGACGTCGACCGGTTCAGGGCACCTCGACCACGGTGACCAGGCCGCGATCGCCATCGACCTCGACAATGGCCCCGTCGGGGATCCGGACGGTGGCGTCGGTGGCCGACACCACGCACGGGATCCCCAACTCCCGGCTGACGATGATGGCGTGGCTGAGCGCCGCGCCGACGTCGACCACCACCCCACCCGAGGGGACGAACAGGGGGGTCCAGGCCGGATCGGTGTGGGGGGCGATGAGTACGTCTCCCGCCTCCAGGGCGCCGCCCTGTGACGGGTCCAACACCACCCGGGCCCGACCCCGGAACGTGCCCGGGCAGCCGGGGACGCCCTGGATGGCCTCGCCCGGCTCGGCCATCGGGATCTCCCGCTCGCCACGCCGCGACCATTCCGAATGGGGCGGCGGCGGACCGTTGATGATGAACGGGGGCTCGAGCGTCAACAGGTACTCATAGTGTGCGTGGCGGCCGGCGAGCAACCCGGCGACATCACCGAGCTCACCGTCGATCAGGGCCTGCACCTCGTCCTCGAACAGGAGGCACAGCTCGGCGGGATCCTCGAGGTGGCCCTGCTCGACGGCCCGGCGGCCGATCTCCCGCACCGCCATCCGGATCTCGTTGATGACACGGATGATGTTCGTCTTGGATCGTTCCCGTCCGGGGATGAACACCTCCGAGCTGGCCAGGGCGGCCCGGAACTGGGCCAAGGTGTCCGGGTCCCCACCGAGCAGGCCGGCGATCTCGTCGGCGAGCTCGTGCCGTTCCCGTTCACGGGCGGTGTTGGCGGTGGTGGGGTCGGCCTCGTCGCCCTGATGGCGCATGGGGTCGATCAGGGCCAACATCAGGTCCGGATCGGTCTCCCACGTCTCCCAGGCGATGTCCCATTCGTTGGGCCCCCGCGAGCCGAACTCGGCCAGGAATTCCTGGAGGTCGGCCACGAAACCGGCCGCGTGCTCGTCGCCGACCAACCGCTGGTAGAGGCCGTCGATCCCGGCGTCGAAGTGCGCCATGAGCGCGGGATCGGCCCGGACCTGCCGCGACAATGCCCACAGGGCGAACGACGGGGCGGCGGAGTCGACCCCACCGAGACCGGCCAGGAGCCGCATGGTGGCCTCCGGCCGACCGACAGCCGTGCACACGGCGCCGATCACCCCCGGCCCGATGGAGGCGGCCCCGCTCTGGTTGATGTGCATGTTGAACATGTCGCGGCAGACCGGCCGGAGCGACCGGGCCAGATCGAGCAGTTCCTGGTCCGACAGGGCGGCAAGATCGGGACGACCGGCCCGGATCTCCCGGGCCTGGAGCCGCTGGCCCTCCAGCTCCGACTGGTCCATGTCACCCATCACCCACCCCAGGTAGGCGGTCATCACCTCGGTGGTGTGGGGGTTGTCGTGCCACGGCTCGGCCACGTACGGGGGCACATCGGGATGGTCGCCGAAGTAGGCGGCGTCGATGTCGGCCGCCGACATGCCAGGGGTTCGTTCCGCCCACAGACGGATCCAGGTGGCGCCCAGATACCCGTAGCCTCCGATGAGGCCGACGAAATCGCACCGGTCCCGGTCGGGGTGGAGCTCGTGCTCCTCCACACCCAGGCGCTGCACGGCGCAGTCCCGCCAGCCGGCCACGCAACCCCCGTTGGCCCAACCCAGATCCCAGGAGAGCGGCCGGGGCGGTTTGGGGAGCACCTCCCCGACATTGGCCCGGGTCCAGAACGGTGTCCGCTCCCCGTAGGGGTGGTTCTCGATCCAACGCACTTCACTCACGGCCAACTCCTTCACGGTGTGACGTTCGGCTCATCGATCGGTGCGGAACCCTACCCGACGGCCTGACGCGGCGACCAGCCACCCACGGCGCGCTACCGTTCATGCCCCCACGACCGCGACACACCTGTCCTTTGTCGAAGTTGACGCGATATCTCGACGCAATGTCGACGCAGCAACTTGTCGCTATATCAGTCCGGCATGTAGACCGTTACCACCGAGAACACCACCACCATGGCGCCTGAACGAACCTACCGCCGCAGGATTCGACGATGAGCCCACCGCCAGAGCCCCTCACCGACCCCGAAGACCTTTCGAGCCGAAACTTCAAACAAGCTTGGGTTGAATTACCCGCCGAAGCCAGGGTGGTCCGAGCTCAGATCTGCCTGGAGTTCGGGCAGTACGAACACGCGATCGGGGTGATCGGACCCGCGCTGGCGGCCGGTGATCCGTTCGCCGCGGTCCTGCACGGTCTGGCCAGCCGGCTCCTCATCCACCAGCGGCGACGCGAACCCGCCGATTGGGACACGTTCAGGATCTGGGTGCAGGAGATCGAGACGTATCTCGGTCATGGCAGCCCCGAGCATCTCCTGATGGAGATCCGCGCCGCCCGCCGGGAATATCTGGGCGGTGGCGTCGCACCGCTCCCGGCCTATGAGACGGTCTCCGAGCTGATCGGCTCGGCCAAGGAGCAGCTCCACGTCCAGAACCGCCTGAAGCGACCGGACCGGGTGCTCGGCTTGTCGACGATGGAGGTGGAGCTCGACTATCAGCGCATCGCGCTCGAGCTCGACCACCGCCAGTATCGAACGGCCTACGAGCACATCGAGCGCTTCGCCGAGCGGCACGGCGACCTGGTGCACGGAGCCCTGTGGGTGGCCACCGCCCGCACCCGGCGGGCCCTCGGCCTCCGGCGCGTCGGTCGCATCGACGAACTCACGACCCGGATCGGACGGCTGGAACAGGAGGCGTTCGATGCCACCGCCAACGGCCGTCCGGTGCGCTTCACCCAGTCCCGGTATCTGGCCAGCCTGTTCCGCCACCTGGCCGTGGCCCACGCGGCCACCAAGCCGAAGGCCGCCATGGCCGCCATCCGCTGCGCCGACCGGCACCGATCGATCGAGTACGGCGTCCCCGCTCCCCCCGAGGCCGAGCCGCCGGTCCACTCCTACGCCCGGCCCCTGTACGCCCTGATGCTCAACGATCGCGCCCAGGCCCTCGACCTGGCCGCCCAGCTGCTCGAGACCCGGGGCCTGCCCGGGCTCGCCGCCGAACTACGACGTTTCACCGGGCCGGACGCCGCGGCGACGCCCGAGCCCGGATCCGAGGCCGTGAGCCCGGAGGCCCGGGAAGCCCTCTCGACCCTCGACGAGGCCCACATCCGCGCCGTTCTGGCCGTGGTGCGGGTCCTGCGGACCGTCGGCCACGGGGGCCCGGCGTGGCACTGGCTCGATCTGCTCCCCGCCGACCATCCCTCGGCCGCCCTGTGCGACGCCCACCGCATCTCCCTCGAGCGGGAGATGGGCTCGGCCAGCGGCCGGATCGAGGGGTTCGACCCGGCGGCCGAGCCGCTCACGTCACAGGCCCCCACCGCCGAACACGACACCGTCGAGCTGTTGTGGAGTGAGCTCGGCCGCAGCGCCCTCGCCGTGGCCGACCTCGACAAGGCCGAGCAGATCTA
Source organism: Acidimicrobiales bacterium (assembly GCA_047971245.1). GTDB lineage: Bacteria > Actinomycetota > Acidimicrobiia > Acidimicrobiales > SZUA-35 > CADEDH01. The sequence goes on from JBKDZN010000131.1 coordinate 14,185, forward strand.
CACCCAGCTGAGCGGCTCCCCCTGGTTCGACTCCGAGGTCGACGGCCGGGCCGGCCTGGTCGACATCAAGCGCCGCCGCCGGATGTTGCCGGCGGTCCGGGGCGACGTGTCGGGCTATCTCAACCAGTACCGGTCGGCCGGTGTCGACCCACCCGCCGACCTCGAGGCCGCCGGGGCGTGGGCCGAACTCCAGATCGGCGACCCTCGCCGCGCCGCGGCCACCCTGCAGGGAGCCCTCCGGCGGGAGCCCTACAGCGTCACCGCCTGGATCGGGTTGGTGCGGAGCCTGCGCCTGCTCGGCTGTCCACGGGATGCCCACCTGGTCTGCCGGCTGGTGTGTGGCGGCGACGGCCACCTGACCGGGCAGGTCCAGCTCGACGAATTGCGGGCCTGGCTCGACGACCGCCCTCCCCCGTCGCTGGACGTCCGGCACGGCGGCCTGCTCGAGAGTGAAGCCGGCTGGTGCGCCATCGACGCGTCGGCGTGGGCCGACGCCCACGATCACTTCACCCGGTCCCTGGCCGTCATGCCCTACTTCGTGTCCGCCCACCGTGGGATCGTGGCCGCCACCACCGGCGACAGCGCACGTGACCTCGACGAGCTCATCGCCGCCCAGCTCGATTACGCCGCCCGTCGCCTGCCCGATCCGGTGCGGCGGGACGGGCCGGCTCTGGGGCTGCTCGAGCTCGAGCTCCACCTGGAGGCAGGAGCCGTGCGAGCCGCCCAGCACCTCCCCGAGCCGGCGCAGCGTCACCTGGCCAGAGCCGCCGAACTCAGCCTGACCACCCCCGGCAGCGATCGGCACCGCACCGACCGCACCATCGCGAGCATCCACATCGACCTCGGTGATCTCGACGAGGCCGTCCGGGTGGTGCCCTGGCTCCGCAACCGCACCGAACCCACCGCCGACGACCGGCAGCAGATCCTCATCGCCCGGTACGGGATCCGGGACCACCGCCCGCCGAACGTCTCGGTGGAACGCGTGGACGAGTTCCATGACGCGGCGTCCAGGACCAGCACCCCGGGCTCGGATCCGCCACCGGCGATCGTCCGGTGGGGGCTGGGCGACGAGGAGCCGCTCGTTCCCGGTTCGGCCCGCTGGCTCACCGCCGTCATCTGCCTGTTCGAGACCCGCCGGTTCCTCGAGACCGAGCGTGCCCTCGACGCGGCCATGACCCCACTGGCGACCCGACCACGCCCGGGGGTCGGCCAGGAACAGGGGCCCGACCCCGTCCCCAACCGGACGTTGGCCGTGCTCCGGGCGTGGGTGGCCCTGGCCCGCAGCGAGCTCCCCTATGTTCCCACCGAGGAACAGAAACGCCTGATCTTCACGGCCTGCGACATCACCAGCCGGCTCGAGGGGTGGACGGTCGAGGACCTCCACCTCTCGGCCATCGCCGA
>JBKDZN010000132.1:0-24636 GCA_047971245.1 Acidimicrobiales bacterium
CCAGCTCATGCACAACGCCGTCGTGTTCAACATCAAAGGGCCCTCCTGGCGCCTACGCGAACACAACGGCCTCGAGATCGCCGCCACCAACCCCACCAGCTAGCCTCACTCACCGCCAGCCCGAACCCGCGACCCGTGTCGGACTTCGATGATCCCCAACGACGGGACCCGGTGATCGCTCACAAGCGAACCCTGGCGGTGTCGTGAGCGTCGACGCTCGTGGGCGCGCCCTCGGCCCTCAAGATGTTGCGCACTGTCCGCTCGCTCACCCGGACCCGCTCGGCGATCTCGTTCAACGTTGAGCCGCCCTGCCGAAGCGAGACGATCAGCGCGCGCTCGTCGGCGCTCAACGTCCGGTGTCGCGGCGCCAGCCCATGCCGGCGAGCGTGGTCGGAAACCGTCTGGCGGTGCACGCCGTACCGCTCCGCCAGCTCCCGAACGGGGACGCCCTGGCGGTACTCGTCCACCAAGTCGGCCACCTGCTCGGGGTGCAGAAGGGTTTGAGACATCTGCAATTCGCGCACGTTCGGACCCCGAGAATCGGTGTTCTGACGCTCCCGAGAGCACCGCGGACGGGCCGATCCGCAACGCAATACCCGCTTGACCAGCGTGTTTACCGCAGGACGAGGGTGTGAGAAGCTTCTACTTAGGTCCACCATTCGACGCCCACGGACGCCCACGGACGCCCACGGACGCCCACGGACGTCCACGGAGACCACCCGATCAGCCGGGTTCCGGCACCAATGCCGTGAGCGCGATCCAAACCAGGGCGCACTGCAGACGTCCGTCCGCGGCTCGGCGCCGTTGGTCGTTGGAGAGTGCATCAGCGCTCGAGCGAGTGATCCTCCCCGACCCACGAGCGAGCCGAGCGTTCCGTTTTGGTCCACCGGCAGGAGCGACCAGACGTCGTCGGGGTCAGTGATGAACTGCACGAAGCCGCTGGTTGCGACATCGACCAGCCCTGCCAGGACAGCCAGCGAGCGAAGCCGTGTGCCGGACCGAGGACGAGTCGCTCGACGCACATGCCGACTTGTGGTTCGAGTTCGTATCCTGGCGGTACGGGCTCGATACCCCGGACGCCGAGTACCTCCGTTCGATGTTCCGCCAGAACGTCGAACGCACGACACGACTGTGGATCACACTACGATCGACGACGTCGTGGGTGTCTACGGCGTCGTCACCACCGACGCCGGACGAGGGCGCGGTCGATGTACCGCCGACTCGGCTACCGGGACGTCGCCGACTTCGAGGTGTAGGCCGAACCCGACGCCGTCCATCTCTGAAGCTTCGGTGGCGCGAAGGCGCCCGACGATCATGCCGATCAGGACGGTGCAGTCACGCGGACGCCGTTCGCGGCGGCTGCCTCCGAGAGACGCTCGTCATACGTGACGATCGTGTCCAGATCGTCACCGAGGTCGAGCGCCACGGCGAGGTGCACCGCGTCGAGTGTCCGAAGCAGCGGCGGATCGATGCGCGCCGCCTCCTCGAAGATCTGCGTCGGCAACTCGACAAGCGTCACCGCGTCGAGCACATCCCGAGCGCGAACCACACGATCCGGAGCAACTCGACGGACCGCTCGCAGCAACTCCGTTCGAGCGAGATCGCTCGAGACCATGTCCATTCCAGCCGCGTCGACCCAAGCCATCAACGCCGAAGTCTCGGCCTCCTCGACGACGAGCTTCACCAACGCGGACGTGTCGAGGTACGCCGCCACCTCAGTAACGCTCGTCGTCACGCATCGACCGCAATGCCGCGGACAGGCTCGCGCCGCGCGCCGGCGGACCAAGCTCGGCGAGGCGACGACGCGGAGTCCTGGCCCGCCCAGCATCGATGAGCGCCTGGAGCCTCGAGTTCGGAATCGCCGTCATCTGCGCAACCGGACGACCGCGATCGGTGATGGTAACGGTCCGCCCCGCAGCGGCCTCGGACACCACCGCCGACGCATTCTGCTTCAAGGCTCGGATCCCAACCTCAGTCACGTTCTACATCGTAGCACTTACGTGGTGGGGTTGAGACCGCCCAGTGCGGTCAACGCTCGAATCCATCCTCGGTGGCGCGGAAGGGTTCCTCGCCGAGGTCCAGCCTGTGATCGGTGCGGAGATCGAGCGCCAGTGGGACTCCCTTCCGTCGATTGTTGAGGGCGACCCCATGATGAGCCACGTTCGGTGAGCTGGACCTATCACGAGCCGACGGCCGGATCCAGGTCCGGGTCTACGGTGTCGGAGCGGCAGACGACACGATCGACCTCGTCGAATGACCCTCATCGGCGCCGTTGCGGTCCGCGAGGACGCGCCCGTGTTGCGGGCGGACGCCGGCTTCGAGGTGCTCGCCCGCCACACGGTCCTGGAGCTGCGCGACCCGCAGGGGGCGAGCGGCCGAACCGACGTGCCCCGCCCGAGCCCGTCGCCTGCTTGTCACGGACCACCCCCCGTTGCCAGGATGCGTTCATGAAACCCGACCCGACGCCTGGCACCCGGATGAACTATCTGATCACCCGTCGACCGACGACGAGCCGCGAGGAACTGATCGCCCACTGGTTCGGCAACCACATGCCTCCCGTCATCGCCGCCCAGGAGGCGGCCAGGGCCGAGGGGAAACCCCACGCCCGGCGCTACATCGCCACCGTGTTCGATCCGGCTCCCGACGACAGCCCGCACACCTTTGACGGTGTGGCCCAGCTCTGGTGGGACGAACCACTCCCCCGGCCCCGTGCCCCCCACGGCGACCCGCCGCAAGACAGCTTCCAGGAGCGGGCCGAGCCCTACGTGCCGTGGCCGACGACCGAGTACGTGTTCGTTCCCGGGGACGACCGGCTGCCCGCCGCCCCCAACACCATCGGCAGACCGTTCCCGTCGACTCGGTCGGGCTTCGCCAAGGTGACGATCCTCGTCGCCGCTCGGGACGGGGCCGACCACGCCGCCTTCGTCGACCACTGGCTCACCGTCCACGCCGCCAACGTGTGTGACGTCCTCGACCGGGTCGGAGGCTGGCGCTATGTGGTGGCCCACAGTGTCGAGCCCGGGACGGATCCCTTCACCGGCATGGCCGAGCTCTATTTCGACGACCTCGACGGCTGGTCGCGCTTCTCCGCCGAGCTCGAACCGGACGGGATGGAACGTTGGGTGGCTCGTGAACGAACCGTATACCTGACCTCCGGCACGGAGATGATCGGCATTCCCTGAGCCGTCGGACCGACCCCGGCCGGCCACGGTCCGCTTGGCGTCGACGGCCACGCATGCGTACCTTGCCATACGTGGAGCACGTCGACGCGGCCGCTGATCTGTTGAAGGCCCTGGCTAATCCTCTGCGCCTCCGGATCGTGATGGCCCTGCGGGACGGTCCCCGCTGTGTCCACGAGCTGGTGGACGAACTGGGGGTCAAGCAGCCGCTCGTGTCCCAGCATCTCCGGGTGCTCCGCGGCGCCCGACTGCTGCACACCGAGCGACGCGGCCGGGAAATCGCCTACTCGCTCCAGGACGACCACGTCCTCCACATCGCCTCCGACGCCATCAGCCACGCCAACGAGCGCGACGCCGGCTGACCCCGCCGCGCCCGTCGCCCGAGGCGTGACCGAGATCACCCGAACGCGGGACGGCTGGGGGTTGTCCGAAACCAAATACATGCATAAATTGCAATGTGTAGAGGATGCCGTGCTGACCGGCACGGCGCGAACCAGTCACACCAAGGGAGTTCACATGAGCGAGACCTGCACCCCCCACCCCGACCACGAGCACGAGCACGGACCCGACTGCGGCCACGAGGCCGTCCCCCACGGCGACCATGTGGACTATCTCCACGACGGCCACCGTCACGCCGCCCACGACGGCCACTGGGACGAGCACTGAGCGAACCGGGCGGGTCGGCGTCGCCGTCCCGCCCGAGCCGGGTCACCCCCCAGGGCACAGGGGGGAGAGGCGCAGCGCTCCCCCCTGTGCCCTCAGCGGATCGCTGAGGGTGACGGCGCAGACCCGGCCGCCGGCCCGGTAGGTGATCTCGATCGGATCAACCAGTTCGAGTCGCCCGCCGGGCCCGGTCGGCACGTAGGTGGGGTCGCGGAGCGCGGCGCCGACCTCACCCCCACCGTTGACCATTCCCTCCGCCACGGCCGCCGCGTCGGGGGTTCGATCCTCGGTGAGATACACCGCACCTGGCACCACCAGGCCGATCACCGCCGCGGTCGCCACCCCGGCCGTCCGGGCCCGCCGGCCCACCTCGATCTCCGGGGAGCGGGCCAACAGGCCGATGACCATCCAGGCCAGGATCGGACCGCCGATGGCGACCAGGGGGATCGGGAGAAGGGCGGTGAGCCGGTCGGCGGCCAGGTGCACCACCACCGGATCGGCCCCCCAGGCCACCGATTCGACCGTCACCGACGAACGGATCCCCTGGAGCGACACCAGGACGGCTGCGACCAGGGTGACGATCACGGCGATGGCCACCACCCGCTTCTGGTTGCGGGGCGGTTCGGGGGTTGCCACGGCGGCGCACGCTAGCGGATCGGGCCCGGGGACGAGATCGGTATCGTCGATTTCGATGGCCCCCGACCGCTCCCACCATGACCAGCTCCTCACCCTGGCGCGCGACCTGGTGGCCGTGGCCAACAGTGGCGGCGGCGACGTCTTGCTGGAACGGCACCGACTCGACGCCGATCCCGATCCGACCCCCGGATACGGCCCGACGGCCGGACCACCCACGGACGGACCGGCCCGCTTGGACCCCGAGGCGGCCCAGGTCCGGGCCGTCCTCCAGCAGGTCATCGCCCCGGACCGGCTCGATATTGCCGTGGCCCGCCGCCCCGAGCCCGGCCACCGGACCACCTGGCTGGTGGTGCCCCCGGCCCCGGAGCCGCCGCTGATCCCCACCGTCGACCTCCCCGGCGGCTTCCCGGCGGGCACGGTGCTGGTCCGCCGCAACGGGTCCACCGTGATCGCCTCCCGCGACGACCACCGGCGCTGGCGGGCCGACACGGCCGCCACCGTACGCCGCGAGCTCACCGAGCGACTCCGGCTCCTGGTCGACGCGCCCACCGGGGCCCGCATCCAGGTCGTGGAGGCCGAGGCCGTGATGGACGAGCCCTCCTTCCTGCTCGCCCGGGCGTCGGATCTGCACCAGGTCCGCGCCGACAAGCTGCTGTCGGGCGACGATCTCAGCCATCTCTGGCGGCATCGCCGTTCCCTCGACCTGACGTCCGGCGAACGCCGCGAACTCCTGGTGCTCTCGGCCCTCCGCCGCCGGATGACCCTATGGCTCTGGCTGGCCGAGCTCGAACCCGACCAGGACGAGGTCCGCCGGTTGTTGCGCCGCAGCCTGACGCTCGACGACCGTGACAAGTCCGACGCCGGACGATCGATCCTGGAGGTGGCCGCCGTGTATCTCGGCCACGGCGACTTCGCCCGCCTTCACCGGGCCCTGATCGCCTCCGGCTACGCCCACCTGCGGCAGGCGGCCGAGGGGTGGCACGACGTGGACACGACCCGGCGGGCCATGGTCGACCGGTTGGCCAGCGGCCGCTACCAGCGCCTCACCGACATCGAACTCGAGGCCGAGGCCGACGCAGCGATCCAATCCGGCGAACCCCGACTGATCCGGCGACTCCCCGGCATCGGATTCGCCCTGCTGGAACGCCGGCTCGGGCGGCGGGGCCACGGGGGGTACGGATCAGCCACCCTCGACGGCGGCTGATCCGCCGACGGCCGGCCTGGGCCCCGTCACCGCGAACGACAAACCGGGTGAAAACCATTGCCTGGGGAGATGCTGTTCTCATAGCGTGAGCAACTGAGATGGACGACCCGCCGATCGATCCGGGCGAGGACGACCGGCTACCCCGGCCGCCCGATGCTGAACCCGACGCGCCGCAAGCGACACCGTGGCGGCTGCGGGTACCCCCGGCGGCGATGGCGGTGGTCGGCGCCCGCCTGATCTCCGCCATGGGGGCCGAGGCCGGCTTCCTGCTCGGCCTGTGGGGCAAGGCCGCCTTCGTGCTCGAGGGCTCACCCACCGACCTGACCATCATGACCATGCTGGTCTCGGTGGCCTCGATGGCCGGCAGCGCCCTCGCCGGGATCGCGGTCGATCGGTTCGATGCCCGGCGGGTGATCCTCGTGACCGAGGCCGCCTTCATCCCCTCCACGCTCAGCATGATCCTGGCCGACACGATGGCCCTGCTGCTCGTGGTGGCCACCGTGGCCTGGTTCACCGGCGCCGCCCTGGAGACGGCCATCGTGTCGTTCCCGCCCCAACTGGTGACGGTGGACGAACTGACCGCCACCAACTCCCGGTTGGAGTCGGCCAACTGGATGGCGTTGATCATCGGGCCCGCCCTCGCCGCCCCCCTGGTGGCGCGGTACGGGGTCAATGTGGTCTTCGTCTTCGATGCGGCCACCTCGGTGATCGCCCTGGCCATCATCAGCCGGGTCCGCCCACCGGAGCATCGGCCGGAGGTCGGCGCCGATCTGCCGACGGTGTTGGGTTCTCCCGCCCCGTGGGACCCGCCGACCGGCCCGCTCGGGAAGAATCAGCGGGCCGTGTTCGACGGTCTGGGTTACGCCTGGCGGTCCCGCCGACTCCGCCTCCTGTTGTATCTGGGGGCACTGCCCCCCCTCGCCTTCGGCATCTTCGTGGCCCTGGAGCCCCTCTATTTCCGGGACGTCCTCAACACCGATCTGGCCACCGTGGGTTACATCAATGCGCTCTACGGGGTCGGCCTCCTCGTCGGCTCCCTCGCGGTTGAGCAGGCGGGCGACCACGCCTCGGAGTTCTGGGTGCTCGGCGCCCTGACCATCTGGTCCGGGGTCGGCGGCATCCTCTACGTGGTCAGCTCCTCCCTGCTCATCGTCGCCGTCGGCGCCATCGTGTGGTCGATCCCGGTCGGGGCCCTGTTTCCCATGATCCGGACGTTCGCCCAGCGGATGACCCCGTCGAGCCACACCGGACGGGTGATGGGGGCGCTGGGCATGGTGGTGGCCGGGGCGCCGATCGTGCCGATGCTCGCTGCCCCGTTCCTGGTCGCCGGCTTCGGGATCCAGGCCGTCCTCGTGGGGTCCTCGGCCCTGGCCATCGTGGGTGTGGTGGCGGTCTGGCCCGCCCTGCGGCAGCTCGACGCCTCGGCATCCGCCGAATAGCGTGGCCGCCGAGCCGATCATGAGGGGAACGAACAGTGCGCTTTGGCTTCCTGTCACTGAACGACGCCGGGGGGATCCGGCCCGACACTCTGGCCGCCGAGCTCGAAGCACGCGGTTTCGATTCGGTGTGGATGCCGGAGCACAGCCACATCCCGGTGTCGCGGGAGACCCCCTACCCGGCCGGTGGCGACCTTCCCGAGGGGTACTGGCGGATGATGGACCCGTTCGTGTCGTTGGCGTCCGCGGCGTCGGCCACGACCGACCTGAAGCTCTACACCGGTATCTGCCTCGTCCTCGAACACGACCTGCTCGATCTGGCCTGCACCACAGCGACCCTGGACGTGCTGTCCGGGGGCCGCCTCCACCTGGGGGTCGGTGTCGGCTGGAACGCCGAGGAACTGGCCAACCACCGTCCCGAGATCCCCTTCCGGTCGCGCTACTCGGCCATGCGGGAGCGGGTGGCCGCCCTCCGGACCGCCTGGACCGAGGATGAGGCCGGCTTCACCGGACGGTGGGACTCGTTCAGTCCGTCGTGGGTGTATCCCAAGCCGGTGCGAGGGACCGTCCCCGTCGCCCTCGGGAACGCCGGTCCCGTGGGGATCGGCCACGCGGCCGCCTACGCCGACGAGTGGTGCCCGATCGACGCCTCGCTCCTGAACGACGGCCGCAAGCCCGATCCCGCCGGGGCCATCGCCCTGTTCCGGGACAAGCTGGCCGAGGCCGGCCGGGACGGTGACGCGGTGCCGATCAGCGTGTTCTGCAGCTCACTGCGTCCCGACCGGCTCGAGCGGTACGTCGAACTCGGCGTCGACCGTCTCGTCGTCATGCCGGCCTCGATGGCGCCCCACCCACCGGCCGACACCCTGGCCTACCTCGACCGGGTCGCTCCCCTGATGGAGCAACTCGGCTGATCGCTTCACGACGGGCCGCCGAACGGACCGAGCTGGTTCTTGAACAGGATCAGGGTGAGCAGGACCAGATTCACCACGACGAGACCGGCCACCATGGCGTGGCGGATCCGCACCGCCGGCTGGTCCGGGACGGTCACACCAACACCAGGGCCAGGAGCAGGAGGAGGGCGATCCCGCCGAGGACCATCATGGCCACATCGATCCGGTCGAGACCGGGCTGGAGGTCCGCGGTGGGGTGGGCGAACTCCTCGACCGTCCGGGGGGCGACGGTCCGCAGATCACCGCTGACCGGCACCGGACTGGGCCGGTCACGCCGCCCCAGCGGGGCCGACGTGGGCAGTTCCCGCGATCGCTGCACCGGCCGGGACACCCGGCGGAGATGGAAGGTGTCGGTCACCGTGGGCCGAGGGTCCGGGGGTGGGAGATCGTCGAGCCCCCACGCCCCCGGACGATCCCGCAACCCGACCTGGGCGCGGGCCCCCACACCGGGGTCGAGCGGGCGACCTGCCGCCGACCCGGCGCGCACCCGGATCCGGGGTTGGGCCCGGGCCAGGTCCATGGTGCGCTCGTCGAACGCGGAGACGGAGCTGATGGGACCCACCCGGGACGAGGGTCGGGTGCGCCGGGTGCCGGCCTGCTGGGCCCCCCGCACCAGGCTCGGCCCGTTCTCGTCGAGCAGGCCGATCGCCGCCCCCACGGCGGGGGCCAGGGTGCCGACGGTGAGCCCGCGACGCTCCAGCAGTCGGGAGTCGACCTCGACCCCCGACAACGACGCCAGCTCCACCAGGCGGCCCGACGACAGCACGGCGAGGGGTTCGTCGTAGGAGCCGTCGATGGTCTCGAACGCCTCCATCACATTGTTGTTGAGCACCCGGGCCGACCAGGCCACCCCGGAACCGAGCGTCAGCGCCGCGCTCGGCAGGTGACCGAGGCAGCGACCGGCCGCCACCGGGGCGAGATCCACCCGGGTGACCCGAACCGGTATCCCGTCGAACACCCGATGGACGAACTCCACACAGTCGGCGGGGGCATAGGAGATCCCGTCATCACCGCAGTACAGGATCGGGCCGCCGACCTCTTCGGACAGCCCGGCCAACCAGCTCCCCATAGTGGGGCCGCTGCCCACCCCGCAGTTGGGGAACCCGATGGATACCCCGACGGGGACCCGGTTGATCCGGCCGGCGTCGAGCCAGTTGAGTGCCGATTCGAGTGCTGAGCGGGTGGAGTACTCCTCGGCGTCCGGGTCACGCGGCCCGTCCCCGGTGACGATCGGACGCTCGACCACGTCGCGCACCGTCAAGGCCTCGCCGTCGATCGACACGGCACGGACCTTCTTGCGGCCTAGCTCCACCCCCAGGAGGACTGGCTCGCGTTCAAACTCCGGTTGACCAAACCCGCTCAACGTACCCATCCACCGCTCCACTGTCGAGCCCCCGGGAACCGGTTCCCGTCGCGTTGCGGCCTTGCTGGGGGCGGCTCAGCGGCCGCCGGCCGTTCCGGTATCTCGGGTGCCCGCCTGTAACCACGGCTGGCACACTAGTCGCCGTGACGACACAAGTCGGTGATGGTCGTCGGTTGTTGCCGAACCGGCGGGCGGGCCGGGGACCCCCGCCGACCCGCCGGTCGATCCGATCAGCTGAACTCGGGCTCCTCCCAGAACGGGAAGGCGTCGGGCAGGTCCTTGCTGGGCGCGAGGGTCCACTCCGGTTGCCGCTTCTCGAGGAAGCTGGTGACGCCCTCGCGGGCATCGGCCATCTGACCGAGCGCCTGGATGGCCCGTGAATCGGCCCGGTGGGACTGCATCGGGTGGTCGAAGGTGAGGCCCCGCCACAACAGCTGCCGGGTGAGCGACACCGACACCGGGGCCGCTTCGACGGCGATCTCCGTGGCGATCTCGGTGGCCCGGCCGACCACGTCGCCGTCCTCCACCAGCTCGACCAACCCGCCTTCGGCCGCTTCCTCCGCGGTGAAGACCCGCCCGGAGTAGCACCATCGGGCGGCCTGGCTGATACCGACCAGGCGGGGAAGGAACCACGAGGAGCAGGCCTCGGGCACGATGCCCCGCCGGGCAAACACGAAACCGATCTTCGCGCCGGGCGCGGCCAACCGGATGTCCATGGGCAGGGTCATGGTGATGCCGACGCCCACCGCGGGCCCGTTAATGGCGGCGATGATCGGTTTGGTGAGCTCGAAGAAGCGGAGGCTCACGGTGCCGCCACCGTCCCGGTTGGCCTGGTCGGTGGGCCGGCCCTGAGCCCCGGCGTCGAACGTGGCCCCACCGGATTCGAGATCGGCCCCGGCGCAGAACGCCCGGCCGGCCCCGGTGATGATCACGGCCCGCACCTCGTCGTCGGCATCGATCTGGTCGCACACCTCGAGCAGTTCGTTTCGCATCGCCCCGTTGAAGGCGTTGAGCCGGTCGGGGCGGTTGAGGGTGATCGTGGCCACCCGGTCGGTGACGTCGTACGCAATGGTCTCGAAGCTCATCGCCTGACACCATCACAGATCCCCGGTGGGGGCACAAGTCCCCCGGCGCCGGGCCGGTGGGCGGTGGACTCAGCCGGTGAGCAGGGCCACGTCGGCCAGGCGAACGGCGTGGCCCTTGCGCCATTCGGGCCGGTAGCCGTACCGGTCCCACACGGTGGTGATGGTGTCGCCTTCCTGCATCAGGTCCACCTCGTCACCGGCGATCCCGGCCGGGTGGGGTTGGCCACAGGCGTGGGCCAGGCGGAGCAGCTCGAAGCGCAGGGCGCGGAGGTAGTTGGCGACCCGAACCGACTTGTCGGTCGGGTCGAGACCCCGCATCAGCCATGGCGACTGGGTGGCCACCCCGGTCGGGCAGTGACCGGTCTGACACTTCTGGGCCTGGATGCACCCGGCGGCCAGCATCGCCTCCCGGGCCACGGCCAGCATGTCGACCCCCAGGGCCATGGCCACCAGGGCATCGTCGGGGAGCCCGAGCTTGCCCGAACCGACCCACAACACCTTCTCGTGGAGGCCCCGCTGGGCGAAGGTGGCGAACACCTCGGCGAAGCCCGGCCGGAACGGGAGCGACACATGGTCGCTGAACACCAGGGGTGCGGCCCCGGTTCCCCCCTCGCCACCGTCGATGGTGATGAAGTCCGGGCCCTCGCCCCGGTCGTCCATCGTCTCGGCCAGCTCCGACCAGAAGGCCCGTTGGCCGACCGCCGACTTGATACCGACGGGCAGGCCGGTGGCGTCGGCCACCTCCTCGATGAAGTCGATCATGGTGGGGACCGAGTCGAAGGTGGAGTGCCGGGCCGGGCTGCGGACGGTCTGGCCCTGGGGGCAACCCCGGATGGCGGCGATCTCGGCCGTCACCTTCTCCCCGGGCAGTACGCCACCCAAGCCCGGTTTGGCCCCCTGGCTCAGCTTGATCTCGATGGCCCGGACCGGGGCCCGCTCCACCTGTTCGACGAGCCGGTCGAGGTCGAACCGGCCGTCGGGATGCCGGGAGCCGAAATAGCCGGTACCGAGCTGGTAGATCAGATCACCCCCGTTGAGGTGGTACGGGCTGATCCCCCCTTCACCGGTGTTCTGCAGGGCCCCGGCGAGCGCGGCCCCCCGGTTGAGGGCCTCGACCGCGGGACCGGACAACGAGCCGTAGCTCATGGCCGAGATGGCCACCACGGAGCCGGGACGGAACGAGCCGGGCCGGTTCCGCCACTCCCCCATCACCTTGGCCACCGGCACCCGGACGTCCTCCGGGCTCCGCGGTGGGTTCCCCCCGGGTTCGAAGGGGAACGGCGAATGCCGGACCAGGACGTACTGGGGCTGGTCGAGGTGGTTGTCGGTCCCGAACCCGAAGTACGGGTTCTCCCGCTTGGCCGAGGAGTACACCCAGCGGCGCTGATCCCGGGTGAAGGGACGCTCCTCGTCGTTGTCGGTGACGATGTACTGCCGAAGTTCGGGGCCGATCCGCTCCAGCACGTAGCGGAGCCGGCCGATCACGGGGAAGTTGCGTCGGATGGCGTGCCGGGTCTGGACCAGGTCGTAGACGGCCATCGCCGCCACGATCAGCACCACTCCGGCCAGTACGGCCACCAACCAGATCATGGCCCGATCCCCATGAACGTTGCCGGGTCAGGCGTCGAGGTAACGGGTGACCGCCACACCGGCCCCGATGGCACCAATGGCGGCACCGACGAGCAGCAGGACCACGGCCAGGGAGGCGACCTCACCCGAGCTGAGGGCGAAGCTCTGGAACAATCGCAGGTTCTCCTCACCGCCGACGGTGACGGCGATCAGCTTGTTCAGTCCGAAGAGGGCCACCGAGGCCACGATGGCGCCGATCACCCCCTGCAACAGGCCTTCGAGCATGAACGGGATGCGGATGAACCACTTGGTCGCCCCCACCAGGCGCATGACCTCGACCTCACGACGACGGGCGAACAACCCGGTCCGGATCGTGTTGTACATCAGCAGGCCCGAGGCGATGGCCGAGGCCATGGCCACGGCGATCATGACCCAGGACGCCATGTTGGTGGTGTCGTTGAGCCATTTGATGTACTCCTCGGCGTAGTCGACGCCGAGGACCCCGGGGAGGGACTCCATCTCCTGACCCACGGCCTTGATGTAGGCCAGGTCGGCCACCTGTGGCACCACCCGGTAGGAGGTGGGGAGCTGATCGGGCTCCACCAGGTCGAGCACCTCGGGCTGTTCCTGGAAGAAGGTCTGGAACTCCTCGAAGGTGGCTTCCTTGCCGACGTAGGTGTAGCTCTTCACCGTCGGTGAGTTGTCGAGGAACTGGGCGGTGGCGTCGATGTTGTCCTGGGACGCGTCGGTGTTCATCCACACGATGAACTCGACGTCGTCCTTAAACCGGGTGTTGAACCCCTCGACACCGCGCTGGATCAGCAACGACGCCCCCAGCAGCGCCAGCGAGACCGCCACGGTCACGATGGTGGCCAGGGTCAACGTCGGGTTGCGGACCAGGTTGTTGCCGGTCTCCTTGGCCAGATAATCGACGCGAATCGCCATCGGTTGGTCATCCTCCTCGGCGGATCGATCCGCCGGCGGTCACTCGTAGACGCCCCGGGCCTCGTCCCGCACGATCTCACCGTGCGACAACTCGATGACCCGACGACGCATGGTGTCGACGATGCCCCGGTCATGACTGGCCATCACCACGGTGGTGCCGGTCTTGTTGATCCGGTCGAGGAGCCGCATGATGCCGATCGAGGTCTGCGGATCGAGGTTTCCTGTGGGCTCATCGGCCAGCAGGATCAGCGGCCGGTTGACGAACGCTCGGGCGATCGAGACGCGTTGCTGCTCGCCGCCGGAGAGCTGGTTCGGGTACTTGGTCATCTTGTCGCCCAGACCCACCAGTTCGCAGATGGCGGGGACCTGGGTCTTGATCACGCTGCGCGGCCGGCCGATCACTTCCAGCGCGAAGGCGACGTTCTCGGCCACGGTACGGGTGGGCAACAGCTTGAAGTCCTGGAAGATCGAGCCGATGTTGCGCCGGAGGTTGGGCACCTTCCACGACGACATCTGCCCGATGTCCTTGCCGGCCACGAAGACCCGCCCCTTGTCGGGCTCTTCCTGCTTGTTCAGCAGGCGAAGGAAGGTGGACTTCCCGGACCCGGACGGACCGACCAGGAACACGAACTCGCCCTTGCCGATGTCGGCACTGGCGTTGCGGAGGGCGGCGATGGTCTGCCCGGGATATTCCTTGGTGACGTCTTCCAGCCTGATCATGGCCACCTCGTGTCAACGCATGCCGGCCGCCCCCGGGGGGCGGGCCGGGCGCCGGGGCGTGGCGCAGGGTTCAGGCTATCGCCCCAAGCCTGACGCCTGGTGCACACCCAGCGGGTCACTCGGCGAGGGCGCCGGCGCGCCGCCACCGCAGCCAGGCCTCCATGAACGGGCCGACGTCACCGTCGAGCACCCCGTCCGGGTTGGGGGATGTCTCACCCGAACGCTCGTCCTTGACCTGCTGATACGGCTGCAGCACGTAAGAGCGGATCTGACTCCCCCATTCGACCTTCTTGCTCTCCCCGGCCTCACCGGCCAGGAACTCCTCCCGCTTCTGACGCTCCAGGTCGACCAGTTTCATGGCCAGCATCTGCATGGCCCGTTCCTTGTTCTGGTACTGGCTGCGCTCGTTCTGGCAGGAGACCACGATCCCGGTGGGCAGGTGGGTGATACGCACCGCAGAATCGCTGGTGTTGACATGCTGGCCACCGGCGCCCGAGGAGCGGAACACATCGACCCGGAGGTCCTTGTCATCGATCTCGACCTGATCAGTGGCGTCCTCGATGAAGGGGACCACGCTGAACGAGGCGAACGCGGTGTGGCGCCGGGCCTGGGAGTCGAACGGGGAGATGCGGACCAGGCGGTGGACGCCCCGCTCAGCCTGGAGCCAGCCGTACGCATAGCGACCCCGGATGATGAACTCCGCCGAGGTGATCCCGGCCTCCTGGCCCTGCTGGCTGGAGGTGACCTCGAGATCGAAACCGTTGCGCTGGGCCCATTTGCGGTACATGAAGAACAGCATCTCGGCCCAGTCCTGGGAGTCGGTGCCCCCGGCGCCGGAGTGGATCTCGCACACCGCGTCGCCCTCGTCGTACTCGCCGGTGAACAGGGCGCGCAGCTCCAACTCGGTGAAGCGCCGACCGAGCCGCTCGATGAGGGCGACCGCTTCGGCCTCGAGCTGCTCGTCGGCCTCCTCGGCCGCCAGTTCCTGCATGGTCTCCACGTCCTCGATGGACTGGGCCAGATCGTGGAAGAGGTCGAGGTCGTCCCGGGCCGCGGTGAACTCGGTCTGCACCGCCCGGGCCCGTTCGGCGTCGTCCCACAGATCGGGGCGGGCCATCTCGGTCTCCAGCTGGGGCAGCCGGGCGGTCAACTCCTCGATCCGCAGGTAGTGGCGGGCCTCGTCGAGTTGGGTGGTGAGGTGTGCGATGTCGTCGGTCAGATCAGCCATGATCGGTCCAGAGGGGTTGGGGCCCGATCTCGGGGCGATCGGGGACGGTCACGGTAGAGGCGAAACGGTGGACCCGGAACCGGTGGGCGGCCGGCGCGGGAAAATGACGCACGGCCCCGAGTCCCGAGGTGTGCCCGGGAGGAGCCACGCGCCACCCCGTCAACGACCGTGGCAGACCTTGAACTTCTTGCCGCTCCCGCACGGGCAGGGATCGTTGCGTCGGGTTTTGTCCCAGTCGTCCTTGACCACGGTGCGGGCCGGGGCCGCGGCATCGGCGGGGTCACCCACGGCGACCACGGAATCCGACGAGGACGTCTCGGTGGCCATGACCGTCGGGGTGGCCATGACCCGTCCCCGGGCCTGAACCGGCCCGGCCCCGGATTCGCCGGAGGTCCCGCCACCGTCGCCCGGGACCGGGCGGCCCGGGACGGCATCGACGGCGGCCGGTTGGTCGGCGTCGGAACGGGATCCGCCCGGACGCCCCCCGTTGCCCTCGACCTCGTTGGAACGGCGGGCGGCACCGTCACCGGCAGGCTCGGCCCCATCACCGGTGTCCATCTCGGCATCGACCACATCGTCGTCATCGTCGGCCGTGGCCGCGTTCCCCGCGGGGGCCGCGTTTCCCGCCGTCGCGCTGCCGGCGTCGGTGGGCGTGGCCGGGGCGGCGGGGCGGGTCACCTCGACGTGCATCACGTACCGGACGTAGTCGACGGCCAGATTGGCCATCATGGAGCTGAACAGCTCGTAGCCCTCGGTCTGCCATTCGATCAGGGGGTCGCGCTGGCCCATGGCCCGCAGGTTGATGCCCTCACGGAGGTGGTCCATCTCGGTGAGGTGTTCCCGCCACCGCTGATCGATGAGCTGGAGCATGATCTGCCGCTCGACCTGGCGCATGATCGGTTCCCCGAGCTGGGTCTCCCGGGCCTCGTACCGGGCCACCCCGTCGTTGGTCACCATCTCGATGAGCTCGGCTCGATTGTCGGCCGCCCGCATGTCGTCGACGGTCAGGTCGGTCGGCCACACCGAACGGAGGTCGGGCAGGAGGCTCTCGAGATCCCACTCGTCGTCGTACTCGTCGATGCAGTGGGTGGTCACCAGGCTGGACGCGGCCGACGCGATGGACTCCAGGGTCTCGTCGCGCAAGTCACCCTGTTCGAGGAGCTGCTGGCGGCGCTTGTAGATGACCATGCGCTGCTGGTTGAACACCTCGTCGTACTTGAGGACGTTCTTGCGGATCTCGGCGTTGCGCTGCTCGACGGTGGTCTGGGCCCGCTCCACCGACTTGGTGACCATCTTCGACTCGATGGGGACGTCCTCGGGGAGGGCCTTGTCCATCACCCAGCTCATGGCCCCGGTGGCGAAGATCCGCATCAGGTCGTCTTCGAGCGAGAGGTAGAAGCGACTCTCGCCGGGGTCGCCCTGGCGGCCGGACCGGCCTCGGAGCTGGTCGTCGATCCGGCGGGACTCGTGACGCTCGGTGGCCAGGACGTACAGGCCCCCGGCGTCGCGCACCTTGGCGCCGTCCTCGGCGCAGATCGGCGTCCAGTAGTCGAGCCGTTCCCGGTAGTAGTCGGCCCCGTCGTCGACCTCGTGGTCGAGGCCCTCGGCGGTGGTGTCACGCTCGGCCAGCTTCTCGGCGTTGCCACCGAGGATGATGTCGACACCTCGACCGGCCATGTTGGTGGCCACCGTGATCGAGCCGGGGGCGCCGGCCTGGGCCACGATGTCGGCCTCCCGGAAGTGGGCCTTGGCGTTGAGGACCTCGTGGTCGAGGCCCCGTTCGTTCAGCAGCCGCGACAGGACCTCGGATTTCTCCACCGAGGCGGTGCCGACCAAGACCGGTTGGCCCCGGTCGTGGCGTTCGGCCAGATCGTCGACCACTGCGGCGAACTTGGCCTCCTCGGACTTGTAGATGAGGTCGGGTTCGTCCTGACGGATCACCGGCTTGTTGGTGGGGACCTGGACCACATGGACGCCGTAGGTGGCCTCCAGTTCAGCCGAGTCGGCCTGGGCGGTGCCGGTCATGCCGGAGAGCTTGTCGTAGAGGCGGAAGTAGTTCTGCAGGGTGACGGTGGCCAGCGTCTGCTGCTCTTCCTTGATCTGGACCTTCTCCTTGGCCTCGACCGCCTGGTGGAGGCCGTCGGACCAGCGCCGACCGTCGAGGATGCGGCCGGTGAACTCGTCGACGATCTTCACCTCGCCGTCCACCACCAGGTAGTCCTTGTCGCGGTGGAACAGCTCCTTGGCCCGCAGCGCCACGTTGAGCTGATGCACGAGGTCGGCTTGGACCCCGTCGTAGAGGTTCTCCACCTCCAGGATCTCCTCCACCCGGGTGATCCCGTCGTCGAGGATGGCCACGACCCGCTTCTCCTCGTCGACGTCGTAGTGGACATCGCGTTCGAGCTGGCGGACCACATCGGAGAACCGGTAGTACAGATCGGCGGCGCCCCGGACCTTGCCGCTGATGATCAGGGGGGTCCGGGCCTCGTCGATCAGGATCGAGTCGATCTCGTCGACGATGGCGAAGAAATGACCCCGCTGGGAGACCCCGTCGAGACTGCGGGCCATGTTGTCGCGCAGGTAGTCGAAACCGAACTCGTTGTTGGTCCCGTAGGTGACGTCGCAGTTGTACTGGGTCTGCTTGAAACGGGTCTCGGTGTTGCCCGGGATGACCAGGCCGGTGGACATCCCCATCCACTGGTAGACCTGCCCCATCCACTGGGCGTGGAAGGTGGCCAGGTAGTCGTTGACGGTGACCACGTGCACGCCCTTGCCGGCCAGGGCGTTCAGGTAGACGGGGAGGGTGGAGACCAGGGGCTTGCCCTCACCGGTCTTCATCTCGGCCACCGACCCCCAGTGGAGGGCGACGCCGCCGATCAGCTGCACGTCGTAGTGGCGCTGGCCGATCACCCGCTTAGCGGCCTCGCGGGTCACGGCGAAGGCCTCGACCATCAGGTCGTCGAGGGTGGCGCCGTTGTCGAGGCGCTGGCGGAAGTCGGCGGTCTTGGCCTGGAGTTCGGCGTCGCTGAGGGCGACCATCTCGGGCTCGAGGGCGTTGATCGGCTCCACCATGGCCCGCGCGGCCTTGAGGCGGCGGCCGTCGCCCATTTTCAGGATCTTGTCCAGGAAGCTCATGGTGAAACCCAGTCTACGGCGTTGGTTCCCGGCGACGGATGCCGGCTCACTCGGCGTCGATCAGGCCCATATGGCCGTCATCACGCCGGTACAGGACGGCGGCCCGTTCCGTCTCGGCGTTGGTGAACACGAAGAAGTCGTGGTTGAGCAGATCCATCTTCAGCGCCGCCTCCTGGGGGTGGAGCAGGGTGAGCTCGAATCGTTTCGACTTCACGATCCGGTAGATGGGCTCGGGGGCGCTGGCCTCGGCCTGGGGGCCGTCCGCGGGCACCAGACCCGCCGCCTCACGGACCAGATGATCGGGGACCAGGTCTTCGCCCAGGTGGGGCCGGTCACGGGTCCGGCTGCGGTCGAGTTTCGTCTTGAGTTTGCGGAGCTGCCGTTCCAGCTTGTCGACGGCGAGATCGATGGCGGTGTAGCCATCCGCGGCCGCCACCTTGGCGCGGACGTGGTGGCCGTGGCCGACCAGGGTGACCTCACAGAACTCGCGCTCCACCCGGCGGGCATTGCGCTCTTCCCAGAAGTGGACCTCGGCCCGCTCCATGCCCAGATACCTGTCGAGCCGGCCGATCTTCTCCTCCGTCTGGGTCCGCAGACGGTCCGACACCGTCATGTGGCGACCGCTCACCGACACGTCCATCACTGCCTCCTCGGGCGGGAATATCTCGGTACCCGTCGGCGTGCACGTCCACGAATGGAGGGCCGGGCGGGGGTCATTGACCCTAGCAAAGCGTACGCCCGCCGGTTCGGCGAGCGGGGCCGCCCCGGGGTCGGGATCGAACATCACGCGGCGGCCGCCACCACGGCGGCATCGGTCAGGATCCAGCCGGCCGCGGTGAGGGCGTCGGCGGCCCGAGCCAGGGAGGCCCCGGTGGTGGCGACGTCGTCGACGAGCAGGATCCGCGTCGGCGCCCGGGCCGAACCCGGCGGTGGACCCGTGCTCCGGGCCCGGACCTTGCGCCGCGCCGATCGGCCGGGCCCGGATCGGGCGATGAGTTCGGGACCGCGCAGCCGATCCGGCCGGGCCAGGTTGGCCTGGGTCCGGTGGTCCCGGCGCCGCAGCAGGTTGCGGGCCGGGATCCCGAGCCGGCCGGCCACCGACCGGGCCAGGACCTCGCCCTGGTCGTACGGGCGGCGCCGCAGATGCACCGGGCTGGCCGGCACCCAGGTGACCAGATCGGGCTCGCCCCCGGCCCGGGCCCGATGGGCCAGGGCGTCACCCAGCCAGGCCCCCAGGCACCGGGCCACCGCCCGATGGCCACCGTTCTTGGCCGCCAGCACCAGCCTGGCCACCAGCTCGTCGTAGACGAACAGGGCCGTGACCGGGACCGCCGACCCGGCGGTGGCCACGGCCGGCGGGCGACCGACCCACCGGTGCCGCTCCAGCCGGGCGGTACAGGCCCGGCAGACCGCCCGGTGGGCGCGACCGCACCCGGGACACCGCCGATCGAGGAGGACGTCGAGCACCATGCCACGACCGTACGACCGACCGGGGACAGGCGATCCCCCATAGGAGATCAGCCGATGACGACCTGGTTCCGACCTGCGTCCTTGGCCCGGTAGAGGGCCGCGTCGGCCCGACCCAGCATCGACTCGACCGTCTCGGCACCGTCGGCACCGGGGACGGCGGCCCGGCGGACCACACCCCCGATGCTGACCGTGATCGGCAGGTCGCCGCTGCGGGTCGCCAGGGGTGCCGACTCCACCGCGGCCAGCAACCGATCGGCTGTCCGCGCCACCCGCCTCCCGTCGGCGATCACCACCGCGAACTCCTCGCCCCCGTAGCGACCGATCAGGTCGTCGGGCCCCAGGCAGTCCCGGAGACGACCGGCGACGCCCCGGATCACGTCGTCGCCGGTCGGGTGCCCGTGGTCGTCGTTGATCCGCTTGAACCGATCGATGTCGACCATGACCACGGCCGGGGCCGGTCCGTCGGGGTCCGACCCGGCCAACCACCGGTCGGCCAGGTCGAACAGGTGGCGGCGGTTGGCCAGGCCGGTCAACTCGTCGGTGGTGGCCAACCGTTGGACCCGCTGGAGCAGGGCGGCACGGGTGTAGGCGGTCGAGGCCTGGGTGGCGAGCACGGCCAAGACCTCCCGTTGATCGTCGTCGACGGGAAGGTCGCCGGCGATGACCAGCTGGCTTCCCGACCCCATCCCGTCCAGGGGGTGGCTGAGCCAGTACCACCCGATCAGAGCATCCCACGGCGCGGGCCCGCCCGGCCGCCCCGACGTCGGCTCGGTCAGGCCGGTGAGCTGCCGAAGGCCGTCCGGAGCCGACGGTGGCGGCTCGTGACCGTCACCGTCCCGCTCGCCGATGATGTCGACCGGGCCCGGCCCGGCCCCGCCGTCATCCTCACCGCCGGCCTCACCGGGCTCCGGGTCGGGACCGAGCACGATCCAGGCCCGGTCGACGCCGAGGGCGGTGAGGGTGGAGGCGACGAGGACCCGCAGCACCTGGCGGGGTGTGTCGCACACGGCCATCCGCGACGCCGATTCCCGGAGGGCTTCGGCCAGGTCGCGGCGGCGCCGCTCGGCGACGACGGACGCCTCCAAGCGGTAGGCCCGTGAGGTCTCGAGAGCGGTGGCGATCGGTGTGCACAGGGCCCGGAGCACGCCGACATCGTCCTCGGTGAAGATCCCCTTGGCCAACCGGCTGTCGAGGTAGACGACGCCGAGCAGGCGACCGTCGAGCTCGAGGGGGGCGGCCATGATGCTGCGCAGACCGTGCTGCACAATGCTCCGGGCCCCGACGGCCTCGGCCTCGTCGCTCCCGGTGACCACCACCGCCTGGCGGGTGTGCCGGACCCGTTCCACCACCGAGGCGCTGTAACCGGTGAGCACGGCCAGGTCCTGGCCGTGGTCGTCCCGGCCGAGGCGTTGGACCAGGCGATCCGGGCCCGGGTCGCCGGCACCGGCGTCCCCGCCGTTCCCGGCGGCCCGTTCGGGGCCGGGTATCCCGTCGTGGTCGGCGGCCCGATCGAGGTCGGCCACGAGGAACAGAAAGGCCCGTTCGGCGTTGAGCAGAGCGATGATCTGCTCCAGGGCCACCCGGGCCACGTCGTCGGGATCGACCACCCGGGCCACGGCCCGGTTCACCTGTTCGAGGGCCTCGACCTGACGTTCCGACCGTCCGGGGCCGCCCACGGAACGCGGGGCACGGGCCGGGGTCCCCGCGCCGGGACCGGAGGAGCCGGACCGCCCGGAGGGGGCGACGGCGGTGCCGAACTCGGCCTCGACGTTGCGGGCCCGATACTGCCAGCCGTGCTCGATGGCGATCTCCCGGGCCAGCGTGGCCGTCCGGGCCGCCTCACCCACGTCGCCCAGGACCAGCAGGGCCCGGGCCCGCACCCGGGCCGCCTCGTAGCTGAGCAGGGGGGCGTCGGGAAGGGGCGGCCGCCACGACGCCACCCTCCGCCAGGCGTCTTCGGGCCGATCCTGGAGGAGGAGGAGATCGGCCTCGAGGATGGGTTGAGCCGCCATCACCTGCGACGACCGGCGTTCTCGACCGGTCAACCGCACGGCCCGGCGGGCGGCCTCGACCCGTTCCGGGCGTTCCCCGTCCGGCACCCGTCGGGCCCAGCCGAGCAGGGCGAGGGCGTGATAGACGGTGACGTCCCGGAACTGTCGCACCATCCGGGACGGGCCCCCGGCCAGGCGGTACATCTCGGCCACGGCGTCGTCGAGCTCGGGGCCGAGGTCGTCCTGTTCCAGCAGGCCACGGACCTCGGTGAGCAGCAGGATGAGCCGGGCACCGCTGGCCTCCATCGACCCGAAGCGCTCCCGGATGCGGGCCATCTCCCGGGACGCCTCCACGAACCGGCCCTGCTGGTAGGCGATCAGGGCGTCGTAGGTGACGAGGGCGGCGAATTCGAGCGATGGGGCCGCCGCCACCCGACGCCGTCCGAGACTGTTCCACAACGCCAGGGCATCGCTACGACCGAGGAAGGCTTCGTAGGCGCCCAGGCTGGCGGTGGCATCGAGGTACTTCGCCGTCTCCAGCCAGCGTCCGTGCCGGTGCACGGTCCGGGCCCACGCCTGGCCGTCGTCCCAATTGGCCAGGTAGGCGGTCACCCCCCAGCACCAGCTGACCAGGGCCTGGAGATGGGGATCACCGGTGGCCGCGGCCGCCCGTTCCGACCGGCTGAGCACCCGCTCCGAGGTCCGCCGGAGGCCGGCGGTTCCCAGCGCCGTCCCGAACCCGGCGACCGCGATCACGTATTCCGGGTGGGTCCGGCTCAGGCGGCGGGACCCGACGGCGGCGCAGATCGAGTGGAACAGCATCCGGCCCAGGGCCAGATCCTGTCCACTGACGTACACCGAGATGTTGTGGGCCTCCACGTACAGGCGGTCCTCGGCCCGGTCGAGGCGGGGCGGCACCGCCAGCAGGGTGGCGAGGGTGGCCAGCATGGCCCGGAAGGTGCCCAGGCGGCCGGTGGGCACCGGCCGGTCCACCAGGGTGAGCACCTCGCGGAGCAGGTCGTAGGCCTCCGCGGTTTCCCAGGAGGCCACGTACACATTGGCCAGCCCGAGGAGCACCTCGGCCCGTTCGGTGGCCGTCGGGGCCAGCTCGGCGCCGACCTCGAACTGCTCGATGGCCCCGGTGAAGTCACCGGTTTCCCGCAGGGCGGAGCCGTAGCGGAAGCGGAACGAATGGTCTTCGGTCCCGGTCCCGGCGGCGAGGGCGGCGGCGAAGAACGGCACCGCGGTCTCGGGGGCCTGCTCGCTCAAGGCCTGCTCCCCGGCGGCCCCGCAGGTCTCGTGGAGGCGGCGCCGGTCGGCCAGCTCGCCGGCCAGGCGGTAGTGGTGGGCCAGGGCGTACACCAGGTCGGGCCGCGGCCGGGGGCGGTCGGGGACCCCGGGTGCCCGGTCCGGGTCGGCGGCGTCCGGTCCGTCGGGGACGGCTCGGGCCGAGCGGCGCTCGAGAACCTGGGCGATGCGCAGGTGGAGGCGGGCGGCCCGATCGGCGTCGAGTGGGCCGAGCAGGGCTTCCCGCACCCGGTCGTGGACGAAGACCATCTCGGTCCCCTGCGGCTCCAACAGGTGCCGGTCGACGGCTTCGGCCACGGCCTTGCGGACCACGTCCGCCGGGTCGTCGCCGCCGGCGGGTTCGTTCCGGAAGATGGTCTCCCCGTCCCCGTCGCCGGCCCGGGCGGTCTCGGCGACCACGTCGACGACGATCGCCGGGTCGAACCGGCCGCCGAGGGCGGCCCCGACGGTCAATGCCTCCCGGGCCGATCCGCCGATGCCGTCGACCCGGGACAGGACGAGTCCCAGCACGTCGTCGGGCAGTTCCAGGGCGTGCAGGCCGGCCTCGTCGAGCCGCCACCGACCCCAGTTCGGGGTGAGGAGGCCGGCGTCGACGACGGCCCGGAGGAACTCCCGGACCACGAACGGGTTGCCGTCACCGCGGGCGGCCAGGGTCCGGCAGATCCGGTCGTCCAGTTCGGCCCCGGGCAGTTCGTTACGGATGAGCTCATGGACCTCGTCGTCGGTGAGGGGTCCGAGCTCGATGTCGAGGTCGAGTCGATCGGCGGCCACGGCACCGAACCGGTCGACCGGTTCCGCCGCGTCCGGCGACACCCGGGCCGTGCCCACCACCAGCAGGGGGCGGTCGAGCAGCTCGTCGACCAACTGGTCGACCACCCGCACCGTCGAGGCGTCGATCCACTGGACGTCGTCGAGGTGGAGCAGGAGGCCGCCGAACCGGTCGGCCAGTTCCAGCAGGAATCCGGCGATCACCCCGGGGAGCTGGCCGCTCCGGTCGGTCTCGATCCCGCCGGGGCCGTCCACCAGGGACGGGGCGATCACCCCGATGAGCGGTCCGGCCTGGCGGGCGGCCACGGTCACCTTGTCCAGGGCGTCGGTCGCGGCGGGGTCGGTGCGGCACCGCAGGTGCCCCAGCCATTGGTCGAGGGCGGAACGCAGGGGGCCGAGCGGCGACGGTTCGTCGATACTGCCCTTGCCCGACAGCACCAGCCCACCCCCCGCCTCGACCGTGGCCGCCAGTTCCCACACCCGGGAGGTCTTGCCCCCCCCGGCCGGGCCCCGGACGAGGGCCACCCCGCCGGCGCCGGCGGCGGCCCGGCGCCACCGTTGCCGCAGGTCGGCCCGGAGGCGGTGGCGGGCCACCAGGTCGCCCGCCCCGCCACGACCGCCGAAACGGGTGGGGACCAGCCGGCGGTCACCGGATCCGGACCGGGCCGGGTCGGTGTCGTGCCGGAGGGCCCGGACGGCGTCGAGGGCCATGACCGCGGTGGGGTAACGATCGTCGGGGTCCTTGGCCAGCAGGCGTTCCGTCACCGCCCGCAGCCCCGGCCCGGCCGCCGGGGCCAGCGAACAGAGATCCGGCGGCCGCTCCACGGCGTGGCTGCGGACCAAACGGCCGACGTCGGGAGCCACGAACGGCGGCCGACCGGCCACCATCTCGAACAGGACCACGCCGACCGAGTAGAGGTCGCTGCGCTCGTCGACCGAGCGGCGGAACATGCCGGCCTGCTCCGGGGCAGCGTACACCAGGG
>JBKDZN010000133.1:0-15423 GCA_047971245.1 Acidimicrobiales bacterium
CCTGCGGCGGGTCGACATCACCCTCGACGCCTGCCCGGCCTGATCGCCACCCGCTCACCCCAACCACCCACCCGACCCACCGACATGGCGTGACCGTGGCTCCCGGGACCACACTGGGCAGCACGGCCGGGTGGGTCCCAGGGGGTGCATGATGGATCGAGCAGCAATGGTGGAACGGATCGACGTGGACGGAGCCCGGGCGGCCCTCGCCGCGGACGGTTGCGCGGTGATCCCGGACGTGTTGAGCCGGACCGAGGTCGACGATGTCGTGACCCGCCTGTGGGCCGCGAGCGAGGAGAGCGAACGCCGGGGGATGCCGACCCGGATCGAGCAGCTCGACCCCAACGACCGCAACGTCCGGGTGTTCAACCTGCTGGACCTCGACCCGGTCTTCGTCGACCTGATCGACCACCCGGTGGCCGAGACCGTGGCCGCCGGGCTGCTCGGCGATGACTACATCGTCAGCAACTTCACCGCCAATATCGCCCGGCCCGGCAGCCGCTCGATGACCATCCACTCCGACCAGTCGATCGTGGCCCCCGAACCCTGGCTGGCCCCGTGGTCGCTCAACATCATCTGGGTCCTGTGCGACCTGCGGGCGGAGAACGGAGCCACCCGCTACCTGCCGGGGAGCCACCGGTTCCCGACCATGGACGACCTGCCGACGGGTCGCGTCGAGATGGCCGACCACCTCGACGACTACATGACGGCCTTCGAAGCCCCGGCCGGGTCGATCGTGGCCATGGAGGGCCGGGTGTGGCACACCTCGGGGGCCAACGTCACCACCGACGAGGACCGTCCGTTGCTGTTCGGCTACTACTCCCGGTCGTTCGTCCGACCCCAGTGGAACTTCTCCGTCGGCCTCCGACCGGCGGTCCAGGCCGGCATGTCGCCGCTGATGCGGTACCGCCTCGGGCTCGACGCGTCGCTCAACACCTCGCGCGCCGGGGTCCTGTAACCGCATCCCCCGGGCCGACCCGGACCGTCGCAACCGGTGGGCTGGGCCGGCCGGGGCCTACTCGTGCCAGTCGTCGGTCGGGCCCTCCCGGGGTTTGATGAACCCCGGGCCGGTGAGGCCGGCGGCCACCATGACCGGACCCATCTCCGACCTCCGGCTCGGCCGACCGGACTCGTGCCGGTCAGGCCCATGTTCTACCAGGCGGCTGGACGCGGCTCACAGCCTCGGGCGGCGCATCGGATGAGTTTTAGGAATGATTCCTGTTATATTCGCAGCATGTCGCCACAACCGAAGGTCCCCGTCACCGTGCTCACCGGCTTTCTCGGATCGGGCAAGACCACCCTGTTGAACCACATCCTCACCGCCCAGCACGGCAAGCGGATCGCCGTGATCGAGAACGAGTTCGGCGAGGTCGGGATCGACGATGCCCTGGTGCTCGACGCCGAGGAAGAGATCTTCGAGATGAACAACGGTTGCATATGCTGCACGGTCCGGGGAGATCTGATCCGCATCCTGGGCAATCTCATGAAGCGCAGGGACCGATTCGACCAGATCGTGATCGAGACCACCGGACTGGCCGATCCGGCACCCGTCGCCCAGACGTTCTTCGTCGACCCCGAGGTGTCCGCCCAGCTCCGCCTCGACGCGATCGTCACCGTGGTCGACGCCAAACACCTCCTCCCCCACCTCGACGAGGTCAAACCGGAAGGCGTCGAGAACGAGGCCGTGGAACAGATCGCCTTCGCCGACCGGGTCGTCGTGAACAAGATCGACCTGGTCGACGATGAGACCCTGGCCGAGGTGGAGCACCGGATCGCCGAGATCAACACCCTCGCCCCGATCATCCATACCACCCTCGGCCAGGTCGACCTGGACCTCATCCTCGACGTCGGCGCCTTCGACCTCCAACGGGTCCTGGCCGACGAGCCCGAGTTCCTCGACGCCGACGCCGAACACCAGCACGACCTGTCGGTGACATCGGTGGGGATCCACGCCGACGGCGACGTCGACCCCGACCGGATCAACGCCTGGCTGAGCGGCCTGCTCGCCGAGCAGGGGGTCGACATCTTCCGCTCGAAAGGCATCCTGTCCATCGCCGGCTGGGACGAGCGCTACGTCTTCCAGGGGGTTCACATGCTGCTCGACGGCCAGGCCGATCGGCCGTGGCTCGACGGTGAGCTCCGCCACAACAAGCTGGTGTTCATCGGCCGCAATCTCGACCGGGCGGCCCTGGAGCAGAGCTTCCGCCGCTGCCTGGTGGCATGAGCGGCCGGGCACCGGGGGCGGGCACCGGGCTGCGGCCCATCGTGGCGATCATCGCCACAATGCTGATGGCGGCCTGTGGGGCCGGGAGTGACCCGGGAGCGAGCGGGGATCCCCTGACCGTGGTGGCCGCGTTCTACCCCCTGGAGGAAGCGGCCCGTGGGGTCGGCGGCGATGCCGTGGAGGTCGTCGGGCTCACCCCGCCCGGCCAGGGTCCCCACGACCTCGAACTCCTCCCCCAACAGGTCACCGACATCGACGGGGCCGACGTGGTGTTCTACCTGGGCCGGGGCTTCCAGCCCCAGGTGGAGGAGGCCGTGGCGGGAGCACCCGACGGGGTCGAGACCGTCGACCTGCTCGACCACGTGGAACTGCTGAGCGTCGATCCCCAGCTCGAGGGGACGGACGGGGAGGTCGACGGGGAGGTCCTCACCGGCGACGTCGACCCCCATGTCTGGCTCGACCCGGCCCGGATGATCACCATGGTGGAGGCCATCGTCGAGGTCCTCACCGGATCGGATCCCGACCGCGCCGAGGTCTACCGGGCCAACGCGGACACCTACCTGGAGGATCTGACCGGTCTCGACGCCGATTACCGCACCGGACTCGAATCGTGCCGCTCGAACGTGATCGTGACCAGCCACCGGGCGTTCGGCTACCTGGCCGCCAGTTACGGCCTCCACCAGATACCCATCGCCGGGATCTCCCCCGGGATCGAACCGGACCCCCAGACCCTCGAAGCGATCGCGGCCGAGGCCGAGGCCGAGGGGGTCACCACGATCTACCTCGAGACCGTGGCCCCGCCTGACCTGGCCGAGACCGTGGCCGACGAGATCGGCGCCCGGCTCGACCTCCTCGACCCGATCGAGGGGCTCACCCAGGCCCAGCTCGACGACGGGGCCGGCTACGCCTCGATCATGCGGGACAACCTGCAACGGCTCCGGACCGGGCTCGACTGCGAATGACCACACCGCTCGATCATCCCCTCCTGCGGATCGCCGGCGTCGGCGTCACCTACCCCGGCGGCCACCGTGCCCTCTCCGACGTCACCGTCTCGGTGGGGGCCGGTGAGCTGGTGGCCGTGGTCGGACCCAACGGCGCCGGCAAATCGACCCTGTTCCGTGCCGTGGCCGGCCTGGTCGAACACGACGGCCAGGTCGAGATCTGTGGTGTCCACTGCCACCGTCACCGCGACCGGCTCGGCGCCGCGTTCATTCCCCAACGCAACGACCTCGATCTCGACTTCCCGATCACCGTGGACCAGCTCACCCTCAGCGGCCGGCGACGGTTCCTGCCCATGGGCCGCCGACCCGGGCCGACCCATCGGCGGGCGGCCCGGACCACGCTCGAACGGGTCGGCCTCGGCGACCTCGCCGGCCGGCCCCTCGGCTCATTGTCCGGGGGCCAGCTCCAGCGGGCGCTCATCGCCCGGGCCCTGGCCCAGGAAGCCCGGCTGCTGATGCTCGACGAGGCCCTCAGCGGCGTCGACCGGGCCCGAACCGAGGCGATCTTCGACCTGTTCGACCGGCTGACGGCCACCGGCACGTCGCTGCTGGTCTCCACCCACGATCTCGACCTCGCCCGCCGACGGTTCGACCGCTGCCTGACCATCAACGGCCGGCTGGTGGGCGACGGCCACCCCTCGGTGGTGCTCGACGCCGACGGGCTCGTCGCCACCTTCGGCACCGGTATGGCCGCGTGAACTGGTTCACCGACGCCTACCAGACCGACTTCATGCGCCAGGCGGCCGCCATGGCCGCCCTCGTCGGCGTCCTCGCCCCCACCGTCGGGGTGTGGGTCGTGCTTCGCCGCATCGCCTACCTGGGCGACGCGATGAGCCACGGCACCCTGGCCGGTGTCGCCGCCGCCTACCTGGCCGGCATCAGCATCACCCTGGGGGCGCTCGTCGCCGGGGTCGCCCTCGGCCTCCTGGTCGTGGTGTTCGACCAGCAGCGCCGCATCGGGCTCGACGC
The DNA here is from genome assembly GCA_047971245.1 of Acidimicrobiales bacterium. Taxonomy (GTDB): domain Bacteria; phylum Actinomycetota; class Acidimicrobiia; order Acidimicrobiales; family SZUA-35; genus CADEDH01. The sequence goes on from JBKDZN010000133.1 coordinate 4,195, forward strand.
CACCATCGGCGTGGCCGAGACCCTCATGTTCGCCCTCGGCGTCATCCTGGTGTCCCGGCAGGACGGCATCGGGGTGGAGCTGACCCACTACCTCTTCGGCCAGATCGTCACCACCTCCACCCACGACCTCCTGATCAACCTCGCCCTCACCACCGTCGCCCTCGCCCTCGTGGGCCTCACCTTCGACGACCTGCGGTCCCTCAGTTTCGATCCCGTGCACGCCCGTCAGGTCGGCATCCCCGTATCCGGTCTCCGGGTCGTGCTCGTCGTGCTCATCTCGATCACCGTGGTCATCAGCTTGCGGACGGTCGGCCTGCTCATGAGCGTCGCCATGCTCATCACCCCGGCCGCCGCCGCCCGCCTCGTCACCAGCCGCGTCGAGACCATGACCGCCCTCGCCGTCACCATCGGGCTCACCTCCGCCCTCGGCGGCCTCACCGCCAGCTATCACCTCGCCACCCCGCCGGGGCCGACGATCGCGCTCGCCACCGTGGCCTGGTTCGCCGCGTGCGCCGGCGTGGCCGCGGCCGGTTCGAGGTTGTAGGGGCAGGGCGACCCCGGGCCGATCACCTCAGGCGCGGCGGTGGCGGAGGGCCTCGAAGACGATGGGGACGAAGGAAATCGCCACCACGACCAACGCCGCCAGTTCCACATGGTCACGAACGATCTCGATGCGACCGAGGTAGTAGCCGGCCGTCGTCACCCCGACGGCCCACACGAACCCGCCGATCAGGTTGAACGCCACGAACGTCCGGTAGTGCATCCGACTGACCCCGGCCACGATCGGGGCGAACGTGCGCACGATGGGGACGAACCGAGCCAGCAGGATGGTCTTGGCCCCGTGGCGCTCGAAGAAGTCCTGGGCCCTGACCACATGCTCGGGCCGGAACAGGCGTGATCGGGGCCGGTCGAACAGCACTGGGCCGATCCGGCGGCCGATCATATAGCCGACCTGGTCACCGGCCACCGCGGCAGTGAACAGGGCGGCCAGCACCACCGGCATCGGCTGGTCGAGGTGGGGAAGTCCCTCGGGTTTCGAGGCCAGGAACCCGGCCACGAACAGCAGGCTGTCGCCGGGCAGGAAGAAACCGAACATCAGGCCGGTCTCGGCGAAGATGATGAGCGCGGCGAGCCACAGTCCGCCACGTTCGATGATCACCTGCGGATCGAGCCACAACGGCAGGAGAGCGATCACCCGGGCCTCGTGTGTGGTGAGTTCGTCGACCCCGAACGTCGACCAGCCGCCACGATACCGGCCGTCCGTATCCGTAGGGTCAAGATGCCCCGTCCGCGACGGTGAGCACGGCGAGCAGGGTGGCGATCGCGGCCGCCGTGGTGCGTTCCTCATCGGAGACCAGATGCCCGGGCCGGCTGGTGACCACGAACCGGCCGATCTCGTGGTTGCCCACCCCCACCGGGATCTCGACATGGGTGGGCAGCTCGGCCCGGTCGGGCCGCAGGTCCGGCACGTGGGACACCACGCCGCCCGTATCGACCAGCACCGCGGTCCCGCCCCCGTGGTAGCCCGGGCGCCACCGCCAGGCCACCGCCCCCAGCACGGCGGCGATGTGGGCGCCGGCCTCGTCGGTGAGCTGCTCGGCCGTGTGCTTCCGGCCGCTGCTCCGCACGAAGCCGATGAGGTGGTCCAGTTCGTTCTGCCGGATGTTGTTCCGGGCCGCGGCCTGGGCCAGGCGACTGCTCAACACCCCGGCCACCGCGCCCACCGCGACGATGACGATCATGGCCACGATCTCGTCCGGGTCGTCGATGGCGAGCCGGTAGTGGGGTTGGGTGAGCAGGAAGTCATAGCCCACACCGGCCACCACCGCGGCGACGAGGGCCGGACCGGTCGCCCCGGTGAGGGCCGAAGCCAACACGGGCAGGATCAGCACCAGCCCGGTGAGGCGGGGATGGCTGTCCCGCAGGGGGATGAGCAGGGCCGCGGTGACCAGCGGGAGGGCGATGGCCAGCAGGTAGGCGCGGCGTTGCCGGGTCGGTTGGGGCGTGGACCGATCCGCCGGCTCGGTGATGCCGGGCCGGCGGCGCGGGGTACGCCTCCCCGGGCCGAGACTGAAGTGCCGGAAGAGGCGGGTGGCCGCGGTCTCAACACCCATGGTCACCATCCACGGCAAACCCCATCGCAAACCCCATTGCAACACCCATCATCGGTCACCTTCCTTCGGGTCCCGGCCGGTGGCCGAACCGGCGTCGGTCTGCTCGAGCCGGTACCCGATGCCTGGTTCGGTGACGAAGTAGCGGGGGCGGTCGGGACTGGGTTCGAGCTTCGTGCGGATCTGGGCCATGAACACCCGGAGGTAGTTGCCCTCATCGCCGTACTGGGGGCCCCACACCTCGCGCAACAGGTCACCCTGGAGGATGAGCTGGTCGGGCCGGCGAGCGAGACAGGCCACGATCCCCCACTCCTTCGGGGTGAGGTGAACGGGTTCGCCCCGGTGGTCGCTGACCTGCCCCCGAGCGAGGTCGATGGTGAAATGATCGGTCGTCACGACCGGATCGGGAACCTCGTGGCCGACCCTCGCCCGCCGGAGCTGGGCGCGCAGCCGGGCCAGCAGCTCGTTCATCCCGAAGGGCTTGGTGACATAATCGTCGGCGCCGGCATCGAGCGCCTCGACCTTGTCGAGCTCGCGGTCACGAACCGTGAGCACGATGACGGGCACCTCGGACCAGCCCCGCAGCCCGTGGAGGACCTCGATCCCGTCCAACCCGGGCAGGCCGAGATCGAGCAGGACGACGTCGGGGCGATGATCGGCCACCGCGGTGAGCGCATCCCGGCCGTCACCGGCCTCCAGGACGCGGTAGCCGCGAACGGTGAGATTGGTGCGCAGAGCCCGACGGATCTGGGGTTCGTCGTCGACAACGAGGACGGTGGCCGTGTCGCCGCCGGCAGGGACGGCGGGATCGGGGGCGGTACCAGCGGCGCGGGGATCAGGCATCGGGGGAATCCTCGCTGGTTTGCCCGATGTCGGAGGGGAGCACGATGGTGAGGGTGAGACCGCCACCCGGTGTGTCACTGGGCACGAGCATGCCCCCCATCGCCTCCACGAACCCTCGCGAGACGGCCAGGCCGAGCCCGACCCCGGGGCCACGGTCGTCGAGACGTTGGAAGCCCTCGAAGACCGTCTCGTACATCTCCCGGGGTACGCCCGGCCCGTGATCGGCCACCCGGATCCGACTGGTGCCGGCGGCGGCGTCGTGGTCGACGGTGATCTCCACCGGGCCGGGCGCGTACCGCGACACGTTGAGGAGCAGATTCTCCAGGACCCGCTCGAGCAAGGCCCGGTCGGCGACGACCCGTGGGGTCCCGGAGGGCCGGTCGAGCTGCACCCGGATGTTCACCGGCGCGGTATGGGCCGCCCGTTCGGCCACTTCGACCGGATCGATACTGGTGCGGGTGACGGCCAGGGCACCGGCCTCGAGACGGCTGGCGTCGAGCAGGTTGGTGATGATCCGGTCGAGCCGATCACCCTCTTCGACGATGGTGGCCACGAAATCGCCTCGCGCCGCTGCCGGCCAGTCGATGTCATCCTGCGCCAGCGACGATGCGGCGGCCTTGATGGCGGCGAGCGGGGATCGCAGGTCGTGCGACACAGCCCGGAGCAGGGCGGTGCGGAACTCGTCGATCTCGGCGAGTGCGTCGGCCCGGATCTCGGTGGCGGCGAGCTCGCTGCGACGGGCCGCTGTGACGAGCTGATCGGCGAAGGCGCGGACGACGAACCGATCGTCGGGATCGACGAGGGGCGGGGCGTAGACCAGGGTGCGCTGGTCGGGAAGGTCGAGCCGTTCCGCGTCAGGGTCGGCGAGGCGCTGCCGGTCACCGACCGAGGCGAGGGTCCGGCCATCATCGTCGGCGGCATCCCCGGCGGCGACACCGTCGGCGGCCAGACCGTCGGCGACCACGCCATCGGCCGTGGGACCGGCGACGGTGGCACCGCCGTCGGTGAACGCCACGGCGTCGAGGCGCAGGGTGCTTCGCAGCTTGTCGAGCAGCATGCTGACGGCATCGTCGGATGCGGCCAGCGACGCCGCCGACGAGGCGAGCGCCTGGGCTTGCGCCCGCGACCGGCGAACCTCGGCGGTGCGGTAGGCGAGGCGGCCGACCACGACGGCGACGATCACCCCGACGGCCAGGAACGCCGACAGGGCGACGACGCTGGGCCATTCGATGATCCGCAGGGTGCCGTAGGGCTGGGTGAGCGCCAGGTTGCCGAGGGTGAACCCGAGCACGGCCGCCACCATGGCGGGCACCGCTCCACCGAGCAGGGCGGTGACCACCACCACCAGCATGTACACCGGCAGCACGCCGGGCAGGCCGTGGTCGGCCCGGAACGGGACGAACGCCGCGGTCAGCACGGCCGGTCCGGCGACGGCGGCCACCCAGGCCCCCACCCGTCGCCGCAGCGGCAGGGGGGTCGGACGACGCGTCGACCGGGACCGGTGGGGTCGGCCTGCCTGGGTTCCGGTGTCGTCGTCGTGGGCCACGACGTGCACGTCGATGTCCGACGCGCCACGGATCGCCCGGTTGATGATCGAGCCGTGGAGCAGTTCGTCGAGGCGGGTCCGCCGGCTCGTCCCCAGCACGATCTGGGTGGCGTTCTCGGCCCGGGCGAAGGCGACGAGCTGCTCGGCGGGGTCGTCGCCGACCACCTCGTGGTAGCGGCCGCCGAGATCGCTGAGCAACCGGCCGTGTTCGGCGACACTGTCCTCCGCGCCCACGGATCCGAGCCCGTCGCTGCGGCGGACGTGGACACCGATGAGCTCGGCTCGGGACCGTTCGGCCATGCGTCCGGCCCGCCGGACGAGCCGCTCCCCCGACGGGGCCCCGGTGATGGCCACCACGATCCGCTCCCGGGTCTCCCACGGCCGCCTGATCCCGTGTTCACCCCGGTATTCGAGGAGCTCGTCGTCGACCCGATCCGCCACCCACAGCAGGGCCAGCTCGCGCAGGGCGCTCAGATTCCCGACCCGGACGTAGTTGCCGAGGGCGGCGTCCACCCGATCCCGGGGGTAGACGTTGCCGTGCACGATCCGACGGCGCAGCGCCTCGGGGGCCATGTCGACCAGCTCGATCTGGTCGGCCCGGCGCACGATCTCGTCGGGGATCGTCTCCCGCTGCTCCACCCCGGTGATCCGGGTGAGGGCGTCGTTGAGGGATTCGAGGTGCTGGATGTTGACCGTGGTGATGACGTCGATCCCGGCGCCGAGCAGTTCCTCGATGTCCCCCCACCGCTTCTCGTGCCGGGACCCGGGGGCGTTGGTGTGGGCCATCTCGTCGACCAGGGCCACCTTGGGCCGGCGGTCGAGTACCCCGTCGAGATCCATCTCGTCGAGCTCGGCCCCCCGGTAGCTGACCGTCCTGCGGGGCAGGACCTCGAACCCGTCGATCTGTCGAGCGGTTCGCTCCCGCCCATGGGTCTCCACGATGGCGACCACGACGTCGGCTCCGCGCTCGAGCCGACGTCGACCCTCTTCGAGCATCTTGTAGGTCTTGCCGACCCCCGGCGCGGCGCCCAGGTAGACCCGGAGCGCCCCCCGGCCGGGGGCCCGGGAGCCGGGATCGTTCACGAGCTTCCCGCCGCGGCGGCGTCGAGGGCCAGGTTGAGTTCCAGGACGTTGACCGCATCATCGCCCAGGAACCCGAGGGGGCGCCGGTCGGTGTGGTCGTCGATCAGCCCGAGCACGACGTCGAGGTCGACGCTTCGGGCCACAGCCACCCGGGGGGCCTGCAGCCGGGCGTTGGCCGGGGAGATGGCGGGGTCGAGGCCCGACCCCGACGCCGTGACCGCGTCGACGGGGACCGCGACCCCGGCGGGGACACCGTTCAGGGTGCGGTAGTCGGCGACCCGGCCGGCGACGGTGTCGATCAGCTCCGGGTTGGTGGGGCCGAGGTTCGAGCCCGAGCTGGCCGCCGCGTCGTAGCCGGCCGCGCTCGGCCGGGGATGGAAGTAGTCCTCACCGTCGAACTCCTGGGCGATGAGGCGTGACCCGACGACGGTGCCGTCGATCTCGACGAGGCGGCCGTCGGCCCGGTCCTCGAAGGCCACCTGGGCGAACGCCGTCACGGCCAACGGGTAGACGACGCCGAGCACCACGGTCATGACCGCGACGATACGGAGACTGGCCACGAGCTGGGCCACCAGCGGAGAACGCATCACGACACCCCCAGGGACGACACGACGATGTCGATCAGTTTGATCCCGACGAACGGGGCGATCAGACCGCCGACTCCATACACCAACAGGTTCCGGCGCAGCACCTCGGCGGCGCCCGCCGCGACGAACTGGACCCCGCGCAGGGCGAGGGGGACGAGCGCCACGATGATCAGGGCGTTGAAGATGACCGCCGACAGGATGGCCGAGCGGGGCGAGTCGAGCCGCATGACGTTCAACCCGTCGAGCGCCGGGAGCACACCGGCGAACATGGCCGGGATGATCGCGAAGTACTTGGCGACGTCATTGGCGATGGAGAACGTGGTCAGCGCCCCCCGGGTGACGAGCAGCTGTTTGCCGATCTCGACCACCGCGATCAGCTTGGTCGGATCGGAGTCGAGGTCAACCATGTTCCCCGCCTCCTTCGCGGCCTGGGTCCCGGTGTTCATGGCCACGCCCACATCGGCCTGGGCCAGGGCGGGGGCGTCGTTGGTGCCGTCCCCGGTCATGGCCACGAGACGGCCGCCCTGCTGCTCCCGGCGGATCAGGGCCAGCTTGTCCTCCGGGGTCGCCTCGGCCAGGAAGTCGTCGACGCCGGCCTCGGTGGCGATCGCCGCCGCGGTCAGGGGATTGTCGCCGGTGATCATGACGGTCCGGATCCCCATGCCGCGGAGCTGGGCGAACCGTTCCACCAGCCCGTCCTTGATGACGTCCTTGAGGTGGACCACCCCAAGCACCTGGGCCCGGTCGGCGACCACCAGGGGGGTGCCGCCGTCCCGGGCGATCCCGTCGACCGCGGCCATCAGCTCGGGGGGAACGGTGCCACCGAGCTCCTCCACATGGCGACGCATCGTGTCGGCCGCCCCCTTGCGCAACCGGCGGCCGTCGGGCAGGTCGACCCCGGACATGCGGGTCTGGGCGGTGAACTCCACCAGCTCGGCTCCCGCCGGCAGGTCCACGTCAACCCGGCCGAACCGGTCGATGGCCAGCTCGACGATCGAGCGCCCCTCCGGGGTCTCGTCGGCGGCGCTGGCCGCGAGGGCACCGTCGGCCAGCTGGTCGATGGTGACACCGTGTACCGGGATCAGCTCGACCGCCCGCCGGTTGCCGTAGGTGATGGTGCCGGTCTTGTCCAGCAGCAGGGTGGTGACATCACCGGCCGCCTCGACGGCCCGGCCGCTCATGGCGAGCACATTGCGCTGCACCAACCGATCCATCCCGGCGATCCCGATCGCCGAGAGGAGGCCGCCGATCGTGGTCGGGATCAGGGCCACCAGCAGGGCGACCAGGACCACGACCTGCTGTTCGGCGTTGGCGTAGATGGCCAGGGGTTGGAGGGTCATGACCGCGACCAGGAACACGATCGTGAGGCCGGACAGGAGGATCGACAGGGCCAGCTCGTTCGGGGTGCGTTGCCGTTCCGCCCCTTCCACCAGCGAGATCATCCGGTCGAGGAAGGTCGCTCCCGGCTCGGCGGTGATCTTCACCACGATCTCGTCGGACAAGACCCTCGTACCCCCGGTGACCGCTGATCGATCACCACCGGATTCCCTGACCACCGGCGCCGATTCGCCGGTGATCGCCGATTCGTCGATGGTGGCGATCCCCTCCACGATGTCGCCGTCACCGGGGATGATCTCCCCGGCCGAGACCACGCACAGGTCACCGACGTGGAGGTCGGCCGACGAGGCCTCTTCGACGACCCCGTCCGGTCGGCGACGCCGGGCCACCGTCTCGGACCGGGCCTGCCGCAAGGTGGCCGCCTGGGCCTTGCCCCGACCCTCGGCCATCGATTCGGCGAAGTTGGCGAACAGGACGGTGAACCACAGGAACACCGCGATCAGTCCGTTGAACACGTCGGCCGAGGCGTCGTCGCCCAGGTCCCGCAGGAACAGCAGGGTGGTTAGCACGCTGCCTACCTCGACGATGAAGATCACCGGGTTGCGGACCAGGGTGCGGGGGTCGAGCTTGCGCAACGACTCGACCACGGCCGGGCCCACGATGGCCGGGTCGAACACCGAACGGCGGGGCAGTGGATGCCGGTCCCGGGCGCTCTCGCCCGGGGGCCGTACCGGTTCGTCGACCAGGGTCGCGGTGGGGCCACCGCTCGATGGGGAGGACTCGGGTGAGGGGGACGGGGTGCCGTCGATCTCGGTCATGATGATCCTCAGATGGAGAGCTGTTCGACGATCGGGCCGAGCGCCAAGGCCGGGAAGAAGGTGAGGCCAGCGATGATCAACACCACGCCCACCACCAGGCCGCCGAACAGGGGGCCGTGGGTCGGGAAGGTGCCCGCCGACTCGGGGACCTTGGGTTTGGCGGCCAGCGAGCCGGCCAGGGCCACCGCCGGGATGATCAGGAAGAACCGGCCGACCAGCATGGCCACCCCGATCGCCCCGTTGAACCAGGGGGTGTCGGCGCCGAAACCGGCGAAGGCCGAGCCGTTGTTGTTGCCGCCGGAACCGAACGCGTACAGGACCTCGGTCAGGCCGTGAGCCCCGGGGTTCGGGATCGACTCCCGGGCCGAGCCCCACACCACCGACACCGCGGCCAGGGACAGGACGATCACCGGCATCGCCAAAAGGTAGAGCACGATCAGTTTCATCTCGGCCGCCTGGATCTTCTTGCCGAGGTACTCCGGGGTCCGCCCCACCATCAGGCCGGCCACGAACACCGCGAGCAGGGCGTAGACGAACAGGCCCATGAAGCCGACCCCGACCCCGCCGGGGCTCACCTCGCCGAGCAGCATCGACAGCAGCGCCACCCCACCGCCCAGCGGGGTGAACGAGTCGTGCATCGCGTTCACCGAACCGTTGGAGGTGTTGGTGGTGGCGGCAGCCCAATAGCCGGATGCAGCCGCCCCGAAGCGCACCTCCTTGCCCTCGAGGTTGCCGCCGCCCTGGCCGGCCGAGATCGACTGGTCGACACCCACCGCGGTCAGGGCCGGGTTCCCGGCCGACTCGGCCAGGGCGGCCACCGAGGTGGCGGCGAACAGGATCCCGACCATCACACCGAGCAGTACCCGACCCTGGCGGCGATCACCGACCATGCGGCCGTAGGCGATCGGGAAGGCCAGGGGGATGAGCAGGATCATCACCATCTCGATCGAGTTCGACCAGGGGGACGGGTTCTCCAACGGGTGGGCCGAGTTGACGTTGAAGAACCCTCCCCCGTTGGTGCCGAGCTGTTTGATCGCCACCTGCGACGCGGCCGGACCGCCCGGGATCTGCTGGACGGCGCCCTCCAGGGTGGCGACCGTCGTGTGGCCCGAGAGGTTCTGGACCACCCCGGTGACCACGAGCAGCACCGCGCCGACCACGGCCATCGGCACCAGCACCCGGGTGATCGTGCGGGTCAGGTCGACCCAGAAGTTCCCCACCGTGGCCGACCGTTCCCGGGTGACGCCGCGGATGATGGCCACGGCGACCGCCATCCCGGCCGCGGCGGAGACGAAGTTCTGGACCGTGAGCCCCAGCATCTGGGTGAGGTGGCTGAGCGTCGTCTCCCCGCCGTAGGCCTGCCAGTTCGTGTTCGTCACGAAACTGACCGTGGTGTTGAACGCCAGTGCCGCGGGCACCGCGCCCAGATCGGCGGGGTTCCCGGGCAGGGTCCCCTGGAACCGCAGCAAGAGGTAGAGGACACCGAACCCGACGATGCTGAACGCCAGCAGTGACCGCAGGTAGCCGGTCCAGCGCTGCTCGCTCGAGGCGTCGATCCCGCACACCCGGTAGACGGCCCGTTCGACCGGGGCGAACACCCGGTCACCGGGGGCCCGGTCGTCCCCGTACACGGCGGCCAGGTAGCGGCCCGTGATCGGCACCAGGATCCACAGGACCACGATGGTGGCGGCGAGGCTGACGATGGCGGCCACGGACATCAGAACCGCTCCGGCACGATCAGCACCGCGACCAGGAGGGCGAGCAGCACCAGGCCGAGCCCGAAACCGACCCAGTTGTCGTAGGCGGCGGCCAGCATCACGACGCCGCCCGCCCGGTCGTGTCGTCGGACCGAACGATCCGCTCACACACCCGCACGTAGCCGAAGGCCAGCGCCATCATGACGGCGAACACGCCGACGAAGATCACGTCACTCATGCCGGCCAGTCAGCCACGGCCCGGATCGGGCGGCAATGGTCTTGACGCCATCCTGACGGCCAGGCCGGTGATCCGAACGCGACGGCAACGTCGACCCCTCGGGTGAGGTGATCGACGTTGCCGTCAGCGGCCGGGCCGCCCCCGACCCGGCCGGAGCGGACGGATCAGTCCTGGGTGGGCCGGCGGCGGGGACGGATCAGTGCCGCCCCACCGGCGACCAGGCCGATCCCGACCGTCAACAGGCCCCCGAGGGCGACCCCGGTCCGGGCCAGCGGGGTCCGGGCCGGCGACCCGCCGGCCGCCGTGGTCGCCACCGGGGTCCGGGAGTCCGGGGTCGTCCGCCCGGGCCGGGCCACCAGGGTGTCGGTGGTGTCCACGTTGGAGTACGACGGGGAGTCGCCGCGACTGTCGGCCGAGGCGACGGCCGAGTTGTGGACCCGCCCGGCGGCGGCGTCACCGTCGGTGATCGTGTGGACGTTCACCGATCGGCAGGTGGTGGCTTCGTCGACCTGGAGGCGGTCGGCCTCACAGACCACGTCTCCCACCTTGGTGTCGGCCACCCCCACCGACGTCAACGGCACGTTGCCGACGTTGGTCACCGCGAAGCTCCAGGTGAGCTCGTCGCCCCGATCGACGATCCCGTTGCCGTTGACGTCATTGATCGACGACACCTTCTTCAGGAAGGTCAGCTCGGGGTCGGCCCGGTCGACCCGGGTCGAGGTCTCGTCCGGGAGGGACGTGACGTCACCACCGTCGGGGTCGAGGGCCGAGGCGGTGGCGGTGTTGTCGACCGCTCCCGCGTCCTCGTCGACCGCGGTGATCACGTAGGCCTCGTCGGCCGCGCAGGCGGTGGCTTCCCCGGGGGCCAGCTCGGTGGCCTCACAGGTGACCGAGCCGACCTTCTGATCGTCCACCCCCACCCCGGTGAGCGGGACGTTCCCGGTGTTGGTCACCGTGAAGGTGTAGGC
>JBKDZN010000134.1:0-4085 GCA_047971245.1 Acidimicrobiales bacterium
GTGGCGTGGGCGCCCCACGGAACCCGCATCGCGGTCGGCGACAACCGCGGCACGACAAGCCTGATCGAGGTCGACACCGGCGACACCGTGGAGTTGTTCGGGGTCGCCGGCGGGTCGTTCGCCTGGCATCGGGCCAGCGGGCGGTACCGGTGGGACGGGGATCCGGGCCGGAACGTGTGGTGGGTGATCGGCTGGCGGCGAGTGGAGCTGGTGGACGTCGCCCTCGGCGGCCGGCCCCCCGTCGGCGAGGGTGAACCCCTGGTGCCTCCACGGGGTTGACCCACCACCAACCCCCGCCCGGTGGACGACGCCAACTGGCCCCGGTTAGCGTCCCGAACCGATGGCCACGGAACATTGGGGGGACGTGCGGGCGGTGGTGGTGGCCGGTTCACCGGCTGCGGCGTACTGCGGTCGCCTGCTGGCCGGGCTAGGGGCGGCCGTCACCCTGATCGAACCGCCGGCCGGTGACCCGACCCGGGCCGACCCGGCCCTGTTCGCCGCCGCGGCCGGCGGCCTGTCCAGCCGGGTGGTCGAACCTGACCCCACCGACCCCCGGGCCCTCGACGCCCACATAGCCGACGTCGATCTGGTGGTGCTGGGGCGCGACAACCCGTTCCGGGCCGGCCGGGTCGACATCGACCGGTGGCGGGCCGCCTTCCCCCGCCTGGTGGCCACCGTGATCAGCCCGTTCGGCCTGACCGGGCCCCGGGCCGGGTGGCGGTCGTCCGACCTGGTGCTGCTGGCCTCGTCGCTGTGGATGCACGTCACCGGCGAACCCGGCCGGGAGCCGCTGGCTGTGGCCGGCCGGTTCGCCGAACTGGTCCCTGGCCTGGCCGCCGCGTCGGCGACGCTGATGGCCCTGCGGGCCCGGGACGTCGACGGCCGGGGCCAGCTGGTGGACGTCTCCCAACAGGAAGCCCTGCTGCTGTGCCAGCCCTACCAGGAGCTGGCCTACGCCTACACCGGGGTCAACCGGCAACGCACCGGCATGCCGTTCCCGATGACCCTGGTGGCCGCGGCTGACGGGCAACTCGGGATCAACGTGATCACCCAGGAGCAGTGGGAACTGTTGTGTGCCTTCACCGGCCGGGTCGATCTGCTCGACGACCCCCGCCTGGCCACCCCGGCCGACCGGGTGGCCCACGCGGCCGAGCTCACCGCCGTGTTCGCTGACTGGGCGGCGGACAAGGACCGGGCCGAGGTGTTCGCCGCCGGGCAGGGCTGGCGGATCCCGTTCGGCTACGTGCCCCTCCCGGCCGAGGTGCCCGCTCTCGCCCCCCACCACAACCGGGGCTTCTTCACCGTCGTCGACGAACCCGGCCTCGGCCCGGTGGCCAAACCCACCCTGCCGTTCCTGATCGACGGCCACCGGGTCCCCGCCACCGCGGCCCCGCCACCCACCCCGGCTCCCGGTCCCGCCGCCGCTCCGCCACACGACCCCGCCCCGCCGCCCGACCCCACCGCTCCCGCCTTCCCGCTCGACGGCGGCCCGCTCAGCGGGATCCGGATCGTCGACCTGACCATGTTCTGGTCCGGGCCGCTCGCCACCGAACTGTTCGCCCAGTACGGGGCCGATGTGGTGAAGGTCGAATCGGTCCAGCGGTTCGATCCGTGGCGGGGCTTCTCCCTGGCCCCGGGGATCGAGTCGTCGCCGGTGTTCAACGGGGTCAACCTCAACAAGCACGGCATCACCCTCGACCTGGGCACCGACGCCGGCCACCGGCTCCTGCGGCGCCTGGTGGAGGACGCCGACGCCCTGGTCGAGACCTTCAGCACCCGGGTCATGGCCAACTTCGGCCTCACCGACGACGTCCTGTTCGCCTGGAACCCGGACCTGATCATCCTGTCGATGCCGGCGTTCGGGATGACGGGTCCGTGGCGGGAGTACGTCGGTTTCGCCCCGACCATGGAACAGCTGTCGGGCCTGCCCGAGCTGACCGGCTACCCGGGCGGCCCTCCCGCCCTCAGCGGCAACAGCATCTCGGATCCGGCCGCCGGCCTGTCCGGCGGCCTGGCTCTGCTGGCCACCCTGCGGAGCGGCCGCACGGGGGTCCACATCGACCTGTCCCAACTGGAGGCCATGACCGCCCTCCTCGCCCCCGACCTCGTCGCTGTCCAGACCTCCGACACCGCAGCGGAGCGTCACGGCTCGGCCTCCCCCGATTTCGCCCCCCAGGGCTGCTACCCGGCGGCGGAGCCCGACACCTGGATCGTCCTCGGCGCCCCCGACGACGCCGGCTTCGCCGCCCTCGCCCGGTTGATGAGCGACGACGGGTCCGACGGCGCGGCCGACCCCCGGTTTGCCGACCCGGCCGGGCGCCTCATCCACGCTGCCGTGCTCGACCGGCTGATCGCGGCCTGGACGGCCCGCCACCCCCACCTCGACCTGGCCGACCGGTTACAGGCCGCCGGGGTCCCCGCCGCCCCGGTGCTGCGGCCCTCCGACGTGTACGCCGATGATCACCTCGCCGCCCGGGGGGCGTTCCAACGGCTCGACCGGGACGCCGTCGGCCCGGCCCGCCACCTCGTGCTGCCGTTCCGGTTCTCCCGGACTCCGGGCCTGGTGCACACCGCGTCCCCCACCCTCGGGCGCGACAACGACACCATCCTCGGCGGGCGCCTCGGCCTCGACCCCGGCGAACTGGCCGCCCTGCGGGCCGCGGCCGTCATCGGCGAAGCGGTGGAGCTCGACGAGGCCTGACCCCGGCCCCGGACCCCGCCGGAGGCCCGGTCGGGCACCCGGCCCCACCCCGTCGAGTGGACGCCAAAACCGGCGGCCGCGTACCGTCGCCTCCGTGGCTGCCACCCTGATGAAGACCGTGCTGATCGCCAACCGGGGCGAGATCGCCATCCGGGTGATCCGCGCCGCGGCCGAGCTCGGCCTGCGCACCGTGGCCGTGTTCTCCGACGACGACGCCGAGTCGCTCCCTGTCCGCACCGCGGACGAGGCCCATGCCCTCGGCGCCGCCGGCGCGGCCGCCTACCTGGACGTCGACCGGCTCCTGGAGATCGCGGCGGCCACCGGGGCCGACGCCATCCACCCCGGCTACGGGTTCCTGAGCGAGAACGCCGGGTTCGCCGCCCGCTGCGCCGAGGCCGGGGTGACGTTCGTGGGCCCCGGCCCCGACATGCTCGCCCTCTTCGGCGACAAGGCCACGGCCCGGGCCCTGGCCGCCCGGCTCGGGGTGCCGGTCCTGCCGGGCACACCGGGCGGGATCACCGTGGACGACGCCGCCGCCTTCATGACCGGTCTCGGCCCCGACGCCGCGGTGATGCTCAAGGCGGTGGCCGGCGGCGGGGGTCGGGGCAGCCGGGTGGTCACCGAGCTCGAACAGCTCCCCGCCCTGTTCGACCGGTGCCGCTCCGAGGCCGCCTCCGCGTTCGGTGACGGTTCCCTGTTCGCCGAGGAACTGGTGGCCCACGCCCGCCATGTCGAGGTCCAGATCGTCGGCGACGGGACCGGCCAGGTCTCCCACCTGTGGGAACGGGAATGCAGCCTGCAGCGGCGCCACCAGAAACTGGTGGAGATGGCCCCCGCCCGCGGTCTCGACGCGGCGGTCCGCGACGCCGTCATCGCCGACGCGGTCCGGATGGCCGCGGAGGTCCGCTACCGCAGCCTCGGCACCTTCGAGTTCCTGATCGACGTCGACACCGGCCGCTACGTCTTCCTCGAAGCCAACCCCCGGCTCCAGGTGGAGCAGACCGTCACCGAGGAGGTCCTCGATCTCGACCTGGTCCGGGCCCAACTCCAGCTCGCCGCGGGCGGGACCCTCGTCGAGGTCGGCCTCGACCAGGGGTCGGTGGGTGAACCGCGGGGAACCGCCGTCCAGTGCCGGCTCAACATGGAAACCATGGCCGCGGACGGGACCGCCCACCCCGGCGGCGGGTTGCTGACCGCCTTCGATGTGCCGTCCGGCCGGGGCTACCGCACCGACTCCTTCGGCTACGTCGGCTACCGGACCAGCCCCAGTTTCGACTCGTTGCTGGCCAAGGTCATCGTCCAGACCCCGTCGCCCCGCCTGGCCGACGCCCTCACCAAAGCCGATCGGGCCCTGACCGAAACCCATATCGAGGGGGTGGCCACC
>JBKDZN010000135.1:0-2917 GCA_047971245.1 Acidimicrobiales bacterium
CCGATGGTCGATCCTCTGTAGCGGAACCGGTCCGCGCTCCTTCGATTCAATCCGCCCCCCAGCCAACCGTCCAGCACGATGCGCTGAACTGTGAATGACGCCATCGAGACGTCCCCGGGCAGGCTAGATGGAGACCTCAGGTCCAGAAGGCAAACCCTGGGTTGGGGGAGGGGCAGGATCAGCCGTCGCCCTCGTCGGCCCCGAGCACGATCGGGACAAGCATCGGACGCAGACGGGTGTGGCGGTTGATGTAACGGCCCACCGATCGGCGGGCGATACGTTCGATCTCCTGCCGGCTGCGGACCCCATCACCGAGGGCGTTCTCCACCGCCTGACGCACCGCGAGACTGGCGTCCTTGCGCAGTTGGTCGCCCTCGTCACCGTCGACCCAACCACGGCTCAGCACGGCCGGTTCGTCGAGCAGCTCGGCCCGGGCCCCGTTGATCCCGATCGGGACGATGACGGTGACGAAGCCCTCTTCGCCCAGGATCCGGCGTTCGAGGAGAACACTGTGGTCGAGTGCCCCGACGGTCCCGTCCACATAGATGTAGTCCGAGGGGACGTCGTCGCCCCGGGCCAGGCCGTCGTCGGTGAGGATCAGGGTGTCGCCGTCGGAGCACACTTCGATCCGCTCGGGCGCGGTACCCATGGCCTGGGCCAGGCGGGCGTGTTCGGCCATGTGGCGGTACTCGCCGTGTACCGGGACGAACCACTCCGGCCGAACGATGGAGTGCAGCACCTTGAGCTCTTCGGCCTTGGCGTGACCGGTGGCGTGCACGTTCGCGGTGCCGGAGTGCACCACCTCCGCGCCCCGACGGAGCAGGCCGTCGATGACCCGACTCACACTGGATTCGTTGCCGGGGATCGGGTGCGAGGACAAGATGACACAGTCCCCCTCACGGATGCTGAGCCACCGGTTGTCGCCGCTGGCCATCCGGGCCAGCGCCGACATGGGCTCCCCCTGGGAACCGGTGGAAATGACGCACAGCTCCGAATCGGGAATGTCGCCCACGTCCTCGATGTCGAGGAGACGATCGTCGGGAATGTGGAGCAGACCCATCCGTCGAGCCAGCGCCACATTGTTGTTCATGGATCGGCCCATCGTGGCCACGGTGCGACCGCACTCGATGGCGGCGTCCGCGATCTGCTGGACCCGATGGATGTGGCTGGCGAAGCAGGCCACGATGATGCGGCGACCGTCCCGAGCCCGGAACAGGTCGCGGATGGACCGGCCGATGGAGGTTTCCGACGCCGAGAAGCCGGGCTCCTCGGCGTTGGTCGAATCGCACAGGAACAGGCGGATACCGTCCTCGGAGGCCAGATGCCCCAGGCCGGCCAGGTCGGTGAGCCGACCGTCGACGGGGGTCATGTCGAGCTTGAGATCACCCGAGTGGAGGATCACCCCCTGGGGGGTGTGGAAGGCGGTGGCGTAGCCGTGGGGCACCGAGTGCGTGACCGGGAAGAACTCGAGGTCGAACGGGCCGACGGAGATGCGGTCATTGTCGCTGACCTCGATGAACGACGCCTGGTCGAGCAGGCCACGCTCCTCGATCCGGGACCGGGCCAGGCCGAGCGTGAGGGGGGAGCCGATGATCTTGAGCGGCATCTCTTCCAGCAGGAAACCGAGCGCGCCGATGTGATCCTCGTGCCCGTGGGTGGCGACCACCCCCTCCACCCGGTGGGCGTTCTCGCGGAGGTAACTGAAGTCGGGCAGGACCAGATCGACGCCGGCCATGTCCGAGTCGGGGAACATCAGACCACAGTCGATGAGCATGATCCGGCCGTCGACTTCGATGGCGGCGCAGTTGCGTCCGATCTCGCCGAGACCGCCGAGAAAGACAACCCGTACGGGGGCCGCCACTAGGTGAGGCTCCGCCCGAGATCGCGCAGCACGGCCACGGCGTGTGCTTCGAGATCATCGGGAATCGGGCCCATGGGGGGCCGGCACTGGCCAACCGGTTGGCCGAGAAGATTCATCATGACCTTCGACGGTACGGGGTTCGGGGCATCAAGCGACGTTTCGTAGTGGTACGACGGGATCATCGTTGCGTTCAGCGCGATGGCCTCCGCCACCAGGCCCTTGTCGTGGGCGGCGATCATCTCGGCCATCTCCCGCCCGATCCAGTGGGTGGCCACCCCGATGACGCCGACGGCACCGATGGCCAGCAGTGGCAAGGTGAGGGAGTCGTCGCCGGAATAGATCTCGTAGGCCCCGTCCGCCATCGACAGCAGCCGCGCCGTCTCGGCCGGGTCGCCGGCTGCGTCCTTGACGGCGACGATGTTGTCGACCTCGGCCAGGGCCAGCAGGGTCTCGGTCTCCACCTTGCGGCCGGTGCGCACCGGGATGTCGTACAGGATCACGGGCAGCTCGGTGGCCCCGGCCACCGCCCTGAAGTGCTCGGCCAGGCCGGCCTGGGACGGTCGGGTGTAGTACGGGGTGACGACCCGCACCCCATCGGCACCGGCGCCGGCGGCAGCCTCGGTGTTGCTGATGGCCGACCGGGTGTCGTTGGATCCGGTTCCGGCCACCATGGTGTGCTCGGGAATGGCTTCGCGGACCGCGCTGAACAGGGCCGCCTGCTCGTCGTGGGTGAGGGTGGGGGCTTCCCCGGTGGTACCGGCGACCACGACCCCGTCGTTGCCGTTGGCCACCAGGTACTTGGCCAGGTCCTGGGCGCGGCCGAGGTCGAGGTCGCCGTCGTCGTCGAACGGGGTGACCATTGCCGTGAGGACTGGACCGAACTGTGCCATGAGAGCTTCCTAACAGAGGCACGACCGGGGAGCAACGCGGTTCTCCCCCACCGCCACCGCGACGGTGGATTGGTCCGAACGACCCTCCAGGCGGTCGGTCGGGGGCCGACTGGTCCGGCACCGGGCGGCGGACCCGGCGGCCGGGGTGGGTGAGCGCCGTCAGTCC
>JBKDZN010000136.1:0-1754 GCA_047971245.1 Acidimicrobiales bacterium
AAGCGGGGAATGGCGTCGACGACGGCCCGGCGGTGGACGTCGCTGTTGAACAGGACCGTGTCGGCGGCCACCCATGACGTCCAGGCCCGGAGGGCGGCCTCGGTGTCGACCGCCCCGTCGGGGGTGGCGTGCCGCAACTGGTTCTCGTGCTGGTAGACGACGACCGGGGTGGCGACCGGGCCGGTGAGGCTGCGCCGGGCCAGGCCGACCAGCTGGGCCACGTCGACCATGCCGCTCACCAGCAGGGCGTCGGGGCGGCCGTGTTCGGCGACCCAGGCGTCGACGGCGGCGGCCAGGGGGACGGCACCACCCCGCATCCGCCACCGCCAGGTCCGGCCGGGAAGGCCGACGAGATCGACGTCGTGGCGGCTCGCCTCCCGGTAGCCCTCCGCCCACGCCCGGTGGGATCCGGCCAGCCACGGTTCGACCAGCAGGATCCGGGTCACCGGCCCGGCACGGCCCCGGGCGCGGCGAGCAGTGCGGGCAGGTCGGAGGCGACGAACCCGGTGGGACGGCCCCGGAGGGCGGCCCGACCGTGGCGTTCGGCGGCCAGGCCGGCGGCCAGGAAGGGTTCGAGACCGGCAGCGAGGGCCGCGCCGACCACCCCGGCCAGCACATCGCCCGTGCCCGCGGTGGCGAGCCGCCGGTCCCCCGCGGTCGACACCAGGATCCGGCCGTCGGGGTGGGCGGCCACCGTGGTCGGCCCCTTGCTGAGCACCACGGCACCCAGACGGGCGGCCGCCGCCCCGGCCTCGGCGATCCGGTCGGTGCCGGTGCGGCGACCCAGCAGGCGGGCCAGTTCCCCGTCGTGTGGGGTGAGCACGGGCAGGACCCCGCCGGCGGCAGCCCGGGCGGTCAGTACGGCCGGGTCGTCGGCCACCGCGTCGAGCGCGCCGCCGTCAAGCACCAGGGGCCGATCGGTCACCGCGGCCACGACCCGGCGCACCTCGACCCGGGTGGCCGGGTCGACGGCCAGGCCGGGGCCGAGCACCACCGCCCCGTGCCGCCCGGCGTCCCCGATCACGTCGTCGGCCCAGGCCACGCCGACCGGGGCCAGCACCGCTTCGGTGGGCACCGGCCACCCTCCGTGGTCGACCCCGGGGACGGACAGGGTCACGTATCCGGCGCCCGCCCGGGCCGCCCCGGCCGCGGCGAGTGACGGGGCCCCGAGCATGCCGGGACGGCCGCCCACGATCCGCACCGCGGACCGCCACTTGTGGCTGTCGGGGGCCCGGGCCGGCCACCGGTCGAGGTCGGTGGCTTCCAGCCACCAGCGGGTGGCTCGGGAACAGTCGAGACCGATGTCGACCACCTCGACCCGCCCGGCCAGGCGACGCCCGGGGTCGAGCAGGAGGCCCGGTTTGGCCGCGGCGAAGGTGACGGTGCGGTCGGCGGCCAGGGCCGCCCCCGCCACCCGGCCGGTCAGCCCGTCGACGCCCGAGGGGATGTCGACGGCCAGGACCGGGACCCGGTCGGCCACGGTGGGCGAACGGTAGGCGCCGCGCATGCCGGTCCCGTAGGCGGCGTCGACGACCAGCGCCCACCCGCCCCCGCCGGGGGCGGCCGGCACCGGGCCGGGCTCGGTCCCCCGAGCCGGTGGGTCGACGATCCGGCACCGCAGTCCCCAGCGTTCCAGGTGCCGGGCCGCGGCCCGACCGTCGGCCCCGTTGTTGCCCTTGCCGGCGATGACCAGCACCCACCGACCGGCCGAGGCGGGCCGGTCGGTGGCCAGCACCATCCGCCGGGCCGCGACG
>JBKDZN010000137.1:0-26801 GCA_047971245.1 Acidimicrobiales bacterium
GCTCGGCTGTGGTGGGTGTTCATGGCCACCTACTACGGCCACCTGCTGGACGAGTGGGGCGACCGGATGACCCCGGCGGTGGTGAAGATGATCCGCCGTGGCCGGGAGCTGAGCGCGGTCGACCTGAAGACCACCGAGATCGAGCGGACCGCGGTGTGGCACCGGTTCCGGCCCGTCTTCGAGCGCCACGACGTCCTGCTGTGCCCCACCATGGCCGCCGGACCGGTTGCCCCCTCGCTGGACGAATGGGTCGACCCGGAGCCCGATCCCGACCACAACCGCTCCCCCGACATGACCTCGGTGTTCAACCTGATCGCCCCGTGCCCGGCCCTGTCGGTGCCGGTGGGTCGGGACGACCACGGGCTCCCGATCGGGGCTCAGCTGGTGGGGCGACCGTGGCGGGAGGACGTCGTCCTCACCGTCGGCGCCGCCGTCGAACGGCTGCTGCCCCCACTCGGCCGGCCGACGGCCGTCGGCTGACCGTCGTCGGCCGGCCCGACCGATCTACTCTGGCCGGCCCTGACGATCGATCGATCGCTGGTGGAAGGTGCCCTCTACACCGACCAGTACCAGCTGACCATGGCCCAGCTGTACCTCGACGCGGGCCTGGCCGAACGGCGCGCCCGGTTCGAGCATTTCTTCCGGCGCTACCCGGACTACGGTCGCCACGCCGCCGGCTACTGCATCAACGCCGGGTCGGCCTGGTTCCGACACTGGCTCCGGACGGCCCGGTTCGACGAACCGGTGCTGGAACGGCTCCGGTCCCAGCGCACCGTGTCGGGCACCCGCCTCTACGGGGATCGGTTCCTCGACTGGTTGGGTACGGTCGGCGACTTCTCGTCGCTGGAGGTGACCGTCATCCCCGAGGGTCGGGTGGTGCACGCCAACGTGCCGTTGACGGTCGTCGAGGGCCCCCTGGCCGTCGCCCAACTGGCCGAGACCGCCCTGTTGAACCTGGTGAACTTCCAGACCCTGATCGCCACCAAGGCGTCGCGGGTGGCCGAGGCGGCCGAGGGCGCCCCGATCCTCGAGTTCGGCATGCGCCGGGGTCCCGACCGGGGGGCCACCGCCGGCACACGGGCCGCCCTGATCGGTGGGGCCGGGCACTCCTCCGCGGTGGGGATCTCCCACGCGCTCGGGATCGAGCCGCGCGGCACCCACGCCCACGCCATGGTCCAGGTGTTCATGGCCACCGGCGGCACCGAGCTCGACGCCTTCCGGGCCTACGCCCAGGTGTACCCGGACGACTGCCTGCTCCTGGTCGACACGGTCGACACCCTCCGCTCCGGGGTCCCCAACGCCATCACCGTGTTCGAGGAGCTCCGGGCCGGCGGTCACCGTCCGGTGGGGATCCGGCTCGACTCGGGCGACCTGGCCCACCTGGCGGTGGAGTCGGCCCGGCGGCTGGACGAGGCCGGGTTCACCGACTGCGCGATCGTCCTGTCGTCGGGTCTCGACGAGCTGACCATCTGGCAGATCCGCAACCAGATCAACGCCGAAGGGGCCCGGGCCGGGGTGGACCCCCGGGCGGTACTGGCCCGGCTGGTGTACGGGGTGGGTACGGCCATGGCCACCAGTGAGGGCGACCCCAGTCTCGACGGGGTCTACAAGCTGGTGGCAGTGGACGGCCCGGACGGCTGGGCGCCGGCGGTGAAACTATCGGACACACCGGCCAAGATCCTCAACCCGGGACGCAAGCGGGTGGTGCGGGTCTACGACCGCCGGGGTCAGGCCACCGCCGACCTGCTCTGCCTGGCCGGCGAGGAGGTCGATACCCCCATCTCGTTGCACCACCCCTCCGAGGGGGGCATGTCACGAACCCTGACCGAGGACCAGGTCTCCTCGGTGGAGGATCTGCTGACCCCGCTCGACCTGGACCTCGATCCCGATGAGGGTGAGCTGGTCCGGGCGGCTCGTGAGCGACGCGACGCGGATCTCGACCGGCTCGATCCGGGAGTGCGCCGCATCATCAATCCGCACGTCTACCACGTCTCGTTGAGCACCACCGCCTGGGAGCTCCGCCAATCGGTGGTGCGCGACCTCCTCGCCGGGCGGTGAACCGGCCCCGGCACGGGGGTCACGGGAGACGGCCGGAGGCCTCGGCGATCCGCCGCAGTTCACCGGCCAGCCGGGGGGTGAGCCGACCTTCGGGCATCCGCCACCCCCAGTTGCCCCCGGTGGTCGAGGGCACGTTCATACGCGCCTCGGGCCCCAGCACCAGCAGGTCCTGGACCGGGATGACCGCCGCCACCGCCGGGGACCGGAACACCACGCTGATCAGCCACCAGACGGCGCGCCGTTCCCGGACCCGGGGCGGGAGGGCGGTGTCGGCCCGGACCCGGGCCCGGGCCTTGCGGTTCAGGCTCCGCCACCACCCGGCGAGGGTGTCGTTGTCGTGGGTGCCCGTGTAGGCGATGCTCGCCGCGGTGATCCGGCTCGGGTGGTGTTCGTTGGGCGGATCGTCGGAGAACCCGAACTGCAGCACCCGCATACCGATCAGGTCGTTGGCGTCGCGCAGGGCGAGCACGTCGGCGTCGAGGTCGCCGAGGTCCTCGGCCACGATGGGCAGGTCGGGCACGGCGTCCCGGACCGCGTCGATGAACGCCTGACCGGGGCCGGCCACCCATCGTCCCCGGGCCGCGGTCCGCTCGGCGGCAGGCACCGCCCAGAACCCGGACAGCCCCCGGAAGTGGTCGATGCGGACCAGGTCGGCGAGCTCCAGGGTGCGACGGAGGCGGCTGATCCACCAGGAGAACCCGTTGGCGGCCATCGTGTCCCACCGGTAGAGCGGGTTCCCCCACAACTGACCGGTGTCGCTGAAGTAGTCGGGCGGGACGCCGGACTGGGCCACCATCCGCCCCTCGGCGTCGATGTCGAACTGGTCCTGGTGGACCCAGACGTCGGCAGAGTTCGGCGCCACATAGATGGGGATGTCACCGAGGATCCGGATCCCGGCCGCGCCGGCCCGTCGGCGGAGCTCCCCCCACTGGCGTTCGAAGAAGTAGAACACGGCCCGCCACCGGGCCATGGGGGCCGCGTGGGCCGAGGCGGCGGCGGCCACCGCCTCGGGATCGCGTCGCCGCAAGGGCCGGTCCCACTCCCACCAGGGCACCCCGGGTCGGGCGTCGACCAGGGCGAAGAACAGCGCGGCGTCGTCGAGCCAGCCGGCGGAGGCCGCGAACCGCTCGTACCCGGCCCGCCAGGGATGGTCGGCATCGGCCAGGAACCGGTCGGCGGCCGCGTCGAGGAGCGGCCGTTTCCAGGCGGCCAGGGCGCCGAAGTCGACCGGAGCGCTGCCCCCGGCCGGGTCGGGCGGGGGGCCGTCGGGTGTTCCGATCCGGTCGAGCAGGCCGACGGCCCGGAGTCCTCGCAGGTCGATCAGCCACGGGTTGCCGGCGAACGCCGAGAACGAGAAGTACGGCGAATCGTCCTTGCCGTTGACCGTCAGCGGCAGGATCTGCCAGACGGTCGCCCCGGTGGTGGCCAGCCAGTCGACCCAGGCCTCCGCCTCGGTTCCGAGGGTGCCGATGGGCTCGGGGCCGGGGAGCGACGACGGGTGGAGCAGCAGCCCGAAGGTGCGGGACGGGAACGGGCCGGGACGAGGT
Organism: Acidimicrobiales bacterium; assembly: GCA_047971245.1. Taxonomy (GTDB): domain Bacteria; phylum Actinomycetota; class Acidimicrobiia; order Acidimicrobiales; family SZUA-35; genus CADEDH01. The sequence goes on from JBKDZN010000137.1 coordinate 3,606, forward strand.
GGCGGTGACGTCACCGGTTCATCCTGGCAGGATCCGGGCCGCGAACGGTGTGGGTCGGCCCGGCCTCCCTGCGGCGGCGCTAGCCCGCCAGGTCGTAGCGGGCGATGGTGCAGCCCACGGCGAAGATGGGGATGGGGGCGTAGAACTCGACGGTGCCGGCGCCCCCCTCCGCGGCGGCGGCCACCGCCACGTAGGTGCGGATCTCGAAGCCCCCCTGACCGGCCTCGAGATACACCGACCGGTCGTCGTAGGCGAGCAGGGCCTCCGCGTCGCGCCGGCACCAGTGCCCCAGGAACGTCTCGTCCCAGGCCTGGTTGATCTTGCCCGAGTCCGGGGTGGCCGGCCAGTGGGAGATGCCGCCGGTGCCCACGATCGCCACCCGTTCGGGCATGAGGTCGGCGGCCCGCCGCAGGGCCTCGCCCAGCGCCCACACCCGGGGCAGTGGGGCCAACGGTGGTCCCTGGCAGTTGATGTTGACCGGCACCACGGTGAGCTGCCGGTCGGGGTCGAGGAAGTGGAGGGGCACGGCGATGCCGTGATCGAACTTCCACTCCTCGGCGTAGGCGACGTCGACGCTCTGCATCACCTCGGTGATCAGGCGGCGGGAGACCCCGGCGTCACCCCGGGCCCGGAACGGCTCGATACCCAACCAGGCGGGGTCCTCGATGGGGCCGTCGTACCGGTCGGCCATGCCGATGGCGAAGCTCGGCATGTTGTTCATGAAGAAGTTGGCGAAGTGCTCGGCCGCCACCACCACCAGCACCTCGGTGCCGGCGGCGTGCAGGTCGGCCCGCATCCGCTCGAACGCGGCGTACAGGGCGTCGCGGACCTCGGGGTCGGCCTGGTCGGCCCGGCCGGTGATGCCCGGGGCGTGGCTGCAGACCCCGGCGTAGACCAGCGGCATCAGGACACCTCCGGCCGGGTCTGACCCAGGCGGGACGTGTGGGCCTCCACGCCCTCGTACCCGGTGACCGTGTAGACCCCCTCGCGAACCGGTCCGTACCGTTCCAGGCCCTCGGCCAGGGCATCGAGGTAGTCCCGCCACGGCACCTGGTGGAGCGCCCCGAAGTGCATCAGGATCTGGCCGTTGACCCCGAGATGGAACAACTTGCCGAAGTCCGGTTCCACCAGGGCGTCGACCTCTTCGCCGGTCAGCTCGTATCCGGTAAGGGCGGCCCGCCGGTCGGCCTGGTAGTCGGCCTGGACCCGGGGGTCGCGATTGAGTTGGAACAGGAACTTCTGGACCTCGTACAAGCTCACCGCATCGCACCCCCGACGGCGTCACCCCTTGAGACACCCAAGGCTACCCCCGGCCACGGCGCCGAGCCGGTTCAGGCTGCCCGGTGACCGGCCACCGCACCCCCGAGGGCGGACCGCAGCAGCACGGTCGCGATGTACACGATGACGGTGACGAGAGCGATGGTGGCACCGGCCGCGGTGCCGTGGTGCCACGAGATCAGCAGGCCGACCAGCACGGCCACCGAGCCGATGGCCACCGCGGTGGCCATGATGACCGGGACCCGTCGGACCAGCAGGCAGGCGGTGGCCGGCGGGGCGATCAGGAAGGCGAAGACGAGCAGATTGCCCACCACCTGGAAGGAGGCCACGATGGCGAAAGCCAGCAGCACCAGCATGGCCAGGTGGGCCAGCCGGGGCCGCAGGCCGAGGAGCTCGGCCTGGACCTCGTCGAACGACAGGACGAGGAAGGCCCGGTAGCCGATCACCACCCCGGCGAGGATGGCCGCGGCGGCCACCGCCTGGCGGCGCAGGTCGGCGGGACCGACCGCGGCGATCTGCCCGAACAGGAATCCCTGCAGGTCACCGGCGTAGGAACCGGAGGCCCCCGACATGATCACCACCGCCAGGGCCAGGAAGCCGACGAACAGCACCCCGATGGAGGTGTCGTCAGGTAGCGGGGAGCGGGTCCGGAGCACATTGATCCCCACCACCATGACGGCGGCCGCGATCAGGGCCCCCAGGGTCCGGTTGGCCCCGACGACGGCGGCGATGGCCACCCCGGGCAACACCCCGTGGGCCAAGGCGTCGCCCAGGAAGCTCAGGCCGCGGAGCACCATCCAGGTGCCGATCACCGAGGTGGACACCACCACCAGCAACCCGGCGAGCAGGCCCCGCACCATGATCGGGGACTGGGTGAACGGCTCGATCCACCAGCCGTACGGGTCGGTGATGAACTCGAGGGCCACCGGACCTGTCTACCGCCCGACTACCCGATCCGGACCACGCCCGGGTGGCCGATCACCTCGGCCAGGGTGTCGGCCGCCGCCGCCAGCACGTCGGGCTCGTGGCCGGTGACGGTGAGGCGCACCCCGGGGCCGGAGGCGAGGCGGAAGGCGGCGCCGGGGCGGAGGACGTAGCCGGCGTGCTGCATGGCCGCCACCACCCGGGCCTCGTCGTCGACGGGGACCCACACGTTGAACCCGGACCGTCCGGTCGCCGTCACCCCGGCCGCGGCGAGCCGGTCGATCACCAGGCCACGGCGCCGGTCCAGCTCGGCGGCGGCCGAGGCGAGCCGACCCCGGTGCCCCGGATCGGCCAGCAGCCCGGCCACGGTGCGCTGCAGCAGGTGGGAGACCCATCCGGTGCCGAGCGCCTGCCGGCCGGCGACCCGGGCGATGGTGGTGGCGTCACCGGCCACTGCGGCAACCCGGAGGTCGGGGCCGAGGACCTTGGCCATCGACCGGATCGTGGCCCACCGGGCCACGCCACCGGTCACCGAACGGAACGGGACCCCGGCCACCGCCCCGGCATGGTCGTCGACCACCACCAGCGTGCGGGGCCGGCCGGTCAGGACGGCCCGAAGCTCGGCCGCCCGTTCCGCGTCGACGGCGGCGCCGGTGGGGTTCTGGGCCCGGGGGGTGACGATCACCGCCGCCGCCCCACCGGTCCCCCACCCACCGGGACTGCTGCCCGGATGGCCCAGCACCGCGTCGAGGCCGTCGGGCCGCATCCCCCGTTCGTCGACCGCGACTTCGACCGGGGTCAGCCCCATGGCCGCCAACAGCTGCAGCAGGGGCCCGTACCCCGGATCCTCCGTCGCCACCCGGTCGCCCGGGCGCAGCCAGGCGCCGAGCACCCGTTCCACCCCGTCGAGGGCCCCGCCGACCACGGCCAGATGGGTCGGGTCGATCCCGTCCCCGGCCAGGTCGGCGGTGAGCAGCTCGGCCAGGCGGGGGTCGATCTGGGGATCCCCGTAGCCGACCGCCGGCCCGGCCGCCGCGGCGGTGACCGCGGCGGTGGGGTCGGGCACGTGACGGGGGTCGGGGTTGCCCCGGGACAGGTCGATCAGCCCGGCGATGTCGGCCGGGGCCCCGGGGAGGGTGAGGGCGGGACGGTCGGCCACGAAGGTGCCCCGGCGGCCCCGACCCACCAACGAACCCCGGGCCCCGAGGGAGCGGTAGGCCGCGCCCACCGTGGCCGGGGCCAGGCCGAGACGAAGAGCCAGCTCGCGCACCGGGGGCAGGCGATCCCCGGGCGACAGCCCACCGTCGCTGATCCGCCGCTCCACCGCCTCCACCACCTCCGCCGCGGTGCGGGGCCCGGGAACCAGCTTGTCGCCGTCCGTCACACCCGGGTACCGTACCGACCCGACGGCAATTCGACACGACACAAACACATATTTGTATTGATACAAAAACCCGAGGCTCGATCATGACCACCTCCACGCCCACCCCGCCCTCGAGTCCCCGGTCGACGGTGCGCCGCCTGCCCGAACGGGGGCGGTACGACCGGGCGACCATCGACGCCATCCTCGATGAGGCCTTCCTGTGCCATGTGGGGCTGGTCCATGAGGGCAGCCCGGTGGTCATCCCCACCCTGCACGCCCTCATCGGCGACGATCTGGTCCTCCACGTCTCGCCGGCCAGCCGGCTGCTGCGCTCCGGCCGGGCCCAGGAGGTCTGTGTGACGGTGACCCTGGTCGACGGTTTCGTGCTGGCCCGCAGCACGTTCCACCACTCGATGAACTACCGGTCGGTCGTGGTGTTCGGTCGGCCCGAGGTCGTCCCCGGCCATGAGAAGGCCGCCGTCCTCGACGCCATGGTCGACAAGCTCGCCCCCGGGCGGACCGAGCACGTCCGCCCCATGCACGACAAGGAGATCAGGGGCACCGTGGTGCTGCGCCTACCGCTCGACGAGGCGTCGGCCAAGGTCCGCACCGGTGGTCCCAGCGACGACGCCGAGGACTACGACCTGCCGGTGTGGGCCGGCGTGGTGCCCGTGCACACCGTCTTCGGCGCCCCCGTCGTAGATCCCGACGCCACCGTCGATGTGCCGACGCCCGAACATGTGACCAGGTTCCGGCCCGCCACCACCGGCCGATGATGCCGGGGCCGGCGCGCCCGGGTTCAGCCCGCTCGATCCGGTAGGCGGTATTCGCCGGCCGGGGGTTTGAGAGGACGGGCGTACCAGAGGGGGCGGCGCAGGGGCCCGGTGGCGGGGCGGGTCCGGCCCAACCAGTCGAGGTAGGCCTCACGGGACCGGGCGGTGTCCACCACCACGTCGCCGTACTCGTCGCCGGGCCGGGCCGGGCCGACACGGACCCGTTGATGCCAGCACTGCATCCCGCTGATCGGGTCGGGCTGGACGCAGAAGGTGGCGTTCTGGTGGACGCCGGTGTCCCGCCACCAGATCCGCCCGGTGTGGGGGTCGGCCGATTCGTAGGGTTCGTTGCCGTGGTCCCGCCGGAGGCGCCAGACCCGGCCACCGTCCTCCCCCGGGGTCGACGACAGGGACGCCTTGCCCGCCCCCCACGACCGGGCCCGGTCCTCCTCCAGGCGCCACCGGCCCATATGGTGCGAGGCCGCCACCACCCCGGGCCGGATGCCCTCGGTCCGCCAGGCCGAGATCACGAAATGACCGATGCGGGTGCTCACCCTGACCAGGCCACCCTCCTCGATGCCGAGCCGTTCGGCGTCGGTCGGGTGGATCCACAGGGGGTGACGGTGGCTGATCTCGTTGAGCCACTTGGCGTTCGCCGAGCGAGTGTGGATGAGGGTCGGGATCCGGAACGTCGGCAGCAGGATCCGCTCGTCACCCTCGAGATCGAGGTCTTCCCAGTGGACGTGCGACGGGATCCAGGTCGGGGTGGCGTACTCCGGCCATCCCCACTCGGCCAGGGTGGTGGAGTACAGCTCGAGCTTCTTCGACGGGGTCGGGAACCCCTCCCGGGCCTGACCACCCACCAGCACGGCCGGCGAACCGTCGCCGAGGCCGGCCAGGGCGAGATCGTCGAGGGTGGCGGGATCACCGTCCCAACCGCCGGGCGTGCCCGGCTTGCGGTAGACCCCCTCACCGTCGAGGGAGCAGCCGGCCACGGCGTCGTCGCTCACCGGATTCTCGTACGGCTGGTAGGGCTGGGACGGCACGGCGAACGCCGAGCGTTTGCGCATGTAGTCCAGCGGATCCTCCCCAACCTCCGCGGCCGCGGCCGCCAGGCCGGGTACCCCGTCGATGAACATCCGCCGGTAGTACTCGTCGATCGAGATCGGCGAACCGGGCCGCTCCGGGGACTCGAACCACTCCCGCACCCCGAGGCTGCCGTCGGGATCGATGCGCCACGACAGGTCGATCCAGAACTCGTTCTCCTCCCACACCTCACCGGGGTTGAACTCGTAGCTCCGGGTCTCGGGGCCGACCTCCCGACCCGACAGTTCGGCGTAGCGTCGCTGCACCGGCTGGCGGAACCCGATCCACTGCCCGGCGTGGGTCTCGTAGCTGTGGACGTCGTGGCGTTCGGTGGAGATCCCCATCGGCAGGACGTAGTCGGCGAACCAGGCCGACTCCGACCAGGTCGGCGTGAGCGCCACATGACAGCCGACCTTGTCGTGGTCGGTCAGGGCCTCGATCCAGGTGAACCCGTCCGGGTTGGTCCACACTGGGTTGTAGACTCGGGAGAAGTAGGTGTCGATCCGGCCCCGGCCCTCGAGCAGGAAGTGGGGCAGCAGGATCGACATCTCGTGGTACGACAGTGGGTACTCCCGGGGCCACGGCAGCTCGTTCCAGCGGAGGCGGCGGTCGGACCCCGGTCCGGGCACCCCCAGGGGGGCGTGGGGCTTGAACTTGTGCATCCCGTTGCCGGCGGTCCCACCCCGGGTGGCCACCGACCCGGTCAGCACGTTCAGGAAGAACAGGCACCGGGCCACCTGCCAGCCGCCCAGGTGGCCCGCGCCGGCGGCCCGCCAGTTGTGGGACGAGAAGGTGCCCCGGGTCCGGCCGATCAGCTCGGCCAGCTCCTCGATCACCGCGGCGTCCACCCCGCACACCCGTTCCGCCTCGGCGAGGGTATAGGCCGCGTACTCCTGGAGCAGGGCGGCCCGCAGTTCCCGCCACACCGGTTCCCGATCGGGGTGGCGCTCCCGCAGGTAGGTGCCCCAGTTGGTCCACCGGTGCACGAACCGGGCGTCCCAGGTGTCATTGAGCAGGAGCAGCCGGGCGATGGCCAGGAGCAGGAACGGCTCGGTGCCCGGCCACGGTGCCAGCCAGTAGTCGGCCTTCGCCCCCGTGTTGGAGAGACGGGGGTCGATACAGATGATCTTGGCTCCCCGCTCCCGGGCCTCCATGATCCGCTGGGCGTGGGGGTTGAAGTAGTGTCCCGCTTCGAGGTGGGCCGAGATCAGCAGGATCACGTCGGCGTTGGCGAAGTCGGACGAGGGCCGATCGTGTCCCATCCACGACTGGTAGCCGATGCGGGCGTTGCTGGAGCAGATGTTGGTGTGGGAGTTGTGGCCGTCGACGCCCCACGCCTCCAGCACCCGCTCGGTGTAGCCGTCCTCGCCGGGTCGGCCCACATGGTACATGACCTCGTTGTGGCGGCCCTCGGTGAACGCGGTCCGGATCCGGGCCCCGATCTCGTCGAGGGCCTGCCCCCACGGGATTCGCTCCCAGTCACCGCCACCCCGCGGCCCGACGCGTTTGAGGGGATGGAGGATCCGCTCCGGATCGTCGCTCTGGTTGAGGGTGGCCGGCCCCTTGGCGCAGTTGCGCCCCCGGCTGCCGGGATGGAGCGGGTTGCCCTCGACCTTGGCGATGGCGCCGGTGGCCCGGTCGACATAGGCCACCAACCCGCACCCGGCCTCACAGTTGAAACAGGTGGTGGGGACCAGGGTGTAGTTCCGCTCCACCCGCTCGGGCCAGGCCTTGGCGTCGAGCTCGGTCCAGTCCGACCACCGGTCGAACGGTGGGAAGTCGTTGAGGTCCGTCACTCGTGCCCCCTGGTGACCTGGTTGTCGACGGTCGAGCCCGGCCCGCTCATGACAGGGGCACGGACTGGCCGGCGCGGACGAAGGCGTCCTCGTGGAAGAACATGCCGGTGAGCGCCAGGGCTCCGGCTGCGCCCAGCGCCGCCACCGCGCCCCGGCCACCGACGGCGAGAGCGACCACGGCCAAGGCGGCCGGGGCCGCCAGGCCCACCACCACCCCACCCCACCAGAACCGGGGGGCGTCGGGCCCCCGGGTCATGGACCGCAGGGCCAGCTCGACGGTACGGCTGGACCGGCTGCTGAGTTCGGCGGCCACCAGGGCCGCGGTGGCCGCGACCCCGCCGATCAGCACCCAGGCCGTCACCCGGGGCGTCGGCACGTCGATCACCAGATCGGCCACGGCGTAGGCGGCCCCACCGGCGGTGACTGCCTGGGCCACCAGGGTGGGGAGCAGCAACGGGGTCTGCCACAGGTCCCTCCCCTCGCACTGGCCGAACAGGAACGCGGTGTACCCGGCGGTGGCGGCGGCGGCCAGGGCCACCGGCAGAGCGAGCACGGCCAGCAACCCACCGGCGTCGAACAGCCCGGCCAGCAACCACAGCCCGCACAGGGCGGCGAACGCCAGCAGGACGACCGCCCCGCGAACCAGCCAGGACGACCAGTTCGGCATCAGCAGCAGGTAGGTGAACCGGCGGGGCTGTTTGAGATCGGCGACCAGCAGGGCCCCGGTGGCGCCTAAACCGACCCCGGCCACCAGGGGTGGCATGATCCCCACCGCGGCCTGGGCGTCACCATGGCCGAGCACCACGAGCAGGACCGCCACCAGCATGACCCCGGCGGCCACCGCCTTGGTCACCAGGTAGCCGGCCACCTTCTCCCCCCAGGTGGTGGGATGGGCGGTGGTGTACGCGGTGCGGGCCACCACCCCGTCGAGGTCGGCCGGAGTCTGCCCGGCCCCCACCGGCAGGCTCGGATGGGCCGGGGTGACGTCGGCCCAGATCAGGCCGTCGTTGGCTATGGCCGACCGGGTCGGATCGAGCGCCGCCTGGTCGGCCCCCCGGTAGAACACCTTGGGCTGGGTGTTCTGTTCCGGAGCCCGTACCGCGACATCGTCGCGCGCCACGATCCGGCTCACCGTTGACGTCGGGTCGTCGAGGTCGCCGATGATGATCGCCTCGGTCGGACACACGATCTGGCAGGACGGCTCCAACCCCACCTCGATCCGGTGGTTGCACATATTGCACTTGTGGGCGGTGTTGGTCTCCGGGTTGATGTACAGGGCGTCGTACGGGCAGGCGTTCATGCACGACTTGCAGCCGATACACCGTCGGTCGTCGAAGTCGACCACCCCATTGCCGGCCCGGAACAGGGCGCTGGTGGGGCAGATCGCCATGCACGGGGCGTCGTCGCACTGGTTGCAGCGCATGACGGTGAACTTGCGGGCCACGGCCGGGAACCGACCGGTCTCGATGTACTTGACCCAGGTGCGGTTGACCCCGATCGGCACGTCGTGCTCCGCCTTGCAGGCCACGGTGCAGGCGTGGCATCCGATGCAGGAGTCGGAGTCGAGGACGAAGCCGAGGCGGGTCATGTCACACTCCGGATTCCTCCAGGGATGCGTTCTGGCGGGCCGCCCACGCCCCATAGCCGCCGAGAAGGTCCGAAACGTCGGTGAACCCGGCCGCTCGGAGCCGGCTGGCTCCGATCGATGAGCGGTATCCACCCGCACAGTACGCCACCGTCGGCTTGGAGGCATCCAGGAGACCGAGATTGCGGTTGAGCTCCGGGAGGGGCACCAGCCGGGCACCGGGGATCATCCCCGTGTCGGCCTCGGTCCGGCCCCGCACGTCGACCACCTGGAGGTCGGGTTCGGCGGCCAGCCGGGCGGCGAGCTCGGTGGCGTCGATCCGCTGAGCCTGGGTGACGTCGTCGGGGTGGGCTTCGAAGGTGACGAGGGGGTTCTCGAGGTAGCCGACCACATGGTCGAAGCCGATCCGGGCCAGTCGGGTCCGCGCCTCGGCCTCGGTGCCGGGTTCGGCGACGAGCACGATCGGGGCTCCGGGCTGGATGACCCCACCCACGTACTCGGCGTAGCGCCCCGACAGACCCACATTCACCGAGCCGATCAGATGCCCGATGGAGTAGTCGGTGGGTTCGCGGGTGTCGACGATGGCCGCCCCCCGGCGTTGCCACTGCACCACCTCGTCGAGGCCGAGGGCGGCCAGGGCGTCGCTCTCGTGGAAGATCGGGTGCTCCGCCCGGTTCCGCAGGGCGTCGTAGAGGAAATAGGCGGGGGCGCTCGGTTGACCGTCGGTGACCGCGGCCACGAACTGCTCCCGGGTCATCGGGGCGAGGGCGTAGTTGGTGGCCCGCTCGTCCCCGATGGTGGAGACGGTCTCGGTGGACAGGTTCTTGCCGCAGGCCGAACCGGCCCCGTGCCCCGGGTAGACCCGGGTGGCGTCGGGCAGGGTGAGCAGCCGGCCGTGGAGCGAGTCGTAGAGGTCGTTGGCCAGATCGTCGGCGCTGACCCCGACCGAGGAGAGCAGGTCGGGCCGGCCGACGTCACCGATGAACAGGGTGTCGCCGGTGAGGACCCCGAAGGGCTCCATCCCGGGATCGGGCTCCGACCGCCCGGGGTGGTCGTAGATCACGATGCTGATCGATTCGGGGGTATGGCCGGGCGTGTGGCGGATCTCCAGGGTGACCTCACCGAGGGGGATGCGTTCCCCGTCGACCAGCTTCCGGGACGGGAAGCCGGTCTCGGCCACCGAGCTGTACCCGATCTCGGCCCCCGTTGCCTCGGCCAGTTCGAGATGACCGGACAGGAAGTCGGCGTGGAAATGGGTCTCGAGCACGAGCTCGAGGGTGAGACCGTGCTCGGCGAGAGCGTCGAGATAGGCCTGGATGTCGCGTCTCGGGTCGACCACCACGGCACGGCCGGTGGTGCTGTCGCCGATGAGGTAGGACGCCTGGGAGAGGCATTCGAGGTAGTACTGTTCGAAGATCACGGGATGTTCCCTTCTCCGGCGGGTTAGCGTGGCGGACCGGCGAGCGTCGTTCGGTATCCGGCCGTTGCCCGTTGACGGGCTTCGCAAATCTACGGTCACCGCAAATGTACGGTCTTTATAAATGTACGGTCTTTTCCCCGATTCGGCAAGAGGCCGCATGAACACCACCTGGACCTGGTCCGAACTGGCCCGCCGAGCCGTCCTGGTCGACGACGACGTGGTCATCCTCGACAAACCTCCCGGCCTGGCGGTGACCGGCGAACGCCACGGACCGGACGTGGTGAGCCTGGCCGCCGACGCCGGCGTCGGCCTCCACCCCGCCCACCGCATCGACAAGGTCACCTCCGGGTTGTGCGTGCTGGCCACCAACCTGGCCGCCCACGGCCCCCTCACCCGCCAGTTCGCCAAGCGCGCCGTCGAGAAGGCCTATCTCGCCGTGGTGACCGGTGACGCTCCCCCCGGCGACGCCCTGATCGACCTCCCGGTGTTCACCGCCTCCAGTGGCCGGGTCCGGATCGCCGGCGACCGCGACGCCATCAGCTACGACCCCGCCACCCGGACCTACACCCTGCCCCCGGACCGGGTCCGGTCGGGGCGGAAGGTCTACCCGTCGCAGAGCCGACTCCGGGTCCTCGAAGGGGGCGGGCCGGCCACCCTGGTGGAACTCAACCCCCTGACCGGCCGCCGCCACCAGCTCCGGGTCCACCTGGCCTGGATCGGCTGGCCCATCGTCGGTGACCCCCTCTTCGCCTCGACCAGCCGGGTCGACGCCGCCACGCGCACCCACCTCCACGCCCATCGCCTCACCATCACCCTGCCCGGCCGGCGGCGACCCGAACGGTTCGAGGCCGCCCCCGACGACGGGTTCCTCACCGCCCTCGGCCACCGGTTCACCGTTCCGGCGACCTGATCGGCCGGCGCCTCGGGGTCAGATCCGGCGCCGGGGGTGAGGTTGGTGTGTGTCCCATGACTTCCCGCCCCGGGGGTGGTTGTCGGCCATCTCGGATGGGATCATGGGGGTGGCCCGGGGACCGGCATCAGGCCCGAACCCGGGTGAACCGTCGACGACGATGGAGGACGGCCCATGACCACTGAGCACCCGAACCCCACGGCCAACCCGGACCCGGTGGCCGAGGTCACCAAGGTGGTGATCGCCGTCGACGACTCGGCCCAGTCGATCGACGCCGTCCACGCCGCCTACCGGTTCTTCGGGCAAGCCGCTCACTACACCGTGGTCTCGATCGGGCGACCGCCCCAGATGCTCATGCCGATGTCACCGCTCGGGATGGAGGCGCCGTTGGTCGAGCTGCCCCCCGACGACGGCGAAGCCCACCTGGCCCGGGAGCGGGCCACCGAAGCGGCCGACGAGCTCCCGGTCGGCGCCGACGTGGCCAGCGGCATCGGCCTGCCCGGTGAGCAGGTGTGCCGGTACGCCGCCGACCACGGGACCGACGTGATCGTCATCGGATCCCACGACCGGTCGATCTTCGATCGGCTGCTGCACCCGTCGGTGGGGCGCTACATCGTCGAGCACGCCACGTGTTCGGTCCTGATCGTCCGGTGACCCACCGGCCGGCCGGCCGCAGGTCGCGAGCCGATCGACCCACACCGGCCGTCCGTCGACCGCGGCACCGGTAGGTTGAGATCGTCATGGAGCGCTGGGACTCACCCGGAGACATCGTGCGCTGGTGGCGCACCCAGGTCCTCGGGGTATCCCAGAAGCAGGCGGCGGCCCGGCTCTCCACCGGTCCCACCGCCCTGTCGAACTGGGAGGCCGGCACCCGGGACATCTCGATCGGGCTCGACCGGCTCGACGAGGAACTGGGGGGCGACGGCGTCCTGTCGGGCCTGCTGTGGGCCTACGGCACCTGTGAGGGTCTGGACGCCGACACCATCTGGACCAATGTCTTCCCCGGCCCGTCCCGGCCGGTGTGGATGTGGATCCGCAATACCGAACCGACCATCCGGCTCGAATCCGAGTGGGGCCTGTTCCGGCTCGAAGCCGACGTCGAGCTCCCCCCGAACGGCCTGTTCGTAACCCTCGGCGGATCGGTGTCGGAGTCGCCGATCGTGGTCAAGATGTCGCAGCCGGGTTGGGCCGACTTCGGGGAGGGCGCGCTGCCCCAGGACATCCCGGGGGCGCTCGTGGTCGACGCCATCGACCTGGCCCAGCCGTCCACCGCGGCCGGCATGTTCATGGACATGTTCAGCGCCGTGATGGCCGAGCGGATCCGTCACGAAGCCACCAGCAGCGGGCACACGGTGGATGGGAGCCCGGGCGATCAGCTGTTCAGCCGGTTCGATTCCCGGCCCACCCGCCGGCCCCACCCCTGGCCCGAGCTGCCGACCGAATCGGCCCCGTCGAGCCGGACCAGATTCGACCAGCTCCGCCGGGCCCGACGGCTCTCCCTGACCGCCACCGTCGTCCGTCTGGCCGATCAAACCGGCATTCGGATCGGGCGCGACACCCTGCGCCGCTTCGAGACCGGTCGGGGCCGCCCACTCGACCAGCTCCTTCCCGTCGGTCTCGATCACGTCCTCGGCGGTATGGGCCTCCTCGCCCACCAGGTGATCCGGTCGAGCCGGGGACCCGGCGTGATCTGGTTCCCCCATTTCTGGCGGTCGCCGATCTGGCTCGAGTTCGACGGCCCTCCCGATGACGCCGTCGAGCTCCACTGGGGCGGCTGGCAGCGCCGGCTGGTGGTGGGCCCACCGACCCTGGTGGTCAGCCACTACTGCGAACCGAGCTCGGCGCTACGGATCGTGGCCGGGACCGACACCCGCTGGTCGGCCGGTGTCGGCCGCCGCCCCGGTGCCCTGCCGATCAACCACGGCTGGGTGCCCTCCAGCGTCGACGACGCCCGCGAAGCGACCGAACGTACGAGCAACGCCCTGCTCGACGCCTTGCGGTACCGGGCCGACGGCCCGCCCCGCCCCGAGTAGCCGCCCACGCCCGACCCCGGGAACGACCCGACCCCCGACCGCCCGCCCGTGATCAGCCGGAGGAGGGGCCCGACGGCGGGTCGGCCATCCGGGTCGGTCGGCCGGGCCGGACCAGGGCGGTGATCCGCTCGACCTGATCCGGCCACTGCCGGGCCAGGGTGGCCACATCCGCGCCCTCGTAGTGCCGATCCTCGAATCCGGGGGCCATGGTGGTGCCGCACAGGGCGAACCGGCCGCCCAGCACCACCCCGCCCCCCATCCAGGTCCCCGCCGGCACCACGATCTGGGGTCGCTGGCCGGCCGGGATGTCGGAGCCGAGTTGCACCGTGCGAGCGGGCTCACCGGGCGTGAGCAACAGCAGTTCCACCGCATCGCCCAGGTAGTGGTGCCAGATCTCGTCGATGGGCAGACGATGCAGGGCCGAGAACGAGTCCGGATCGTCGGTGTAGGCCGCGTAGATGGCCGAGCCGACCAGGCGGTCACCGTCGAAGGAGCGCCAGGTGCTGGCGAACAGGCCTCCCTCGACCGGGAGCGGCTCGAGCCCCAGCGCGGCCACGATGTCCGTCACCGGAAACTCGGCCTCCGGAGCCCCGTCACCCATCGAGATCCGATCCAGCCCCGTCACCCACCGAGATCCGATGCAGCAACTCAGGCATCGAGATCCGATGCGGTGGAGAAGGCCGTCTTCGGATAGCCGTTGGCGCCGAGGATGGCCTCGGCCATCGGCGCGAGCAGCCCCAGCAGTTCATCGAGATCATCGCCGGCCGCGGCGAGCAGGGGCAGCTCCTGCAGGTCGGTGGTGGTCTCCACATCCTGGCGAGCGGCCAGGCCGGCCGGGGTGAGCTGGTCACCGTCGGTGAGGCCGAGCCCGGCCAGGCGCCGCTCGGCGGCATCGAAGTCCTCGCTGCTCCACGCCCGGGTGGCCGAATAGCTGCGCGGCGGGATACGCCACCACCGCTCGGTCAGCAGCAGGATCTCCGGGGCGCTGAAACCGGCCCCCACCCAGGCCGCGGTGTGGCTGTCGCCCCGATGCTCCCGCACCTGATCGGCCGCCCGCCACAGGTCACCGATCGCGTCGCCCGGGAACCCGAGCGACCGCAGCCCGGCGTAGAGGGGATGACCGGCGGTGGTCCCCGCGCCCGCCATCCGGGCCAGCACGGTGGTGGCCCGGGCGATGTCCCCGGGCCGTTCGGCGATCATGTCGGCCAGGACCCGTTCCAGGAAGGCCCGTTGCCCGTCCAACCGGGCGGTGAGCAGGGTGGTCACGTCGGTGATGGCCCACGCCTGATCGACCAGGGGCACCACGGCCGCCGGATTGAACACCCCGAACGCCGAGGCCACCACCTCACCGGGCACCTGGCCTATACACCCGGCCCGGCTGGCGAAGTAGGCCCGCCGCTCCGGGCCGGCCACGCCATTGGACACCCCGGCCGACGGTCCGAACCCGAGGGCATCGAAGGCGTCGTGGACCTCGGGGGCGAAGTAGACACTGGCCGCCAACGGTTCGACGACGTCACGCAGGCGCCGGGCCGCCCGCTGGGCCGAGGGGTCGAGTGGGATCGTCATGACCGGCAGTCTCGCACGCTCACCGGCCCGACCCACCGGCGCCAGCGGTCCAGCCGGGCGACCGGGGCGAAGTGGAGGCCGACCGGTCCGGCGTGGCAGATTCCTGGGATGACGACTGTCGAGACCGCGTCCGGACCGATCGAGGGGGCCGACCTCGGCCGGACCCTCATCCACGAGCATGTCTTCGTCATCTCCCCCGAGATCCAGCAGAACTATCCGGAGGAGTGGGGCGACGACGAGACCCGGATCGCTCAGGCCGTCGAGCGCCTCACCGAGCTGGCCGCAAGCGGGATCGACACGATCGTCGACCCCACCGCGATCGGCCTGGGCCGCTACATCCCCCGGATCGTGGCCATCGCCGAGCAGGTGCCGCTCAACATCGTGGTCGCCACCGGCCACTACACCTTCAACGAGCTGCCCCACTACTACCAGCGGCGGGCCCCGCAGCCCGGCGACGTCGACGTGATGACCACCCAGTTCGTGCGGGACATCCGCGACGGGATTGCCGACACCGGGGTCAAGGCCGCCGTGATCAAGTGCGCCACCGACCGGCCCGGGGTGACCGCCGACGTGGAACGAGTGCTGCGGGCCGCCGCCCAGGCCCACCGGGAGACCGGGGTGCCGATCACCACCCACACCCACGCCCCCACCCACCGGGGCCTGGAGCAGCAGGCCGTGTTCGCCGACGAAGGGGTCGATCTGTCCCGAGTGATCATCGGCCACTCGGGCGACACCGACGATTTCTCCTACCTGGAGGAGCTGCTCGCCAACGGCAGCTACCTGGGCATGGACCGGTTCGGGATCGACGGTTACCTGCCCACCGACGACCGGGTTCGGGTGGTGGCCGAACTGTGCCGACGGGGTTACGCCGATCGGTTGATGCTGAGCCACGACGCCTCCTGCTACATCGACTGGATCGCCGGGGAGGTGCCGGTGGGGGCGATGCCGAACTGGCACTACCTGCACATCAGTCAGGATGTCCTCCCGGCCCTGAGCAAGGCCGGGGTGTCCGACGACGACATCAAACAGATGTTGGTGGGCAATCCCCGCCGGTTCCTCGAGTCGGTGGCCGCCGGGGGCTACTGACCCGGAACGGCTGGGGACGGGGGCGGCCGGCCCGGCGGGAATTGCCGGCCGAGGCTGCGGGAAGCGGATCCGCTGGGCCAGACTCGACCCCATGCAGAGCTCGCTCGAACCCGGGGTGTCCCGCCGTGACACCTATGAGATCACCGCCGACATGTCCGCCCCCCACCTGCCGGTGAAGGTCTTGTCGACACCGTCGATGATCATGCTGATCGAGGGCACCTGCCTCCAGGCCGCGGCCGAACACCTCGACGAGGGCGAGACCACGGTGGGGATCCATGTGTGCGTCTCCCACTCGGCGTCGGCCGAGGTCGGCGAGGAGGTGACGGTGGCCTGTGAGCTGACCGAACGTGACCGCAAACGGCTGGTGTTCTCCACCACGGTCACCTCGGCCGACAAGACCCTGTCGGAGGGCACCCACCAGCGGTTCGTGGTGGGAGGGGGCTGAGCCGGCGTGGCCCGACCCGAGATCACCGAGATCTTCCATGAGCTGGTCGTCGGCGAGCTCGTCCAGGAGCGCGCCCAGGCGATGGGCCGGGCGGGGGCCAAGGTGGAGCAGGCCCTGGCCCGCTGCCAGGATCTCCTGCCCCGGCTCGACGCCCAGGGTTCCGACCCCGACCCCGATCTGCTGGCCGCCTACCGGGCCGCCCGGAACCAGGCCGAGCGGCGGATCTGGGAGCTGTGCGTGCAGCGCGAGTGCATCGGGCTGTACGAGCACGCCCGGGTCGACGAGACGTTACCGCTCCCGCCGCGCCGGTAGGGCTTCGGGGTGAGCGCGCCGTCGGGCCCGGCCGACCCGGGGCCGACCGTCCGGGTCGGGGCGCCCATGTGGGCCCACCGGCCGTGGGTGGGGCGGCACTTCCCGCGGGACACCCCGCCCGGAGACGAGCTGGTGGCCTACGCCACCTGGTGCACCGCGGTGGAGGGCAACACCACCTTCTACGCACTACCGTCGCCGCCGTCGGTGGCCCGGTGGGCCGACCAGACCCCGGTCTCGTTCCGGTTCTGCTGCAAACTGCCTCGGGCCATCACCCACGAGCGGCGCCTGCGCGACGCCGACGCCGAGCTGCGGGAAACCCTGGTCCGCCTCGACCCACTCGGTCCCCGCCTCGGACCGACCCTGATCCAGCTCCCGGCCTCGTTCACCCCGGAGGACCTCGACGTCCTGGCCCGCTTCTGTCGCCGCCTCCCCGCCGACCGGGCCTGGGCCGTGGAGGTGCGCCACCCCGGCTTCTTCGCCGGCGGGGCGGCGGAACGGCCCCTCGACGACCTCCTGACCGGGGCGGGCATCAACCGGGTCATCCTCGACAGCCGGGCCTTGTTCGACGCCCCGCCCCGCACCCCGGCCGAGCTGGACGCCTGGGAGAACAAGCCCCGGTTGCCGGTGCGCCCGGTGGCCACCGCCGACCAGCCGGTGGTGCGGCTCATCGGCCGGACCGACACCGACGCCGACCTGTCCCGATGGGCACCGTGGTGGGACCGGATCGTCGGCTGGGTGAACCGGGGATGCCGGCCGATCGTGTTCACCCACACCCCCGACAACCTCGACGCCCCCGCCCTGGCCCGGGCGGTGCACGCCGAGCTGGCAGCCCGGATTCCCCACCTCGCTCCCCTGCCCGACCCGGTCACCGACGGGGAACAGCTCGGCTTGTTCTGAGGTGAGGGCCCGACCGACGGGGCCACGCATCCGAACCGGTGAGGGCCGGGTCGGGGCGCCCGACGTGCCACACTCGGTTCATGAGTTCTCGCGTGGTTGCCTGCCCGTCGTGTCAGACCAAGAACCGGGTGCCGGCCGCGGCGGCCGGTATCCCCCGCTGCGCCGGCTGCAAGGCCAAGCTGCCGTGGGTGGTCGACGCCGCCGACGCCGACTTCGACCAGATCGTCGACACCAGCCCGGTGGTCCTGGTCGACCTGTGGGCGGCGTGGTGCGGCCCGTGCCGTGCGGTGGCGCCCGTCCTGGAGCAGCTCGCCGCCGAGCATGCCGGGGCCCTGAAGGTGGTCAAGGTCGACGTCGAGGCCAACCCCCGCCTGGCGGCCGCGTTCGAGGCCCGGAGCATCCCGCTCCTGCTCGTCATGACCGATGGGGAGGTGCGGGAACGGGTGGTCGGCGCCCAGCCCCATGCCGTGCTGAACGACCTGGTCAACCGGTTCGTGGCCGCCTGACGGTATCCGCCCCGGCGGTCACGACCGGAACGATCCCCGCAGGGCGCCCGCCCCGGAGGGCCGCGGATCGCCGTCGAGGGGTTCGACGGAAAGTTCCACCACGGGGTACCCACCGGGCCCGATGCCGTCGGGCACCCGGTAGCCCCAGGGAGTACCGGCCCACCCCGTCACGGTCGGTCAGCCACAACTCGACGTAGCCGTCCCCCGCGGGCAGCTCGGGCAGGTCGAGCTCCAGTTCCAGACGGTCGCCGACCCGGAGCAGACGGGCCTCGGCCGGTGGGGTGCCGGTGACGGGCAGGTCGGCCGCGGTGAGCTGGGTGACGGCCACCACCGAAGCCGGCTCCTGGCTCTGGCCGGCCCGCCACGCGAAGAACCCGACCGTCATCACGACCGCGAGGCCGATGGCCAGCCAGGCCACCCCGCACCCCGACTGGGGTTGGGGGCTCAGTGGAGCCTCCGGGCCGGGTGCGTCGCCGCCGTCGTCGGGGCCATCGTCAGGTACGGGGTCGAGGTTGCTCATGGGGCCGGCTGCACGGTAGCAGCCCGCCTCCACGGGCCCCGGGCGGACGGTCCACGCCGGAGGCACGGCGGATCACCGGGCCAGGGTTCGGCCCGTCCCCGCCGCCCGGCTACCGTCGATCGGCGATGACCCCTCCAACCAGGTACTTCGATGATCTCGCCGCCGGTGACCGCTTCGAGATCGGTTCGTTCCGGCTCACCGCGTCCGAGATCGTCGAGTTCGCCCGACGGTACGACCCACAACCGTTCCACACCGATCCCGAGGCGGCCGCGTCGTCGATCTTCGGCGGGCTGATCGCCTCCGGGTGGCAGACCGGGGCGTCGGTCATGCGCCTCATGGTCGACAACTTCATCTCGACCGAGTCCGGGCTCGGCTCACCCGGCATGGACGAGATCCGCTGGATCCAGCCGGTCCGGCCCGACATCGAGTACTCGGCCTCGGTCACGGTGGAGCAGACGAAGGCGTCCGCGTCGAAACCCGACCGGGGGGTGATCTGGAGCCTGATCGAGCTGCGCGACCCCGACGGTCAGGTGGTCTACTCGTCCCGAGGCATGGGGATGTGGCGGCGCCGCCCGTGAGCGGCGTGGCCAGCCCCCGTGTCAGCGACCGGTCGCCGACCCGAACCCGGGCAGGGGCTCGGGGGCCGGTCGATTGCGCTCGACGACGACCGCGGCCTCGGCCCGATCCGAGCTGGAACCGGCCGGGAACGTCAGGGCGATGACCACCGCTGCGGCCAGATACATGGCGATCACGAAGGTCCACGCCCACTTGTAGGAGCTCAGGGGATGGTCGGCCCCGCCGGCGGCCAGGATCGTGACCACGATCGAGATCCCGAGGGCGTAGAAGACCTGTTGGGTGGTCCGCACCGTGGCGTTGGCGGTTCCGAACCGGGCCGCCGGCACATCGCTCAGCCCCGCGCTCGACCAGGTGGCGATGGTGGAACCGACCCCGAGACCGGTGAGGGCACTGACCGGCACGTACCGGGTCCAGATGGTGACGCCCTCGTCGAGCAGGAGCACGTAGCCGACATAACCCAGGGCACACAGGACCGAACCGGCGGCCAGGATCCACCGGTGACCGACCCGGTCGGCCAGGCGGCCCGACAGGGGGGAGACGATGGCCGCCAGCAGGGGCGAGAGGATGAGCGCCTGACCCACCGTCGAGATCGGCAGGTCCCAGAATCGTTGGAGGAACAGCGAGTTGACCAGGAACCCGGAGGTGAAGGCCAGTGAGTAGAAGGCAACCCCGGCGTTGGTCGACCGGAACGACGGGTACCGGAACAACTCCAGTTCGAGTAGTGGTTCGGGGTGGCGGGCCGAACGGCGGATCAGGAGCGGGATGAGGGCCATCCCGACGATGAACATGGCCACGACCCGGGGGTCAGTGAGACCCACCGTCTCGCTCTGGACGATGGCCATCATGATCAGGCCGATGGCGGCCGTCCCGATCGGCACCCCGAGATAGTCGATCCGCCCGGTTGCGTCCGGGTTCTTCGATTCCCGTAGCAGCCGCGGGCTTATGGCGAGGACCAGCAGGCAGATGGGGACATTGATGAAGAAGATCCCCCGCCACGACCACAGATCGATGATGACCGAGCCCAGGGCGGGACCGGCCACCCCGCCGAGGGATCCGGTGGCCCCGGCCAGACCGATGGCCATGCTCCGCTTGGCCGGCGGGAACTCCGGGAGGGCGACGGCCAGGGCGGTGGGGGTGACGACGGCCCCGCCGATGGCCTGAACGATCCGGGCCCCGATGAGCCATCCCGTTGACGGGGCCGCCCCGCAGAGGGCGGAACCGACCATGAACACGGCCACCCCGGGCAGGAACATCCGTTTCCGGCCGATGGAGTCGGCCAACCGGCCCGACACCAGCAGCAGGGCCCCGACGGTGACGTTGTAGCCGGAGAGGATCCAGCTCAGCGTGCCCTCCGGCACACCGAAGTCGTCGCCGATGGATGGGAACGCCACGTTCACCGCCGAGACGTCCACCACGACCAGGAAGAACACGATGGTGGTGACGATCAGGGCCAGCCACGCCTGGCGGGTGATGACGGTCGGCTCGTCGGGCGCCAGTCGGGGGCGATCCATGCCGGGCGACGCTACTGCTCCGGCCCGCGACGGCCCAAAAGGGGACCCGGCGGGCCGGCTCGACACCGACCCTCGACGGGTGGGAATCTCACGCCATGAGCGCGACCCTCGACTGGTACGGCTGCGCCACCTTCCGATTCCGGGTGGCGGGCCTCACCATCTTCCTCGACGCCTACATCGATCGGGTCCCAGCGGCCGCGGGTCCCCGGACCGCCGACGGCGATCGCCTCCGGGCCGACGATGTCGACGCCTGCGACTGGATCGTGGTCGGACACAGCCACTTCGATCACCTGTACGGGGCCGAGCGGATCATGGCCAACACCGACGCCCGCCTCATCGCCGGCTACGAGTCGATCCGGGTGATGGAGTCGGCCGGTGTGCCCCTGGATCGGATGATCCCGGTGGCCGGCGGGGAGACGATCGAGCTCGGCGGCGGGGTGACGGTGTCGGTGGTGCCGAGCCAGCATTCCTGTGTTTGGTCGCACGCGGCGATGGGCCCGGCCGACGAGGTCTGTCTCGGCGATCTGGGGGTGACCTGGCAGGAACAGCAGGCCCGCCTGGCCGACCTCGGCCGGCACCTGGCCTCGCTCGGTGACGACACCCGGGCCCACCTCGCCCGGAGCGCGATCGGGCACTCGACCCGGGGCGACGGCGGGGCCCTGGTGTTCCTGTTCGAGACCCCCGATGGGTCCCTGCTCTACCAGGACACCTCGGGCCACTGGTCGGGCGTGCTGCGCGACCTGCGACCGGACGTGGCCCTGCTGGCCGCCGCCGGCCGCGGCAATATCGACGGCGAACCGATCCAGGGCTCCCTGGCCCGGTTCGTGGCCCGGCAGGTCGACCTGTTGCGTCCGTCAGCCGTGGTCCTGACCCATCACGACGACTGGCTTCCCGGGTTCTCCACGCCGACCGACATCGAGCCGATCCGAGCCGAGCTGGCGCTGACCGCGCCACGCGTTGACCTGGTCGAACTCGGGTACCTGGACGGCACCGAGGTCCTGCCCCGCTGATCGCTCAGCGGCGACCCACCGTCAGCGAACCCTCAAGTCCGGGCCCCAGCGGCCGAGCTTCCTCCTATCCCCCGTTCACGGTCCCCTCCATTGGTTCCTCAGGACGGGTGATCCCGAAAGGACGAGCTCCGCCCCATGGCCCACCCCTCCCATCCCGACCGTCGACGTCGTGCCCCGCGGCGCAGCTCGGTGTTCGTCGTGTTGGCCGTAGTCCTTTCCCTGCCCTACCTACTCTTCAGCGCCGCTCCGGCGTGGGCCGCGGTGGACACCGACGGCGACGGGGTCACCGACGACATCGACCTCGACGACGACAACGACGGCATCCCTGACACCGTCGAATCGCCCGCCCCGATCAAGATGGTCGCCTGGCCGAACTCGGGGAGCTCCGGTGTCGGCACAGGTTTCGGCGGAGGCTGGATCTCCAGCGTCGAGCCCCGGGTCGACGGCAGTGGCCTGACCGCGACCTATCCCCAGATCCAGTCGCTGACCCTGCTCGGCGTGGACTCACTCACCCTCAGCGAAGCCCAGGCCGCGGATGAGTACCTCGAGTACCGGTTCACCCCCACCACCAAGTGGACCACCCTGACCAGCTTCCACTTCGCCCGGAACCATACCGACCAGGCGTACACGTTCTCGGTGCTGATGTCGCCGGGTCCGTACGATCAGGCCACCGCGGTCCCCCTGGTCACCGACCATGTGGCCCCGCCCACCACCCAGGTCTACCAGAACTGGGACGTCGAGGTGCCCGATCAGACCCTCCAACCCGGGGTCACCTACACGGTCCGGCTGTACTTCTACGACGGGGAGAATGCCGAGGTCCGCGACTTCGACGACTTCGCCCTGTGGGGCGACGGGAACGATCCGGACCGTGACGGCCTGACCAACCGGCTTGACCTCGACGCCGACAACGACGGCATGCCCGACAACCTCGAGGCCCAGGCCACGGCCGCCTACGTCGCCCCGACCGGGTCCCACGTCAACGGGATCAGCACGGCCTACGGGGACGGGCTGACCCCGGTGGACACCGACAACGACGGCATCCGCGACTACCTGGATCTCGACACCGACAACGACAACATCAGCGACCTGCTCGAATCCGGCCTGCCGGTGACCGACACCGACGACAACGGCCGCGTCGACAGTCCGGTGGGCGTCAACGGGTTGGTCGACACCGTGGACACCGCCGACACCTACGCCGACCCCAGCGGGATCGCGGTCACCCCGACCGGCTTCGCCCTCGATGACAGTGATCACGACCTGGCCGCGGACGGGTCGAACGCCTCGGCCACCGTCAACTTCGACTTCCGGGAGACCGACGCCGACGGGGACGGGATCGCCGACTCCGTGGAGGTCGGCTCCGACCCCGCCAACCCACTCGACACCGACAACGACGGCCACCCCGACTACCAGGACCCCGACGCCGACAACGACGGGATCGCCGACTCCGTCGAGGTCGGCTCCGACCCCGCCAACCCACGCGACACCGACAACGACAACCACCCCGACTACCAGGACCCCGACGCCGACAACGACGGCAACCCCGACGCCACCGACCCCCACCGGCTCACCCCCTCGACCAGTGACGACGCCGCAACCGCC
>JBKDZN010000138.1:0-4242 GCA_047971245.1 Acidimicrobiales bacterium
CCGACTCGTCCGACCGTGGATTGACGGGACATCGTCGCGGAACCGAAGTTCCTGGCTACGACGATGCTCCGCACACGCTGCGTACATCCTCTCTTCCGTTTTCAAGGAGCTGGCATCTCGCTACTTCCGTCAACTACGCTCCAAGAGGAGCGATTCTTGCTGAATCAGAAGTTTTGGGCGAGTTCCGGTGCCTCAGAGCGGCTTCGGTGCTTGTCGCTGCCGTGCCGTTGGGGCGAATCACAAATCTAATGGTGGTGGCCGGTCCCCACAACCTCCTCCTGAGGAATTTCGGCAGACTTCTGGCCGACACCCCCGTCAGGCCCCGGATCGCTGGTCGAACACGACCAGATGAACCCGCTTCTTACCCCTTCTGACCAGGGCAAACCTGTCATGCCGGAGATCGTGTCGCCCGATCGTGCCCCCTTCGCGAACCTTCTCGTCGTTGATCGAGATTCCGTTCTGGCGGAGCAGCCGGCCGGCCTCGCTCCGCGAGGCCGCCACCCCGGCCGACACCAGCACCCCGACCAGATTCTCTGTCTCGTCGAGTACCGCCCGGTCGAGCACCGTGGTAGGGAGCTCGGCGGCCAACATCTGGAACGTCGCCGCGTCGACGCCGACCGACGATCCACCGAAGACCACCTCGGATGCCGCTTCCGCCGCCGAGCTGGCGGCCGGGCCGTGGACGAGTGAGGTGAGCTCGTGGGCCAGGCGCCGCTGGCCCACCCGCGTGTGGGGGGCCTCCGCCTGCTCGGCCACCACCTCGGCCACCTCATCCATCGACAGGAAGGTGAGCTGGGCCAGAAGCCGCGGCAGATCGTCGTCCTCCACCTGGATCCAGGCCTGGTAGAAGCGGTACGGCGACATGAGGTCGGCGTTGAGCCACAACGTCTCGCCCCCCGCCGTCTTGCCGTACTTGGTGCCGTCGCGCTTGAGCAACAGCGGGAAGGTGAGGCCGTGGACCCTGGCCGCGTTGGTCCGGCGGACCAGGTCGACACCGAGGGCGATGTTGCCCCACTGATCGGATCCGCCGATCTGGAGCTCGCACCGCTCGTTCTCGTACAGCCCCCGGTAGTCGTTGGCCTGGAGCAGCATGTAGCTGAACTCCGTGTAGGACAGACCGATCTCGCTGGACAGGCGGGCCCGGACCGACTCCTTGGCCATCATCTGGTTGACCGTCACGTGCTTGCCGATGTCGCGCAGGAACTCCAGCATGCTGAGCGACACCGTCCAGGCCCGATTGTCGAGCAGTTTGGCGGCGTTGCTCCGGGCCGGATCGAAGTCCAGGAACTGCCGCAACAGGGGCACGATCCCGGCCAGGTTGGCCTGGAGGGCGTCATCGTCGAGCAGGACCCGCTCATCCGATCGCCCCGACGGGTCGCCGATCATGCCCGTGGCTCCGCCGGCCAGCGGTAGGGGACGATGGCCCGCCTGCTGGAACCGCCGGAGGGTCAACAGCCCGATCAGGTTGCTGACGTGCAGGCTCGGCGCCGTGGGATCGAAGCCGCAATACACCGTGATCGGCCCCTCGGCGAGCCGGGCCGCCAACGCGTCCCGGTCGGTGGAGTCCTGAACGAGGCCCCGGGCCTCGAGATCACTGAGCAGCTGCGGGTCGGTTCCCATGACCGGCCATCCTAGGCGCCGCGGGATTGCCGGCTCTTGAGGATTACCACTGCCCCTCCGGTGTCGTTTCGCCCGCTCGGGGCGCCGAGGTGTGAACCGTCCCGGCACACTGGAACCCATGACCATCAGTCCCAGTTCCGCCCCGGCCAGCGACGGCGAGGCGAGCGACGGACCCCCGGTCGGTTATGACCCGGTGAACCCTCCTCGGGATCGGGACCGACGCCCTGGCTTGTTGACCTGGATCGGTCGGGGCCTGGTGGCCCTCGCCGTGGCCGGAAGTTTCGGCGTCTGGGCCTACCGCTATTCCGGGTACGCCGACCGACCACCCCCCGATCTGCTCGACGACCCCTCGTTCGCCACCTACGCCGAGGAGGTGTGCAGCCAGGCCATGCTCGAGCTCGACGCCGTTCCCAATGCCCTGGAGGCGGCCGACGAGGTCGAGCGGGCCGGCCAGATCCGCCAGGCCACCGACGCCCTGTCCACCATGGTCACCACGCTGGAAGCCGTGCCGGCCACCGGCCGGACCGCCCATGACCAGGAGATCATTGGCGGCTGGCTCCACGACTGGCGCACCTATGTGAACGATCGCTACCACTACGCCGACGAACTCGAGAACGACCCGATGGCCCGGTTCCTCCTCAGCGCCGACGACACCACCGAACGACCGGACCGGCGCATCACCCGTATGGCTGATACCAACGCCATGCCCGCCTGCGGTACCCCGGGCGACGTCGGCTGACCGAACTCCGTCGAGTCTCCCGGTACACGTCACGCGCCGGCAACGGCGCGATCCGAACCCCGATCAGGTGCCCGCCGCAGGCCGACTCGACAGCTGCTCGCGGACCGCGTCGAACCCGATCCGGGCCTGTCCGACGACCCGGCCGAACTCGGTGTCGTCGGCGATCTCCGGAGCGTGGGCGTCGACCCAGCGGAACCCAGTGGCCTCATGGTTGAGGTCCGGCTCGACGTCGCCGGTCGCCAACAACAGGAAGCGGACGTCGAAGTGGAGATGGGTCGGCTCGTCACCCCGGGCCGGGATCCGGTGGATGTCGACGTCGATGGCCGGCATCACCACGACCAGGTCACCCAGGCCGGTCTCCTCGGTCACCTCGCGCCACGCCACCGCGGCCAGATTCCCGTCACCGTCGGCGTGCCCACCCGGTTGAAGCCACCGGTTCAGCTTGGCGTGGTGGAGGAGTAGCACCCGCCTCGTCACCGGGTCGAGCACGATCGCCGAGCCGGTCACATGGCCGATCGGGCCGGAGCGCACCAACGCGTCGGGGTGGGCTTCGACGAACGCCAGGGTTTCGGCCCGCGCTGCCTCGGCCCCGGGGGCGATCACGGCGTGCCGGAGCTGGGCGATCGCGGTGGCCCGGTCGTCCGGCGCCGGGGCGAGTACGGGTGAATCGGGCCGGACCGGGGTGTAGCTCACCGGGTCACGCTACTCATCACCTCGCCGCCCGCGTCCGGCGAACCACGGATGCCGCCATGGCACGACAGTGGCCGCGTCACGGTCCGGCGGGTGCCGGTTCGACACGCCAACCCGGCGGTCGGGGCCGGCTCACGTGCGGGTTGCCGGCCAGGGCGTAGCGCCACGGACGATCGACGGCCCGGCTGATTCCGATGCGGGGTCCGGTGACCATCGATCCCGGCCCGGCCGGAGCGGTGAGGAGACGCACCGGACCGGTGGGGTCGAGAAGGTCGACCCCACCATGGCCGGCAGCGATACCGAGGGCCGCGCACAACTTGCCCGGCCCGGAGGCCAGATCGGTGACCTTCTTGGCCGCGGGCCGATCACGCCACATGGCCGCCACCCCGTCGACCGGCTCCACCGCCCGGAGCAGTACGGCGGCGGCTTCACCCTCGGGGCCGCACACCACATTGGCGCACCAATGGACCCCGTAGCTGCGGTACACGTAGAGATGACCGGGCGCCCCGAACATGACCCGGTTGCGGTCGGTCGGGCCCCGGTAGGCGTGACTGGCCGGATCGTTCGCCCCCCAGTAGGCCTCCACCTCCACGATCCGCCCGGCACGACTCCCACACCGCAGGATCTGCCCGAGCAACCGGGGCGCGACCTCGAGCGGGGACCCCCGGAGGACCGCCCGGGTCAACGACCCCGACCCCGCACCGTCGGCGCCGACAAGGCTCAGTGGCCCACCCGGGCCCGGTCGGCGGCGATGAGATCGGCCAGGGCCCGGAGCTGATCCGCCACCGGTCCGGGGCCGCCACCGCCGGGGCTGGTCCGCCGGGCCACGGCGGCGCCGGGTTCGAACAGGGCACGCACGTCCTCGCCCAGGTCCGGATGGGCGGCGGCCAGATCGGCCAGGGGCACCTGGTCGGCCAACGATTCCCGCACCAGCGCCCCCACGATGGCGTGGGCGTCACGGAACGGGATCCCCCGCACCACCAGGGTCTCGGCCAGGTCGGTGGCCACCGAACCGTCGGTATCGGCCGCGGCCGCCATCGCCTCGACCCGGAAGGTCATCGTCGCGTACAGCCCGGTCATGGCCGTCAGCGCCAGGCCCACCTGGTCGACCGCGTCGAACAGGGGCTCCTTGTCCTCCTGGAGATCCCGGTTGTAGGCCAGGGGAAGGCCCTTGAGGGTGGCCAGCAGCCCGG
>JBKDZN010000139.1:0-2371 GCA_047971245.1 Acidimicrobiales bacterium
ACGGTCCGGGGCACGTCGAACTGGCCGGCGACCCCCGAAAGCGGGATGCTGGAGGCGACCGGTTCGACCGATCGGAGGGCAGCGTGCCCAGGCTTCACCCGCGGGGCGTCAACCATCTCGCCCTGTCGACCACCGACATGAAACGCCAGCTCACCTTCTGGTGCGACGCCCTCGGCCTCCCCCTGAAGGCCCTCTACTACATGCACGGCGTGGCCGGGGCCTACCACGGGTTCGTGGAGCTCGCCCCCGACAGTTACGTGGCCTTCGTCCAACACCCCGACAACACCAAGGACATCGAGTTCGGGGTCAGCCACGCGGACGGCCCCGGTGGCGACGTGCGGGGCGGCACCATGCAGCACGTGGCCTTCCATGTCGACACCTTCGACGACCTGCTCGCAATGCGGGATCGGCTCCGCACCAAAGGGGTGCAGGTGCTCGGCCCGATCGACCACGGCTTCATCCAGTCGATCTACTTCGAGGGGCCGGAGGGGCTCAACCTGGAGGTGGCGTGCGGGAGCGCCATCGACCCCGACGCCTGGATCGACCCCGAGGTCACCGGCCTGTGCGGAATCGACGCCGACGAACTGGCCCGGATGCGCCGCCCCGACGAGGTCGCCGCCGCAGCCGGGACGGTGCCCCAACCCGTCGACGCCCATCCCGACAATGTCCGGGCCGAACGCCATCCCGAGGCCCTGGCCCGCCTGATGGCCACCCCGGACCGGACCGTGTGGGAACGCTTCAGCGAAACCACCCCGCCGGTCGGTCCCGCCGACCGCTGAGCGCGGCCCCGTGCGCATCATCGTGGTCGGCGCCGGTATCGGCGGTCTCGCCGCGGCCGGGCTGCTGCATCGCGACGGCCATCAGGTCGAACTGCTGGAGCGGTCCTCAGGCCTCGGTGAGGTCGGCGCCGGGATCCAGATCAGCCCCAACGCCGCCCGGGTTCTGGCCCATCTCGGCCTCGGGCCGGCCTTCGCCCGGGTGGCGACCACACCCGAGCGGGTGGTGCTCCGACGCTGGGACGACTCCTCGATCCTGCTGGTGACCCCCACCGGCGACCGGTCGGAACGGCGCTACGGGTACCGCTACGCCAATGTGTACCGACCCGACCTGATCGACGTCCTGGCCGGGGCGGTCGCCGAGGTCCCGGTCCACTTCGACACCACCGTCACCGGGGCCGCGCCCACCGGCACGGGCGCCGCGGTGACCCTGGCCGACGGCGAGGTGCGGCACGCCGATCTGGTGGTCGGCGCGGACGGTATCCACTCGGCGGTCCGGACCGACCGGTTCGGCCCGGAGTCCCCCCGCTACAGCGGCAACGCCGCCTACCGGGCCCTGGTGCCCCGCGACGCCGTGGCCGACCTCCCGGTGGAGGTGACCAACCACCTGGGGCCGGGTGGCCATCTCGTCTCGTACTTCGTCGGCCGGGACCGCCGGTTCCTCAACCTGGTGTGCGTGGTCGAGGAGCCCGAACCGGCCGGTGAATCCTGGACGATCGAGGGATCCCGGGCCGAGCTCCGGGCAGCGTTCGCCACCTGGTCACCCCTGGTGCGGGCCATGCTCGACGCGGTCGTCGAACCGGTGTTCCGCTGGTCGCTGTACGACCGCGAGCCCCTCGACCGGTGGAGCGAATCCCCGGTGGTGCTGCTGGGCGACGCCTGCCATCCGATGCTGCCCTACATGGCCCAGGGCGCGGCCCAGGCCATGGAGGACGCGGCCACCCTGTCGGTGCTGATCCGCCCGGAGCGGGGCTTCGGCGACGGGTTCACCGCCGGCCGGGCGGCCGACCGGGCCCACCTGGCCGACCGGTTGGCCGCCTACGAGCAGATCCGCAAGCCCCGGACCAGCCGGATCCAGCAACGCGCCTACCGGAACCGCACCACCTTCCACCTGCCGGACGGGCCCGAACAGCAGCGACGCGACGCCGCCCTGGCGGACGCCGGATCGCGCGACCCCGACGGCGACGCCGGCACCGCCGCCCTGGACTGGCTCCACGGGCACGACCCGTTCGCCGTCCCGGTCCCGGGAGGCTGACCGGCGTCGGCCCGGTCGTCGGCACCCGGATACGCTCACACGATCACCGACGCTGACCACGACCCCGACGCCGCCCCGGCCAACGACGCCGCCCCGGCCAACGACGCCGCCCCGGCCAACGACGCCGCCCCGGCCAACGACGCCTCCCCGGCCAACGACGCCGCCCCGGCCAACGACGCCTCCCCGGCCAACGACGCCGCCCCGGCCAACGACGCCGCCCCGGCCAACGACGCCGCCCCGGACCAGCCGGATCCAGCAACGCGCCTACCGGAACCGCACCACCTTCCACCTGCCGGACGGGCCCGAACAGCAGCGACGCGACGCCGCCCTGGCGGACGCC
>JBKDZN010000140.1:0-6070 GCA_047971245.1 Acidimicrobiales bacterium
GGTGACGGCGATCGACAACGCCCCGTCGGTGGTCGCCGAGGCGGTAGGCCACGCCAACGAGTTGGGCGTGGACAATGTCCATTTCGCCGTCGGCGACGTCTACCGGCTCGATTTCGCCGACAACGCCTTCGACGTGATCCACGCCCACCAGGTGCTCCAGCACCTCACCGACCCGGTGGCGGCGCTGACCGAGATGCGCCGCGTCTGTGCTCCCGGGGGTGTCGTGGCCGCCCGCGACGCCGACTACGCCGGGATGATCTGGGCCCCAGCCGACCCTCGGCTCGACCGTTGGATGGCCTTGTACCAGGAGGTGGCCCGGGGCAACGACGCCGAGCCCGACGCCGGCCGTCACCTGCTGGGCTGGGCCCAGCAGGCCGGCTTCGGGTCGGTCGAGTCCTCGGCGTCGGTTTGGTGCTACGCCACCGACGAGTCCCGCTCGTGGTGGGGCGGGGTGTGGGCCGATCGCATCCTCACCTCATCGGTCGCCGATCTGGCCCTGGCCCGCGGACTCACTGATCGGGCCGAACTCGAGTCGATCTCGGCGGCCTGGCAGGATTGGGGTCAGCGGCCGGACGGCTGGTTCATGATTCCGCACGGCGAGATCATCGCCCGCCCCTGAGCGACCGGGCGGGTTCGATCAGCGGAACTTGGGCTCGCGCTTCTCCAGGAACGCGGCCACCGCTTCCTTGTGTTCGGCCGTGCGGTAGGCCTCCTGGAGCCGTTCGAGCTCCCGCTGCTGCACGGTGGCCACATCGCCCTCGCTGCCGTTGAGGGTGAGCAGTTCCTTGATGGCCCGGACCGCCCACGGCGGATTCCCGGCGTAGGAGGCGGCGGTGGTGATGGCGGTGTCGATCAGTTCGTCGGCGCCGACCACCGCGTCGACCAGGCCGAGCCGGGCCGCCTCGTCGGCCATGACCATGCGACCCGACAGGGCCAGATCGCTTGCCGCCCCCCAGCCGCACCGCTGCACCAGGAAATGGCTGGACGCCAGTTCGGGCACGAGGCCCATGCGCACGAACCGGGCCGACAGTTTGGCCGTGTCCGAGGCGATCAGCTGATCCATGGGCAGGACAAGGGTGAGGCCGACCCCCACCGACGGACCGTTGATGGCGGCCACCATCGGTTTCGAGGCCCGGCACAGGGCTACCCAATCCGACGGGTCGTTCGATCCACCCTCGTTCGAGGAGGAACCGGTGGTGTCGTCCTGGTTCTTGGCGAACTCGCCGCCGATGTCGGCCCCGGCGCAGAACGCCCGGCCGGACCCGGTGAACACGAAGGCGCCGATGTTGTTGTCGTCGTTGCCGTCGACGATGGCGTCGGTGAGCTCCCGGCTCATCCGCCGGGTCCAGGCGTTGAGCTTCTCGGGCCGGTTCAGCGTGATCAGCCGAACCTCTCCCCGGTCCTCCACCAGAATCTGTTCGTAGTCCATCCGCGTCTCCCCTCGTTCGTGATCCCTCGGCCGCCGGCCGGCGACCGGGGCCCATCTTGGTGCCTCAAGCGGTGCCGATCGAATCGGTCGCCCCGGCCATCGCCCGCCACAGCTTCTCCGGGGTCACCGGGGTCTCCAGATGCCGGATCCCGAGGTGGGCCACCGCGTCGATGACTGCGTTGTAGACCGCCGGGAGGGCTCCGATGGTGCCGGACTCCCCCACCCCCTTGGCCCCGAGCTCGTTAACCCAGGTCGGGGTCTGGACGTCGATGACCTCGAACGACGGGAGCTCGGCGGCCGAGATCACCGCGTAGTCCATGAAGGTGCCGGTGATCAGGTTGCCGTCGTCGTCGTAGCGGATCTCCTCCATCAGCACCTGGGCGGTCCCCTGGGCCACGCCGCCGTGGACCTGGCCGTGGGCCAGCAGGGGGTTGACCAGGAGGCCGGCGTCGTCCGCGGCGACCAGGCGGATGAGGCGGGCGGCGCCGGTGTCCCGGTCGACCTCGACCACGGCCACATGGGCTCCGCTGGGGAAGGTGGGCATCTCCGGGGTGTGGTCGTCGACGGCGGTCAGCGGCCCGGGACCGGCGGCGGCCACCTCCCCCCAACCGACCGACACGGCGGGGCTGCCGACCACATGGAACCGTCCCGACGACGGGTCGAGGGTGACGTCACCGGGCGCGGCCTCCAACAGCTCGGCGGCCCGTTCGGTACCCAGGCGCACCACCTCGGTGGCCGCCGCGGCGATGGCGGCCCCGCCGATCTGGACCGAACGGGAGCCGACGGTCAAACCGCCGCGGGGCACCAGGTCGGTGTCGCCGTGGATGACCTCGATGGCGTCCATGGGCAGGCCGGTGCGGTCGGCCACGATCATCGACCAGGTGGTGTCGTGACCCTGACCGTACGGGGTGCAGCCGCTGGTCACTTCGACCCGGTCGTCGCCGTGGACGGTGATCGAGCCGTACTCCGCTCCGGGCGCTCCCGCGGTGATCTCCACATAGCACGACACCCCGATCCCCAGCAGGGGCCGGTCCGGGTCGTCCCGGCGGGCGGCCTGTTCGGCCCGCAGGGCGTCGTACCCGGCCGCCTTCAGGACGGCGTCGAGCGCCTTGGCGTAGTCGCCGGTGTCGTAGCGGGTGCCCACCGCGGTCGTGTAGGGCTCGGTGAACGCCGGGACGAGGTTGATCCGGCGGACCTCGACGGGGTCCATACCGATCTCGTGGGCGTACCGGTCGATCATGCGCTCGATGGCCACGGTGGCCTCCGGCCGTCCCGCACCCCGGTAGGCGGTGGTGGGCACCGCGTTGGTGACCGTGGTGGTGGCGGTGAACCCGACGTTCTCCAGGGCGTAGGTGCCGGTCGTCATCCGCATGGTCATGCCGGCCAGCACCCCGCCGATGAGGGGATAGGCCCCGGCGTCCTGGACCACGTCGAGCTGGTAGCCGGTGATCCGACCGTCGCGGGTGCCGCCGATGGTGGCCCGCTGCACCTGGCCCCGGCCCTGGGGCATGGCCGCGATGTTCTCCGAGCGGGTTTCCTCCCACAGCACGGGCCGCCCGACCCGACGGGACAGTGCCCCCAGGGTCAGCTCGTCGGCGTAGGTCCGCGACTTGGCCCCGAATCCGCCGCCGACGTCGGGCACGATCACCCGGACCTGGTCCTGGTCGAGCCGGTAGATGGTGGCCAGCAGGTCGCGGGTCGGGTGGGCGCCCTGCACGGCCGAGTAGTGGACCAGGCGGCCCTCATCGGTCCACCAGGCCAGGCCGACCCGCGCCTCGATGGGGGCCGCGGTGAGCCGTTGATTGACGATCCGTTCCGACACCACGACCTCGCACCGGTCGAAATCGGCGGTGGTGTCGGTGGCCATCCGGTTGAGCACATTGGTGCCGTGCTCCGGGAACAGCAGCACCTCGTCATCCGCGGCGCGCTCGGGGTCGATCACCACCGGCAACGGCTCGGTGTCGACCACGACCAGCTCGGCCGCGTCCACCGCTGCTTCCCGCGTCTCGGCGACCACCGCGGCCACCGCCTCGCCGACGAATCGGACGGTGTCGGTGGCCAGGAACTGGCGGCGCATCGCCTCGGGGATCGGGGGCAGGATGTGGGGCACCGGGCCGAGCTCGGCGGCCAGGTCGGCCCCCGACACCACGGCCAGGACACCGGGGGCCTCGGCCGCGTCGGCCAGGTCGATCCCGGTGATCCGGGCGTGGGCGGCGATGGAGCGGACGAAGACCACATGGGCTGCGTCCTCGGGGGCCAGATCGGCGACATACCGGCTGCCGCCGGTGAGGAAGGCCGGGTCCTCCCGACGGAGCACCGGATGGCCGAGGATGCTCAAGGGATCAGCACCACCTTGCCCGTGGTGGCCCGGCCCTCGATGGCCTCGTGAGCCTTGCGGGTGTCGGCCAGGGCGAACCGTTCGCCGATCCGGACGTCGAGACGGCCCTCGGCCATCCAGCGGAACACTTCCGCGCTCCGCTGCTCCAGCTCGGCGCGGGTGCGGATGTGGTCGTACAGGGTGGGCCGGGTCAGGAACAGCGACCCGGCCTGCGACAGGGCCAACGGGGCGATCGGTTCCACCGGGCCGGACGCGTTGCCGAAGGTGATCATCATGCCGCGGGGCCGGATCACGTCCAGGCTGCGCAGGAAGGTCGAGGCGCCGACCCCGTCGTAGACCACATCGATGGGTCGTGGACCGGCCAGTTCGACGATGGCGTCACCGAAGTCGACGTCGCGGTAGCGGATCACATGATCGGCCCCGGCCCCCGAGGCCAGCTCGGCCTTCTCGGCCGTGCCGACCGTGGCGAACACCTCGGCGCCCAGGAGCTTGGCCATCTGGACCAGGAGCAGGCCGACCCCGCCGGCGGCCGCGTGGATCAGGCACCGGTTCCCCGGCTCGAGGGGAAAGGTGGAGCGCACCAGGAATTGGGCCGTCATCCCCTGCAGCATCACCGCGGCCGCGTCTTCCAGGCTGACCCCGTCGGGAACGTGTACCGCCCCGTCGGCCGGCACCACCACCTGCTCGGCGTAGGAGCCCGGGGTGCCGGACCAGGCCACCCGGTCGCCCACGGAGAAGCCGGTGACGTCGTCGGCCACCGCGGTCACCGTTCCCGCCCCCTCCATGCCCAGCACGGCCGGGTACGACATGGGGTAGAGGCCGCTGCGTTGGTAGGTGTCGACGAAGTTGAGGCCGGCGGCGGCCAGTTCCACCACCATGGCACCCGGCCGAGGGGTCGGGTCGTCGAGCTGCACCCGCTCGAGCACGTCGGGGCCGCCGGCGGCCCGGGCTTGGATGGCGTACATCACAGTTCCCCCTGCGGGTAGGCGAGTCGTGGGCCGGTCGGGTACGGCCCGTGGTGGGTCGGTGGCGTCACTCGACGACCCCGAAGCTGATCTGGCCGAGCGGGCCGAAGTCGGCCACCACGGCGTCACCGACGGTGATCGGGATGGCCCGGATGAACGAACCGGACAGGATGGTGTGACCGGCCTCCATGCCGACACCGAACTCGTCGAGCTTGCGGGCCAGCCAGGCCACCGCGTTGATCGGGTTGCCCATCACGGCGGCCGCCGTCCCCGACTCCTCCACCTCACCGTTGACGTAGAGCGCCCCACCGATGTGGCGGACGTCGATCTCCTCCAGCGGGGTCGGGTTGCCACCGACCATGATGAACCCGCACGAGGCGGCGTCCGCGATCGAATCGACCACGCCCGGCTTGCCCCGTCGCGTGAACCGGCTGTCGACCACCTCGATGGCGGGCATGACGACCTCGGTGGCCCGGATCACGTCAACCGGGTTGACCGACGGACCCCGCAGGTCGGCGCCGAGCACGAACACCAGCTCGATCTCGACCCGGGGCGAGTTCATGGTGCTCATCGACACCCGGGTGCCCTCGTCGAGGAACCAGTTGTCGAAGATGGTGCCGAAATCGGGTTCGGTGGCGTTCAGGGTCGACCGCATGGCTTTCGACGTCAGCCCCACCTTGTGGCCCTTCACGGTTCGGCCCCCGGCCACCTTGGCCTCGGTCACGTACTGGCCGATGGCGTACGCGTCGCCGACGTCCGCGTCGTCCCAGGTGAGGGTGATCGGTTCGATCCACTCCCGGGTCTCCTCCGCCTTGACCAGGGCGGCGGCCGCCTCCCGTCGTTGCTGATCGGTCATCGTCATCGGGTGGCCTCCTCGATTCGGGATGTGGACCCCTCGACCGCCGGATCGGGCCCGGAACCGCGCGACGTCTGGGAGGGGGCGGGGACCGGGGCGACGGCGTGTTTGACGATCAGGGCCGCCGCCGCGCCCACCATGAGGTTGGTGATCAGGAACCGGGGCTCGCCGGCCACCAGGCCGGCGCCCAACGCCAGCACCATGAGCACGACGATGCCGGCCGCCGCCACCGTCCGGGTCCGACGCCACAGCACGGCCGCGGCCAGGCCCAGCTCGATCGAACCCACCATGACGGCCACGGCGCCGGGCAGGCCGAGCGCGTCGAACACCGGAGCGAACGTGCCGTCCCCGGTGAGCTTGGCCAACCCGGCTCCCGCCATCACCAACGCGAGCACCCCGGCCGCCACCGTCCAGACCACGGGCCGCACCCGCACCGCCGTCGCCTCCGGGAGCCGGCGTGCTGCGAGCCGGGCCGCCGTCGC
>JBKDZN010000141.1:0-4030 GCA_047971245.1 Acidimicrobiales bacterium
AGGTGCGGTAGACGAGGTCGGCGCCCCGTTCCCGGTGACGCCGGAGGGTCTCCAACAGGGCCCGGGCCTCGCTGCGCACCACCGGCGCTTCCGCCTCGACGGCCCCGGGGTCGAGGTCGTCGAGGCGATCCCGGAGCTCGCTGGTGGTGTCGAGCATGGCGACGTGTTCGTCGGCCAGGTGCTCGAGCTGGCGGCCGAGGCGGGGCGCGTCGGTGCGGATCATGGTGTACAGCCCGTCCGCCGACTCGGCCCGTTCCACATGCTCGTGGATACCGTCCCGGGTGACGTCCAACGCTGAGATCACCTCGGCCTGCCACCGGGCGGGATCAGCGATGGGATGGTCGACGACCGCGGCCAGCATCCGCATCGCCTCCCCCAACTGCTCCCGTTTCGTGCGGGCGGTGTCGAAACTCGTCGAATCGGTGGATGACGGGTTTCCGGTCGTTTGAGCCGCCATAGCCATTCCCCCTGAATGAGGTCGTACCTCGAATAAGCCGCCGGCGCCGACGTCCCCCGAGCGTAGAACACCGGGGCGGCATCCGTCACACCCCGAGGTCAGATGAACGGGGGATGGGCTGGTCGGGCCGGGGCGGCACGGTGGGGGCCGGGTGGGGTTCCACGCTGATGTTGCGGATCGACCGTCGCGGGTCGGGCCGGGCCGCCCACGCCGCCAGGACGGCCCCCACGGCCACCACCCCGCCCAGGGTGAAGGTGGCCACGAACCGGCTGGGGCTGGCGTTGTCACCCACGAACACGTTCATGGTCTGGATGCCGGTGACGATCCCCACATGGGTCAGCTGCTGGTTCATCCCGTTGGCGAGGCCCATGTCCTGCGGGTCGACGGCGCTGACCACCATCGCCCCGACCGCGGGCTGGGAGATACCGGCCGACACCCCGGTGAGGACCAGGCCGGCCACGATGACCCCGATGCCGACCGCGCCCGCCAGGGTGGAGGCCACGGCGAACGCGATCATGGAGGCCACCATGGCCACGGCGCCGGCCACGATGGGCAACCGCTCCCCCACCTCGACGGCCAGGCGGCCACCGAGGGGCGAGGCAATGCTGAACGCCCCCGGCCGGGCCGCCAGCAGGAGGGCGATCGCGCCCACACCGAGACCGTAGATGGTGGCCAACAGGGCGGGGGTGACCACGAAACCACCCATGTAGGAGAACTGGATCAGGGCGCTGGCCAGCATGGGCATGGTGAAATCCCGCCGGCGGAAATAGTGGAGGGGGAGCATCGGGTGGGGGGTGTTCCGCTCGACCCGGACGAACAGGACCAGGGCGACCGCGCACCCCGCCACCATGGCCAACGTGCTGGTGTCGGTCACCGCGGCCACCAGGTCACCGTCGCGGGCGCCCTCACTGATCCGGGTCACCGCCAGCAGGCCGGCCAGCACCGCCACCCCGAGGGTGCCGGCCCCCATCACATCGAGCGGGGTCTGCTCCTGCGGTTCGGTGGGGCGGATCAGGCGCCAGCCGACCAGCATGGCCACCACCGAGATCACCGCGAACCCGAGGAACAGGGCCCGCCAGCCCACCAGGTCGATCAGGGGTCCGCCCACCACCAGGCCGATGGTGGGGGCGCCGGTCATGGCGAACTGGTACCAGCCGACCGCGGTGGCCCGTCGCTCCGGCCCGTAGGCGTTCATCATCAGGGCCATGCCGTTGGGCATGACGAACGCCCCGGCCACCCCGAACAGGACCCGGAACAGGATCATCGAGGTGGCGTCCCAGGCCAGGGCGCTGGCCACTGTCATCACGGTGCCGCCGGCCAGGCCGAGCAGGAAGACCGGGCGGTGGCCCCGCAGGTCGCCCACCTTGCCGGCGAGGGGGGTGCACACGGCCATGGCCAGCATCAGCCCGGTGATCATCCAGGTGAGCGTGGCCCGGGTGGAGTGCAGATCGTCGGCGATCTCGTCGAGGGAGACGGTCACGATGGTCATCAACGATCCGAAGGCCATCACGGCCAACATCACGACCAGGACCATGTTGCGCTGGTACCGGCGATCGTCGAGCGAGTCCGCCGATTCGGACGACCCCTGCTGACCGCCGCGGCTGATCGACGCGGAGCTCACTGCCACAATCGTAGGTAGTTCGCTACTCTAACTAGAACTCGACGTCGTAGGTCACAGCGGCCCGGGTGACTGTCACGATGGCGATGGGACCCAGTGACCGGGTTCCTACCGAGGGGTAGCAAGGGAGGCAGGGGTGGCCACCATCACCCGCAGTGACCTGGAGAACGAGGCCGCGCCCATCGTGCCGCCCGGGCTGGTGATGGCCGGCGTCATCCTCTTCTGGGGGATGGGGCCACCGGTGTCGAAGCTGATCACCGCGCCGGCCATGATCGCCGCGCTCTACCGCTTCTGGCTGTCGGTGCCGCTGCTGCTCGGACTGTCCGTGCTGCTCGGTTGCCCACCCCGCTGGTCGGTCCTGAAACGCACCGCCCTGGCCGGCGCGGCGTTCGGTATCAACATGGTGTTCGTGTTCCTGGCCCTGAGCTCGGCCGCGGTGGCCGTGCTCAGCGTCATCACCACCCTGCAGCCCGGCTTCATCCTGCTGGTGGCCGGCCCGATCCTGGGTGAGCGGCCCGGCCGATGGCATGTGACGTGGACCGTGGTGGCCATCGCCGGTACCGCGGTGGTCGTGTTGGGGGCCGGGGCCCAGGTGCACACCAGCGCCATCGGGGTGGTGTACGCGGTGGCGGCCATGGTCGCCTTCACCTTGTACTTCCTGCTCACCAAGCGGGCCCGCAGCGGCCCCAGCGCCGATCAGATCCACCCCATCGAGTGGATGACCGGGATCTCCCTGTTCGCCGCCCTGGCCGTCACCCCCCTGGCCCTGGCCACCAGCTCCGCCGCCGACTACCGGGCCGTCGACGGCTACGACTGGCTCTGGTTGGCGGTGGTCGTGTTCATCACCGGGACCGCCGGCCATGTGATGATGGCCTGGACGCACCGCTACATCGACGCCAGCCGATCGTCGCTCTACCTCCTGGCCATGAACATCGTGGCCATCGGGGCCGCGTGGCCGATCCACCACGAACCGCTGAGCTGGACCCAGGCCCTCGGCGGGGTGATCGTGTTCGGTGCGGTGGCCGCGGTGATCAGCCGCCCGGTCCAGCCGGTGCCACCCGCCCCGGCTCCAGACGGGCAATGAAACCGGCGGCCAGCAGGGCGCATCCGGCCAGGGCGGCGAACACCAGGTCGAATCCGTAGCGGGAGTCGCCGATCCGGCCGGCGACCACCGGCCCCAGCGCCAGGGCGGTGCCGTAGATCAGGGTGAGCGCCCCGAGGGCGTTGGCGAACGCCCGACCCTGGAGATGGTCACTCAGACTGGCCGCGATCAGCACCGGATAGGTGAACGACGCCACCCCGAACAGGGCGGCGGCCAGCGCCGCCCACGGTTCCCGACCGAGGAGCACCAGGCCACAGGCCCCGGCCATGGTCACCAGGGCCCCCAGCAGGACCGGGCGGCGCCCGATCCGGTCCGACAGGCGGCCGAACAGCATGGCCGCCGCCGCGGCCAGGCCGAACAGCGAGTACAGGGCGGCCACATGGCTGCGGCTCATGCCGGCGTCCTCTAGGGCGGCGCCGAAAAAGGGTGAGAACGACGAGGTGAGCAGGCCGCTCAGCCAGTAGCCGGTGCTCAGGGCCAGCCAGTGGGGGACGGTCCGCAGCAGGCGCAGGCTGATGCCGCTCGACACTTCGGCGGTGGGCGGGGTCGACAAGCGCAGCAGGATCACCCCCAGCAGACCGACGGTGAACAGGGCGGCCCCCACCCAGGTCGGTCGCCACAGGGCGTCGGACCCCTCGATACGCCGGATGGCCGCCGTGCCCTGGCTGGCGGCCACGATGCCGATCCCCATGGTCGACGACAGCAACCCCATCACCGCCCCCCGGTGGCGGGCGTCGACGGCGCCGGTGGCCAGCACCGGGGCCGACATCCAGATCGCCGCGCTGCCCGCCCCGGCCAGGGCCTGGCCGACCGACAGGCTGAGGAACCCCCGCGCCATCGCCAGGGCCACGAA
>JBKDZN010000142.1:0-13538 GCA_047971245.1 Acidimicrobiales bacterium
CGCGGACGGCGAGGCCGAGGAGCGGTGGACCGATCGTCCGATACCCGAGCTCGGGGGCCTGAGGATCGGATTCGACCAGGGCGCGGTCACCGTCACCAGCCCCGACGGCCTCCGAGCAACCGGCGACGAAGACCTGGCCCATCAGCTCGAGAGCCGAGCCGATGAAGCCGAGAGACGAGCCGAGCGCCTGGCCGAACGGTTGCGGGAGCTGGGCGTCGACCCCGACAGAACCGAGGACCGATCCACCTGATCCGCCCGGCTCGACGCATGCCCACCCGTTGGGACCGGTTATCGCCTCCGCCCCGCCTTCATCAACGGTCTCAGAAACCGGGCCCAGTCCCGATCCGTAGCGTCGACGACCCAATCGCCTCCTGTATCTCGCTGCTGGCCGCCGCCCCACAACGGACGATATCAACCCAGCCCCAACCGAAAGGGTGTGGTGATGCCGCTACACGCATCAAAGGCTGTCGTCGTCGATGCCTCGCCACAGGAGACGCTCGAACTGCTCCTGGACCTCGAGGCATACCGCAAGATCGACCCCAAGATCCGCAAGGTCAAGCAGGCGCCTGAACTCGACGACGATGGCCGACGCATCGCCAAAATCGTCGGATCGATGTGGCACTTCCCACCCGCTCCCGACACCCACCTCGTCCACCTCAAGCGATGGCGCCAGCTGACCTTCATCGGGAAGCCGAAGGTATTCGCCCGGACGATCTACGCGTTCGCCGGCCAGTTCGACACCGTCGAGGTCGATGAGGGCACCCAGCTGACCCACAAGTACGACATCACCTTCCGTCAGCCGCCGGCCGCGTTCTTCGACTCCACCGTGCAACGCTGGCTCGACGCTGACCTGGACGAGGAGATGGAGCGTGTGGCCGCCAGGCTCGGCGAACCTTCTTGACACTCCCTGCCCTCACGTTGGGGCGGTGAGGTCTTG
This sequence comes from Acidimicrobiales bacterium, assembly GCA_047971245.1. Taxonomy (GTDB): domain Bacteria; phylum Actinomycetota; class Acidimicrobiia; order Acidimicrobiales; family SZUA-35; genus CADEDH01. Next base: position 938 of record JBKDZN010000142.1, read on the forward strand.
CCGGACACACCAACGAGATCGTCACCGCCCGCCAGGCCGTCCTCGATACCGCCTACCAAGCCAACCCCGAACGATTCCGTCACCGGCCCTCCAAAGCCGAACGACCACCAACCGAAGCCCTGATCAACAAACCAACCGTCCAAACAAGACCCTAGAAAGCCCAGCTGTCACTCACCCGACGGCTCGGTTCGCTTCCGAGTCATCGCCATCAGATACGACACAATCCGGTTTGGCCACAGAAGCCCACATTCCGGCTCGCATCTCACTACCAAGCGCTTAGATCGCTACGGCATCGGCGCTACTCGACGCTGGAGATCTCGATGTCTCGGATCACCACGACCCCGTCGTCGTCGAGATCCGCGAGGACCGTCAGCGGCGCCGCCGAACGTCGCCCCCCTCCAACTCGCGTCGGCGTGCTGGGGCAGCCTCAGCCTCCAGACCTGGGAAGTCCACCAGAATCTGGCGTGCCACCTTCGCAGGCGACAGAGCCTCCCATCAGGCTGGAGCACGAGCGCCCGGGATGTTCTCAAAGGCTGTTCCCACCCAAGACAACAACGCCCCCTCCCTGGTGTGGGTGAGGGGGCGTGTGGTCTGGTCAGGCTGTGGCTCCGGGGGTGGGGCTCGAACCCACGACCCACTGATTAACAGTCAGTTGCTCTGCCAGCTGAGCTACCCCGGAAGGACTCTGGGAGGATAGCAACGCAGAGCGGGTGCGGTGCAGGTTTCTTGCCGCTTGTTGCGGCCGAAGGATCAATCGAGGTAGTCGCGGAGACGTTCGCTCCGCAGGGGGTGGCGGAGCTTGGCCAACGTCTTCGACTCGATCTGGCGGATCCGCTCCCGGGTCACGCCGAACTCCCGTCCCACTTCCTCCAGGGTCCGGGGCCGGCCGTCGACCAGGCCGAAGCGGAGCCGCACCACCTCGGACTCGCGCTCGTTGAGGTCGTCGAGAACGTCCCGCACCGCCTGCTCCAGCAGCTTGCGGGCAGCCACATCCAACGGGGCGGCACCCCGGTCGGGGATGAAGTCGGCCATGGACGTGTCGTCCTCCTCCCCCACCGGGGAGTCGAGCGACAGCGGATCCTGGGAGGCGATCCGCAAGATTTCGATGACGCGGTCCTCGTCGAGATCGACGTCGGCGGCGAGCTCGGCCATGGTCGGATCGCGCTCCAACTTCTGGGCGAGCGCCCGCTGGGCCCGGACGACCTTGTTGATCGATTCGACCATGTGAACGGGCACCCGGATGGTGCGGGACTGATCGGCGATGGCTCGCGTGATCGCCTGACGGATCCACCAGGTGGCGTAGGTCGAGAACTTGAACCCCTTGGTGTAGTCGAACTTCTGGACCGCCCGCATCAGGCCCAGGTTGCCTTCCTGGATCAGGTCGAGGATCGGCACGCCCCGGCCGACGTATCGTTTCGCGATCGAGACCACCAGTCGCAGATTGGCCGAGGTCAGCTCCCGACGGGCCCGTTCGCCGTCCGCGGTGGCCCGCCTCAGCCGGCGCTGCTCATCGGCCCCGATGCCATCCCACTGGCTGGAGGTGAGCAGCTCGGTGGCTTCCGCCGCGGCGAGGGTGCCCTGCTCGATCCGCTTGGCCAGCTGGACCTCCTCCTCGGCGGTCAACAGCGGCACCTTGCCGATCTCCTTCAGGTACATCTTCACCGGATCGGCCGAGCCGTTGGCCCGAGCCATGGCCGCGGCGGCCACCTTGGCGGGATCGTGACGGCGGCGCACGTGCACCGGATGGTCATCCGGCGGGTCGGCGACCGCCGGGCCGTCGTCGAACGGGATGTCGTTGTCGTCGAGGAACCGGCGCACCTCGAGCAGCACCGTGGGGGTCAGTTCGACCCGGACCATCACTGCGACCACGTCGTCCTGATTCAGGGGGCGGCCGCCCTTGGCCCGCAGGAGCAGGCGCTCGCGGTGCTCGTCGGCCAGCGCGAACTGGGTCTGGCTGACGTCTGTCGTTCCGCCGCCGGCCTCCTCGGTCACGCGCCCTCCTCAGCTGATCCGAGAAACCAACCTAGCAAGGCGGCCACGGTTGCTGCTGCTCGGTCGGGCACACGAAGATCGTCGCGTCGCAGCCGATACCACTCCATCTCCCGGGCCAGGCGGGCGTAACCGTCCGCGTCGACCTCCCTGGCCTCCCGGCGGCAGTCGTCGATCTGGCGGTCGAGGAAGGCGGCCCACAGGAGCCCGGCCACGTCAAGGGGATCGGCGGCCGATTCGTCCACGGCCAGCCGTTGGACCACCTCAGCCACCTCCGGACCGCCGGTGGCGACCACGTCGTGCAGCGACGGGCTGGTCGTGACCAGATGGTAGACGGTGGCGCACATCGGATCGACGAACAGCTCCGGCACCAGCAGGTCGGCGATCTCGTCGGCCCGGTTGACCACCAGGCGGAGCGCCTCCATCTCGGTGTGATCACGCTCAGGCCCGTCGCGCCGCACCCGGCCGGGACCGGCGCGGCCCGGCCCCACATGGTCGCCACGGCCGCCGGCCGCCGAGGCGCCGTCACGGTACCGGTTGCCCCCGTTACCGTCCCCGGCTCCCACCTTGGCCACCCCACGGAGCCGGGCCCCGTCCTCGGCGAGCATGCGGCGGAGCAGGTCAGGGTCCACCTGGCAGCGGCTGGCCACCGTCATCACGTACTGGTCCCGGACCAGCGGATTGGGGTGCTCGGCCACCATCTCCATGGCCCGCTGGGCGGCCCGGGCCCGCCCCTCACCCGATGTCCGGTCGACCCGGGAGATGGCCCGGTCGACCCGGAACTCGAGGAAGGGCCGGGCGCCGGTGATCGCGGCCAGGAGGCGGGCCGGGTCGGTGACGGCCAGCTCCCCCGGATCGAGCCCGGCCGGCAGGTCGGCCACGGCCACGTCGAGATCGTGGGTCTCTTCCCACTCGTAGAATCGGGCCGCGGCGTCCTGGCCCGCCTTGTCGGCGTCGAAGGCGAGCACCACCCGGGGTGCGAAGCGACGTAACAGCTTGACGTGCTCCTCGGTCAGGGCGGTCCCGCAGGTGGCCACGGCCCGGGGGGCGCCGGCCCGGGCGAAACCGATGACATCGGTGTAGCCCTCGCACACGATCACCTCGTCGGCTTCGACGATGGCCGTCTTGGCCCCGTTGAGCCCGTACAGGACTCGGCTCTTGGCGTAGCCCGTCGACTCCGAGGAGTTCTTGTACTTCGAACCCTCGGCCCCGGGGAGGTTGCGCCCCCCGAACCCGACCGCCCGGCCCTGGGCGTCGAAGATGGGGAACATGACCCGGGCCCGGAAGGCGTCCTGCTGACGGCCGACCCGGTTGACGAAACCGAGTCCGGAGTCGGTCAGGTCCTGGTCGGACAGGCGTAGGCCCCGGGCCAGGGCGTCCCAGCCGTCGGGCGACCACCCGAGCCGGTAGGCCCGTACCACGTCGCCGTCGATCCCCCGTTGGCGTAGGTAGCTGCGGGCCGGCCCGGCGTCGGGACCGGTCAGGAGCCGTTGGTGGTAGAACTCGACCGCCCGGCCGACCGCGTCGCTGAGCGCCGAACGGCGCCGACGTTCCTCGCTCTGGTTGGAGTCGGTGTAGCGGAGCGGGATCCTGGCCTTGGCGGCCAGCCATTCGACCGCGCCGACGAAGTCCAGCAACTCCTTCTCCCGGACGAAGTCGATGATGTCGCCACCCACGCCGCACCCGAAGCAGTGGTAGAAACCGCGTTCACCGTCCACCGAGAACGACCCGGTGCGCTCGTCGTGGAACGGGCACAGGCCCTGCCACTGGCGGCCCACCCGTTTTAGTTGGGTGTACTCCGAGACGACGGCAACGACATCGGTTGCCTCGCGAACCCGCGTCACATCCTCATCGACGATTCCCACTCGACCCCAGGCTACTCGACCGCTCCGCTCCGGCGGTCAGACGAGCCGGTCGTTGAACCAGTCGACCAGGTCGGCGACGGGCAGACGGATCTGCTCCATCGAGTCCCGTTCGCGGACCGTGACCGCCTTGTCGGTCACCGAGTCGAAATCGTAGGTGACGCAGTACGGGGTGCCGATCTCGTCCTGGCGGCGGTACCGGCGGCCGATGGCCTGGGTCTCGTCGTAGTCGCACATCCAGTGGGGCGCCAGGGTGGCCAGCACCTCCTGGGCCGGTTCGGTGAGCTCCGGCTTCTTCGACAGGGGCAGCACGGCGATCTTGTAAGGCGCGATCCGGTGATGCAGGCGCAGCACGGTGCGCTGCTCCCCGTTGACCTCCTCCTCGTCGTAGGCGGCCATGAGGAAGGCCATCATTGTCCGGGTGGCCCCGGCGGCCGGTTCGATCACGTGGGGCACGTAGCGCTCGTTGGTGGTCGGGTCGAGGTAGTCGAGCCGGGCGCCGGAGTGCTCGGCGTGCTGGGTGAGGTCGTAGTCACCCCGGTTGGCGATCCCCTCCAACTCGTCCCAGCCCCAGGGGAACAGGAACTCGACATCACTGGTGCCCGACGAGTAATGGCTGAGCTCATCGGGATCGTGGGCCCGGAGGCGGAGCTGATCGGCGGGTATCCCATGCTCCAGGTACCAGTCGAACCGCTCCTGGCACCAGTACTGGTACCACTGCTCGGCCTCCGCGGGCGGGACGAAGAACTCCAGTTCCATCTGCTCGAACTCGCGGGTGCGGAACACGAAGTTGCCGGGGGTGATCTCGTTCCGGAAGCTCTTGCCCACCTGGGCGATCCCGAACGGTGGCCGACGCCGCGCCGTGTTGAGCACGTTGGCGAAGTTGATGAACATGCCCTGGGCCGTTTCGGGCCGCAGGTAGGCGACAGCGCCGCTGTCCTCCACCGGACCGGCATGGGTCTTGAACATGAGGTTGAACTGGCGGGCTTCGGTGAAGGTGCCCCGTGACCCGCAGGTGGGGCACACGTCCGGGTCGTCGAGCTTGTCGAGCCGGTGCCGGGCCCCACAGTGCCGACAGTCGACCAGGGGGTCGGTGAAGTTGGCCAGGTGACCGGACGCCTCCCACACCGCCGGTGGGGACAGGATCGCCGCATCGAGACCGACGACGTCGTGGCGCATCTGGACCATGGACCGCCACCAGGCGTCCTTGACGTTGCGCAGCATCAGCACCCCGACCGGGCCGTAGTCGTAGGTGGACCGGAACCCGCCGTAGATCTCCGCCGAGGGGAAGACGATGCCCCGCCGCTTGGACAGGTTGACGATCTTGTCGAAGAGCTCGGGGTTGGGTTCGGCCATGAGGGCGAGGCTAACGGAATCATCATCCGGTCGGCCCCGATTTCCGCCCCATGGCCCGACGGCCCGAATCCGTCCGTACGAATCCGGTACGGCCCCGAACCACTTGTGTGACCGGGCGAAACTGCCGACGAGGACACCATGCCTGCCACCGGCCGTCCGCGCCCCCGAGCCGACCCCGGCCGGCGGCGCGCCGAGAAGGCCCCGACCGGTGCCCCGCGCCCGGCCACGATGCGGGGCGTACTCACGCGCCGGGTCCCCGCCGCCGTGGTCGACCTGCTGCTGGGGACCGTCCCGGTGGCCGCGCTGGCCTGGGTTCTGCGGACCCGGGTTCCCGACGGGACCGGCTGGGCCGGCACCGGCCTGCGGTGGTCGGGCCCGGACACGGCTCTGGTGGCGGCGAGCGGACTGCTGTGGCTCGTCGTCGTCCTGGCCGTCCTGCCGGCGACGACCGGCGGCAGCACCCCGGGGATGCGGCTCACCGGCCTGGTTGTCCGCAGCGATCAGGACACCCGGGCCGACACCCTGCACCACCTGATCCGCACCCTGGTCGTACCGATCGACCTGCTTCCCGTCGTCGTCCCCGGCCTGTTCGGCCTGGTCTCGATGGTCGCGGACGCCGACCGGCGCCGCATCGGCGACCGGGTCGCCGGGACCATGGTGGTGCGGGCGGCGCCCCGGTCACCCCGGCGCGCCGGAGCCACCGCCCCCCACCGGTCGCCGGTTCACCCCGGCCCCGGATCGACCCAACCGGCCGACAACCAGCAGGTGATGGCTGCGCTGCTGGCCGAGCTGCAGGACCCGCCGCCGATCACCCTCGACGTGCCCGCCGCCGACGACCCAGGTGCGAGCTTCGGGGACACCGCCGCGCCCCGACCCGCCGACCGACCGACCGGACAGCGAGACATCCGGATCCGGCCCCCGCTCCCCCGCTCGAATCGGGCGAGGAGCCCCCAGGGCGACCTGCCGGTGTCGGGCCGCCGGCCGCCGTCGTCGTCGGACGACGGGCCCCGCCGCGGTTCCGATCCGCGTCCGGGCCCCCGCCCACCCCGGGCGGTACCCCCCGCGGACTGGTCTCCCCGGAACGACCCGTCGCCGGGGCGGGACGGTACCGGATCGGCCCCATCCGAGCCGGCCCAGCCGGTACCGCCGATCACCACGTCCAGTCACCTGGTGAAACCGGGCGGCGAACGGCGACTGGGCGCAGCCGACCAACCGGCCCGGGCCCAGCCGCCCCCCGACCACCGCCCCCGTTCCCCGGTGCAGCCGACGTGGGACGAAGCCACCAACGCCTGGGTGGTGCGCCATCCCCGAACCGGCCGCCGCTACCGGCACGACCGGGCCACCAACACCTGGGTGCCGGACGGCTGACCGGATCGGCCCGACGACGGGCCCGGAGGCGATCGGTTCAGGAGTCGAGCTGCTCGTAGAGCACGGCCGAGGACTGCAACCGGCGTTCGATGTGTTGCTCGATCATCCGGGCGGCCAGGTTCTCCAGCTCCTGAGCCGTCTCGTCGGTGGTGGTGTCCAACACCTGGCGGACCCGACCCTGCAGCACGAGGCGTAGGGCCTCGAGCGCGTCGACCCCGATCGGCAGTCCCCGACGGTGAGAACGACAGAAAACCCCACCCTCATGGAGGCTCAACGCAACCAGCTCGTCGGCGCGTTCACAGGCCACGCAGGCGTCCACCCGGGGCTGGACCCCGTCGAGGGCCAGCAGTTTGGCCACGAACGCCGGCACCACGAGCCGGTTGCCGCTCCGGTCGAGCTCGGTGAGAGCGCCGACCAGCAACTTGTAGCGAGCGGGCTCCGGTTCGCCGTCGGCGGTGGAATGGTCGATGGCCTCCAGCAGGATCGCCGCCCGGCTGACCCGACCGAGATCGGCCCGCAGGTCGGCCAACGGCTGGGTCCGTTCGGCCTGGGTGACGATGTCGAGGTTGCGGCCCTCATGGCACTGGACCTGGATGATCGACGCCGGTTCCAGCCGGGATCCGAACTTGCTCCTGGTGCGCCGGACCCCCTTGGCCACGGCGCGGATCTTGCCCCGGCCGCGGCCGTAGAGCACGACAATCCGATCGGCTTCCCCCAACTTGTAGGTACGCAGCACGACCGCCTCGTCCCGGTACAGGGCCATCGTTACCCGCTCAGACCCCCGAAGCGGCGGTCGCGTCGCTGGTACTCGGCGATCGCCTCGGCCAGGTGGTTCCGCCGGAACGCCGGCCAGTAGGTTTCGACGAACACCAGCTCCGCGTAGGCCGACTGCCAGATCAGGTAGTTGGACAGCCGATGCTCCCCCGAGGTGCGGATCCACAGGTCGACCTCGGGCATTTCGGGGTCGTACAGGCGTTTGGAGATCGTGTCCTCGTCGATGGAACCCGGGCCGATCCCTTCCGCCGCGATGGCTCGTACCGCGTCGACCAGCTCCGCCCTGGCCCCGTAGTTGAAGGCGATGGTGAGGGTCAAGGTTCGATTGCCGGCGGTCAGGGCCACCGATTCGTCCATCCGCCGCAGCAGGCGTTTGGGCACCCGCCAGTCCCGCCGCCCGATGAACCGGATCCGGACCCCCATCTCGTGCAGCTCGTCGCGCCGGTCGACCAGCAACGATTCGTTGAAGCGCATCAGGAACCGGACCTCGTCGCCCGGGCGCCGCCAGTTCTCGGTGGAGAAGGCGTAGACGGTCAGCCAGGACACCCCCAGCTCGATCGCCCCTTCCACCACGTCGAGCAGGGCCTCCTCGCCCGCCGCGTGCCCGTCGGTGCGCTTCAGACCCCGCTGTTGGGCCCAGCGGCCGTTGCCGTCCATCACACAGGCGACGTGCCGGGGCACGCGATCGGTATCGATCGGCGGGTTCGCAGTCATCACCGAGAACCGTAGCGAACACCGTCCCCTACCGGACGACCTGTCGCGAACCGCGGCCCCGGTGGCCGCCCGGGCGTCTAGTCCTCGACCTGGTCGAGGACCGTGTCCGGGCCGAGAACCGATGGTGCCGCCTGGCGGGTCGAGGCCCCCGACCGGTTGGTGCTCCTGCCGGTGGTGCCCGTCGTGGGGGCAACGGTCGGTTTGGACGTCGGCGCCGGATTGGTCGCGGTGGGTTTCGACGGGGCGGGTTGGCTGACGGTGGGCGTGGGCCGGCTGGGCGACGGGGTGGGCACGGCCGGCTCCGACGGTTGGGGTGAGGGGGACGGTTCGGGCACCGGCGTCGGGGCGGGTGTGGGGGTCGGCGCCCGGGTGGGCGAAGTGGCCGGTTGGCTCGTCCTGGCCTCGGTCACCGTGGTCCGGCGCCGGGCGGTGGTGGTGGTCCGGCGGGGAGCTGCGGGGGCGGGGACGGCCGCCGCGGTGGCGGCCGCTCCGACCTCGGGGGCGGAGGGGTCGGTGGGGGCCGAGGTCGCGGGAGCGGTGGTGATCATGGGTCGGACCGTCCCCACCGACGTGGCCACCGGTCCGGCCGTGGAGCTCGGCACCGACGCCACGAACCCCGTCGCCGGCGTCGTCACCTCGGTGGGGGTGAGCTGGCGTTGCACCACCACCCAACCCAGGCCGACCACACCGAGCGCGAGGACACCGCTGAGGGCGATGGTGAACCAGCCCCGGTCGGCCAGGTCGGCCATCCGGGTCCGCCAGTCGGCGGGCGGCTCGGCCAAGGCCGGCGCCAGCCGGGTGCGGACCGGCCCGGCATCGCCCAGCACGACCCGGCCCGGTCGGGGGCCGAACAGGGGGGCGTCGTCCCCCTGAGCGGCGTCCGGGTGGGGCGGGTCGCCGTCGATCGGTTCGCCCGGAGAGCCGGGTCCGCCAGGGTCCGCGGACGTTCGCCGGAACAGACGGGCGTGTTCCTCGGCGGCGGGTGCGGTATCACCGTCGAGGCTGATGATGACCGACCGGGGCGGGCGGGGACCGGAGCGACGATCGTCGTCGAACACCGAGTTGGAGCGGGGCGGCGAGCCGGTGGGCTCGGCCACATCACCGGGGGACGGGCCGGTCGCCTCCGGCGGGTCGCCTTTCGCGCCGAACCCGTTCGAGCCGCGAGGGTGGCGAGCCCCGTTCAGTGGGGATGATCCGCCGTGGGGCAGCCCACCGCCGGCCCCGGGGCTTCCCTCCTCCTCACGCATTCGCGCTCACTCCCGACTTCCTCGGCGCCTGGTCCGTAACGAGCAGGACCGAGGTTAGTCCGTAGGATGCGGACGATGTCCCGACCACGAAGCCGATTGGGCGAGGTGACCCAGCACCTCCCCGGGGGTGGAGAAGACCGCCCCGGCCAACGTCGAATGGCCGAACTGGTGGGCGAGGCGATCGCGGAGCGCTCCACGGTGGCCGTCGAGGCTGGCACGGGTACCGGCAAGTCGTTCGCCTACCTCACCCCGGTGCTGGCCGCCGACGCCCGGGCGGTCGTGGCCACCGCCACCATCGCCCTCCAGAGCCAGCTCGCCGAGGCCGACGCCCCCATGGTGGCTGAGGGCCTCGGCCGGGACGACGTGGATGTAGCGGTGCTGAAGGGCCGCAGCAACTACCTGTGCCTGCAGCGCCTGGCCGAGCTGAGCCGGGCGGACCGGTCCGAGCAGTTGCAGCTGCTGGGCGGCCGCAATCCCGACGACCGGATCGCCGCCATCGTCGACTGGGCCGCCGAGACGGCGACCGGCGACCGGGAGGAGCTGGATCCGGCACCCTCGCCCGAGGTGTGGTCGGCGGTGAGTGTGGGCGCCGACGAGTGCCCCGGCGCCGCCCGCTGCCCCCAGGGGGATGTGTGCTGGGCCGAACTGGCCCGCCGCCGGGCCGCTGACGCCGACGTGGTGGTCACCAACCACCACTACTACGGCCTCCACCTGGCCTCGTCGTACGAACTCCTGCCCGATCACGACGTGGTCGTGTTCGATGAGGCCCACCAGCTTCCCGACACCCTGGGCGCCACCTGCGGGACCGAGCTGAGCGGCGGCCGGATCCGGGCCCTGGCCGCCCAGGCCAGGCGACTGTTGACCGACGTCGAACTGGCCGAACGCCTGGACGGGGCCGCGGCCGACCTCGACGCCCGACTCCGTCCCCAGCGGGGCCGGGCCGTCGCCCTCGACGCCGAGCTGGTGGCCGTGCTGGTCACCGGGCGGGACCGGGTCGAACGGGTGATGGCGGCGGCGCGGCGGATCCACCCTCCTTCGGGGAGTGACGCCGCGGCTCGGGTGGAGCGGATCCTGGTCGCCTCGACCGCCCTGATCGAGGCGGTCGACGGGGTCATCGCCGCTGACGACGATGACGTGTTGTGGGTGGACGGGCCGGACGCGGCCCCGATGTTGCGCCGGACCCCGCTCGACGTGGGGCCCCTGCTCACCGAGCGCCTGTGGTCGGACCGGGCGGTGGTGCTGACCAGCGCAACCCTGGCCGACGGGGTGGTGGCCCGGCTCGGACTCGATCCGGCCGCCCAGCCGGTGGAACGGTTGGGGTCGCCGTTCGATTTCGAGCGCCAGGGCCTGTTGTACTGCCCCGCCCACCTGCCCGACCCGCGCCATCCCGACCATCGGCGCCACACCCACGACGAGATCGCCGCCCTGGCCACCGCGGCCGGGGGCCGGACCCTGGCCCTGTTCACCAGCTACTCGGCCATGCAGGAGGCGGCCGACGCCCTGGCCGACCGCCTGCCGGGGCCGGTCCTGGTGCAGGGCGAAGGATCGCGCCAGGGTCTGATCGAACGGCTCCGCAACGAACCGGGAGCGGTCCTGCTGGCCACCATGGCGTTCTGGCAGGGGGTCGACGTGGCCGGTGATGCCCTCACCGTGGTCACCATCGATCGGTTGCCGTTCCCCCGCCCGGACGAGCCGGTGTCACGCACCCGGCGGGAACGGGCCGGGGCCGACGGGTTCCGGACCGTGGATCTGCCCCGGGCCCAGACCCTGTTGGCCCAGGCGGCCGGTCGTCTCATCCGCCGGGCCGACGACCGGGGCGTGGTGGCGGTGCTCGACTCCCGCCTCGCCACCAACCGGCACTACCGGTGGGAGCTGATCGGCGCCCTGCCCCCGTTCCGGCGGACCCGGGACCGGGCCGAGGCGTGCCGCTGGCTGGAAGCCATCGACGCCGACGCCCGGGCCGGCCCGACCGGCAACCGGTGATCGGGCCCGTTGACCCGGGCCGGAGACCGGGGAGCCTGCGGGCTCAGTAGCCGAGGCGCTCGATGGTGTGCCGGTCGTGCTGCCAGTTGGGGGCGACGGTGACGAACAACTCCAGGTAGGCGCCGGGGGGTAGTTGGCGTCGGACCACGCTGCCCACCTCCTTCAGCACCTGACCGCCCTTGCCGATGACGATCCCCTTCTGGGAGTCCCGCTCGACCAGGATCTCCACCCGGATCCGGGGCCACTCCCATTCGGTGACCCGGGTGGCGACCGAATGGGGCACCTCTTCGCGGGTGACCCGCAGGAGCTGCTCCCGGACCAGTTCGGCCACCCACTGCTGGTCGGGGGTGTCACTGATCTGGTCGGCCGGGTACCAGTGGGGCCCGGCCGGCAGGTGGTCGACGAGGTGGTCGACCAATGGTTCGACCCCCCGGCCGGTGAAGGCGGACACCGGGAAGTAGGCGTCGAGGTTGAACTGGCTCAACGCCTCGAGCTGGCCGAGGACCCGTTCGGGGGCGAGGCCGTCGATCTTGTTGAGGATGCCGACGGTGTGGAGTGAGCGGTCGAGCTGTTCGGCCAGAAAACGATCGCCCTTGCCGACGCCGGAGTGGGCGTCGACGAGGAGGCACACCGCGTCGACCCCGGATCGGGCCGAGGCGGCCGTGTCGTTGAGGCGGCCGCCGAGTGCGGTGCGGGGTTTGGACACGCCGGGGGTGTCGACGAAGACGAGCTGACTGTCCGGCCGGGTCAGGACCCCACGCACCTCGTGGCGGGTGGTCTGGGCCTTGTCGGACACGATCGACACCTTCTGTTCGACCATGGTGTTGACCAGGGTCGATTTGCCCACATTGGGCCGTCCGACCAGGGCGACGAACCCCGATCGGAACGCACCGTCGTGATCGGTCACTCGTTCACCGCTTCCACCGCGTCGGATTCCACCTGGGCGATCCGGACCCGCGTGATGCGACGGCCCTGGAGGCGTTCGACCCGTAGCTGGTATTCGCTCACCGCGCAGGTGTCGCCCACCGCCGGTACTCGCCCGAATCGATCGAACACCAGGCCTCCTACGGTGTCCCAGTCCCCTTGGGGGAGATCCATGCCGGCCAGGTCGTTGAGCTCGTCGATGGCGATCCTGGCGTCGACCCGCAGGGTACCGTCCCGCTGCCGTTCCACGAGGGGCCGTTCGACGTCGTATTCATCGAAGATCTCACCCACGAGTTCTTCGATGAGGTCCTCCAGGGTGACCAGACCGGCGATGCCACCGTATTCGTCGACCGCGATGGCCATGTGGAACTGCTCCTGCTGCAT
>JBKDZN010000143.1:0-3012 GCA_047971245.1 Acidimicrobiales bacterium
CGGTGGGGGGAGGGGCCGGGCGGTGTCGCGACCACCCGGGCCCCCCGGAGGCGCGGCCGGCCAGCCGCTCGGCGGCGGCGCCGGACTCGCGGGACGTGGGTCGTCGGGGGTCATCGATCGATCGGATCCATCATGTCGTCCGGATTCATCGTAGGGCCACGCGTGATCATGCCTCGCCGGCGAGGATGGCGGCGAGCTCCTCGAGCGAGGCGTAGGAGTGCCCGTCGACGAAACGGTCGACGTGGGGTAGGGCGGCGGCCATGCCGGCGGCCAGGGGGGCGTAGCCGGGGGTGGCTTTTAGGGGGTTCACCCACACCAGATCGGCAGTTACCCGGTGGAGTCGCTCCATTTCCTCGGCCAGGGTCGCCGGATCGCCCCGGTCCCAGCCGTCGCTGAGGATCACCACCACGGCGCCCCGGGCCATGCCCCGGATGCCCCACTCGTCGTTGAAGGCCTTGATGCCGTCCCCGAGACGGGTGCCCCCGGCCCAGTCACGGACCTCGGCGAAGGCCCGGGCGATGGCGGCATCGGGGTCCCGGCTGGTCAGGAAGCGGGTCAGGCGGGTGAGCCGGGTACCGAGCACGAACACCTCGACCCGTTCGCGTGACACCACGGCGGCGTGGGCGAAACGGATCAGCGCCCGGGCGTAGGGTTCCATCGATCCGGACACGTCCAGGACGAGCACCAGCCGCCGGGGTCGGCTGGCCGGTTCGGTGAAGGCCCGGTCGATCGCTTCCCCCTGGTGCTTCAGGGATCCCAGCAGGGTCCGCCGCAGGTCGGGACGGCCGCTCCGCCGGTGGGACCGGACCCGCCGGCGCGATCGGCGACGGTGGGTGGTGAACCTGAGCCGGGCCATGAGCCGGCCGAGCTCCTCGAGCTCGTCGGGGGTGCAGTCGGCGAAGTCCTTCTCGGTGAGCACCTCGACCCGGCTGAACCGCACCGTCTGCACGTCGCCGTCGGGCTCGGCCGGATCGGCCGCCTCGTCGTCGTCATCCTCGTCCTCGAGGTCGAGGGCGAGGGTGACCGGCGGCGGGGTCCCGTCGAAGGTGATCCGGTCGGGGCTGCTGCGCTCCCAGTAGGCCTCGAACACCTGGTCGTAGGGCCCGATGTCCTCGGGCCGGCGAACCAGGGTGGCCCGTCCGGCCCAGTAGACCCCGTCGCGCCGGTCGACCCCGAGCCGGCCGAGGGCCTCGGCGAACCCGATGGTCGCCGACGCCGGCACCCGGATCCCGGCCGCCCGCAGGGCCCGGCAGAATCCGACGGTCAACCGGTCGCCGGCCTCGTCCGCCGCCGGGTCGGCCGACGGCGCCGGATCGCCGGAGCCGTCCCCGGCCCGGTCGCTCACGAAGGCCCGGCGCGCCCCGCAGCGCCGGCGTCGGCCAGGGCCCACACCGATGCCGGCAAACCCTGGTTGGCCACCCGCTGCTGGTCCTCCCGGTACTTCAGGACGGTGCCGAGGGTGGCGGCCACCGCGTCGTCGTCCATCCGGGTGCGCCCCAGCGCGGCCAGTGACATGGCCCAGTCGATGGCCTCGGCCACACCCGGCGGCTTGTAGAGCCCGTAACCCCGCATCGCCTCGGTGGCCGCCGCCACCTGTTGGGCCAGCAGCTCCCCCACCCCGGGGGCGCGGAGCCGGATGATGGCCACCTCACGGTCGAAATCGGGATGCTCGACCCAGTGGTAGAGGCAGCGGCGTTTCAGGGCGTCGTGGACGTCACGGGTCCGGTTGGAGGTGAGGACGACCATGGGTGGGGTGTCGGCCCGGACCGTGCCCAGTTCGGGGATCGTGATCGAATAGTCCGACAGGGCTTCGAGCAGGAAGGCTTCGAACTCGTCGTCGGCCCGGTCGATCTCGTCGATCAGCAGGACCGGGGGCGGGCCCTCGGTAGGGCTCAGGGCCTCCAGCAACGGCCGGCGAACCAGGAAACGCGGGTCGTACAGCTCGGCTTCGAGGGCGTCGACCCCGGTGGCGGAGGCGTTACCGGCCGCCTCGACCGTGCGGAGGTGCAGCAACTGGCGGGCGTAGTCCCACTCGTAGACGGCCTGGGCGGCGTCGATGCCCTCGTAGCATTGGAGGCGGATCAGACGGCCGCCCCGCCACCGGGCCAGGGTCTTGGCCACCTCGGTCTTGCCCACCCCGGCCTCGCCCTCCAGGAAGAGGGGGCGTTGGAGGGACAATGACAGGAAGATGGCGGTGGCCAGGCCGTCGTCGGGCAGGTAGTCATTGTCGCTGAGGGCTGCGACCACCTCGTCGACCGATGCTGGAGCTGCCGGTTGCTGCGGTTCCACGAAGGCCGAGACTACTGGCCGGGGCGGTCCCGGCCCCCACCGGCGGCTGCGGATCAGGGAGCGGTGGCCGGCACCGGTGCCGCCGAGCGCCGCCCGGTGACGAGGGCGAACCCGACCAGGCTGACCAGGCCGAGGCTGGCCGCGCCGGCGAAGGCGACGGCGGCCGATTCGCTCTCGAACACCGGAACCCAGATGAGGGGACCGACCGCGTGGCCGAGGAAACGGAACGCCAGGACCGAGGAGAGGGCCCCACCCCGGTTGTCGGGGACGGCCAGGGCGGCCAGGTTGGCGAAGCACACCGCCACCAGCGCCACGATGGCGGCGGCCAGGCTCCAGCTCACCATCATCTGGCCCACGTTCTGGACCAGGCCGAGCGCGGCCACGCTGACGACGGCGGCCACGGTCCCGACCAGCGACGTGGTGCGGATGCCCCAACGGTCGATCAGCGCACCCAGCCGGGGTCCGGCCGCGGTGGCAGCGAGGCCACCGAGCAGGAGGGTCAGGCCACCGACCGCGGCGGAACCGCCCAGGTCGTCGCGGACGGTGAGGCCCACGAGCAGGGCCACCCCGACCGGCCCCGCCGCGGCGGTGAAGGCCACGATCCACAGGGCCACCATGCGGGGGCGGAGCAGGGGCCGGATGGGTGGGGCCTCGACGGTGGGTCGGGGGTCGCCGGGCGGCGGCCGGAACGACAGGGTGACGGCGACCACCGCGATGACCACG
>JBKDZN010000144.1:0-5402 GCA_047971245.1 Acidimicrobiales bacterium
TCGGCTCCGAGGACAAGACGGAGATGCGGCTACCCGCTGGCCACGTCGGTTTGATCGTCGGTCGGAACGCTTCCAAGAACACGATGCCGGCCATGGCCCAATGGATCGTCGACCACAGCGAGGACCGGCCCGCAACCACGGACCGCGCCACCAAACGATCCACCAAGAAGGCCACCACCAAGAAGAAGAGCACCGGCCGGAAGAGCGCGGCGAAGAAGACCGCGGCCCGCAAGGGAACGGCGAAGAAGAGCACCGCCGCCAAGAGCACCGCCAAGAAGCGGGTCACGGCCGCCTCGAAGAAGAAGGCGGTCGCCACCAAGACCACGGCCAAACGGCCGGCCAAGAAGACCACGCCCAGGAAGGCAGACCCCAAGTGAGCGATGTGGAGATCGTGGATCTCGAAGCGACGTCGAGCGACGCCGTTCGGCGGTTCTTCCAGCGGATCCCCGAGGGTGACCGGACCTTCTTCAAGGAGAACGTGCTCGACGACGGCACCGTCGAGTCCTGGGCGGGCGACAAGGACCGTCGCCGGCTGGTGGCCGTCGACGACGGCGAGGTGATCGGCTACCTGGCCCTGATCCCCGAAATCGGCTGGAGCAGCCATGTGGGGGAGATCCGCCTGGTGGTCGACCCGGAGCGGCGCCGGGGTGGCCTGGGACGGGCCCTGGCCCGCCGGGGCCTGATCTCCGCCCTGGAGCTGGGCCTGACCAAGGTGTACGTCGAGGTGGTGGCCGATCAGACGGCGGCGGTGGCGATGTTCCAGGCCCTCGGTTTCGAGGGTGAGGCCCTGCTGCGGGACCATGTCCGGGATCGTTCCGGAGAGCTGCGTGATCTCGTCCTCCTGGCCCACGCCACGGGCGACAATCAGGCCATGTTCGCCGCCACCGGGATCGACGAGGCCATCGGCTGAGCCGGCCTGGCCCGGCTCCCCGGAGTTGGCCTACGATCCCCGGCATGTTCCCGGGATCCTTCGTCTCCACCCACCCCGACAAGCCGGCGTTCGTCCTCACTCCGAGCGGTTTCACGCAGACCTACGCCGAGCTTGACGCGGCGGCCAACCGGGTCAGTCGCGTCCTGCGCGAGGCCGGGGTTCAGCCCGGCGATCATGTGGCCGTGTGCCTGGAGAACCACCCCAGGTACTTCGAGATCATCTGGGGCTGCCATTACGCCGGCGCGGTCTACACCGCGGCGTCGAGCCGGTTGACCGGCGAGGAACTCGTCTACATCGTCAACGACTGCCAGGCCAAGGTGTTCTTCACCTCGGCGTACAAGGCGGATCAGGCGGCCGAGGTGGCCGAGCAGTGCCCGAACCTCGGGCTCCGGCTGATGCTCGACGGGGTGGTCGACGGCTACGAGTCCTATGAGGACACCGTGACCGGAGTCGACACCACCCCGCTCGAAGGCCGGGTGGCCGGCAACGACATGCTGTACTCGTCCGGCACCACCGGCATGCCCAAGGGCATCGCCCAGGAGTTCACCGCCGAGCCGCTCGAGGACGCCGAGATCACGATCGCCGGCACCATGCGGCAGCTGTTCGGCTTCACCGAGGAGAGCGTCTATCTCTCCCCGGCGCCCTTCTACCACGCGGCCCCGCTCCGGTTCATGCTCGGGACGATGAGCATCGGCGGCACCGTCGTGGCCATGGAGCGTTTCGACGCCGAAGGTTTCCTGGCTGCGGTCGATCACCACCAGGTCACCCATACCCAGGTGGTGCCGACCATGTTCATCCGGATGCTGAAGCTCCCCCAGGAGGTCCGCAACCAGTACGACGTCTCCTCACTCCAGGTCGTCATCCACGCGGCCGCCCCCTGCCCGATCCCGGTCAAGCAGGAGATGATCGAGTGGTGGGGTCCGGTCATTCACGAGTACTACGCCGGCACCGAGGGCAACGGATTCGTGTACTGCGACAGCAAGATGTGGCTGGCTCATCCGGGCACCGTGGGCGCACCGGTCGGTTGCGTGCTCCACATTTGCGACGACGACGGCAAGGAGCTGCCGGCCTACGAGAGCGGCACGATCTACTTCGAGGGCGGTGGGGTGTTCGAGTACCACAACGACCCGGAGAAGACGGCCAGCTCCCGTCATCCCACCGAACCGTGGAGCACCTTGGGTGACGTCGGTTACGTCGACAACGACGGCTTCCTCTTCCTCACCGACCGGAAGGCGTACATGATCATCTCCGGTGGGGTGAACATCTACCCGCAGGAGGCGGAGAACGCACTGGTCACCCACCCCAAAGTGGTTGATGTGGCCGTGTTCGGGGTTCCCAACGACGACTTCGGTGAAGAGGTCAAGGCCGTGGTCCAGCCGGCCACCATGCCGGCCGACGCCGAGGAGGCCAAGGCCCTCAGCGACGAACTGATCGCCTACTGCCGGAGCCAGCTCGCCGACGTGAAGTGCCCCCGCTCTATCGATTTCCGGGAGGAGCTGCCACGGCATCCCACCGGGAAGCTGTACAAGCGCCTCCTGAAGGACGAGTACTGGAAGGCGGCTGGGCGCTCCATCTGAGCCCCCACCGACGGGCCCGGGGCCGGGCCGGATAATTCCTGGCGTACCGGTGGGTGGGCTGCCACCATGGGCGTCATGCACCGCTGAGGATCTCTCCGTCCGCCCACCCGCTTCCCGGAGGTTCCTCTTGCTCGCCAGCCTCGCCCTTGTCGACGTGTCCGTTACGCGCGCCGGCCGCCCTGTGCTCGATCATGTCGAGTTGACCGTGGCCCCCGGCCACCGGATCGGCCTCGTCGGCCCCAATGGGGCCGGAAAATCCACCCTGCTCGGTGCCGCCGCCGGGGCCGTCCCCCTCGACGGCGGCGAGATCCGGGTCGCTCCCCCCACCGCCGCTGTCGGGTGGCTGCGCCAGGAACCGGACCCGTCCGGCGGGCCGAACCTGACCGTCGCGGAGCAACTCCGGGAACGGACGGGGGTGGCCGGGGCCGAAGCCGCCTTGGAGGCGGCCACCGTGGAGCTGGCCGAGGGAACCGACGGCGCCGACGACCGTTACGACGCCGCCTGGCAACGATGGCTGACCTTGGGGGCCGCCGACTTCGACGCCCGGTTGGGTGGGATCGGCGCGGAGCTTGGCCTCGATGAGCGCCTGCTGCGCCACCACCCGAACCACCTGTCGGGCGGGGAGGCCGCCCGCGTCGGCTTGGCCGCCCTGCTCCTGTCCCAGTTCGACCTGTACCTGCTCGACGAGCCCACGAACAACCTCGACCTCGACGGTCTCGAACGGCTGGAACAATGGGTGCTCGGCACCGACCGGGGAATCCTGCTGGTCAGTCACGACCGGCGCTTCCTGGACCGGGTGGTCACCGAGGTGGCCGAGCTCGACGAGGTTTCGCACCGGGTCACCGTGTTCAGTGGCGGCTGGGCCGCCTACCAGGAGGAACGGGAGGTGGCCCGCCAACACGCCCGAGACCGGTACCGCCGTTACGATCGTGACCGTCGATCCCTGGCCGACCGGGCGCAGCAGCAACGGGAATGGGCGGAGCAGGGCATCGGCAAGGCCCGCCGCTCCACGGGCGACGAGCGCGACAAGTTCGTCAAGGCTTTCAAGGTCAACCAGACCGAGCGTCTGGCCGCGAAGGCGGCCCAGACCGAACGGGCCATGGAACGCCTGGAGCCGGTCGACAAGCCGTGGGAACCGTGGCAGCTCCACCTGGAGCTCCCCAACCCCGGCCGCAGTGGGGACGTGGTCGCTCGCCTCAGCGGGGCCGAGGTGGACCGGGGGTCGTTCCGGCTGGGGCCCCTCGATCTGCTGATCGAGTACGGCGAACGGGTCGGCCTGGTCGGCGCCAACGGGACCGGCAAGTCGACCCTGATCGGCCTGATCACCGGCCGGGTGGCCCCGACCGCGGGCACGGTCGCACTCGGCAGCGGGGTGGTCGTGGGTGAGGTCGAGCAGGTACGGAGCCAGCTCACCGGCCGGCGGCCGCTGGTGGACGAGTTCCAGGACGCCACCGGTTGGGACAATGCCGAGGTCCGGTCGCTGCTGGCCAAGTTCGGGCTCGTCGGCGACCACATCACCCGCCCGGCGGGATCGCTGTCGCCGGGTGAGCGGACCCGGGCCGCGCTGGCCCTGCTCATGGCCAACGGGGCGAACCTCCTGATCCTCGACGAACCGACCAACCATCTCGATCTGCCGGCCATCGAGCAGCTCGAAACCGCGCTCGGCTCGTTCGACGGAACCCTGATCGTGGTGTCACACGATCAGGCCTTCCTCGACCGGGTGGCCCTGACCCGGGAGATCCGGGTCAGTCCTTCGGCAGGTGATTGTTGAGCCAGGTGAGGATGTCGTTGGTGACCTCGTCACGGTTGGTCTCGTTGAGGAGTTCGTGGCGGGCCCCGGGGTACAACTCGACGGTCACGTCCGCGACCCCGAGCCGCTTGTACTGCTCGGCCACATCGATGACCCCTTCGCCCAGCTCCCCGCCCACCGGGTCCATATCGCCGGACACGACGAGGATGGGGAGATCCTTGGGCACGCTCACCACGACATCGTCGTCGTTGATCGCCCCGCTGGCCCGGAACAGGTCGGTGAAGAACCCGGCGGTGAAGATCTCGCCGCACCACGGGTCCTCGGCGTAGGCGTCGACCTCGGCGTCGTCGCGCGACAGCCAGTCGAAGTCGGTCCGGTTGGGCTTGAACTCCTTGTTGAACGAACCGAAGGTCATCCTGGTCAGCAACTTGCTCTGGTGCCGCCGGCCCCTGATCCGGGCCTCGGCCTGGGCCAACCACAGGCCCAGTTTGGAGAGGCGCCCCCCGGGGCCGCCGGTGCCCGAGAGGATCAGGCCGGCCAGGTCGTCGCCGTAGCGGAGTACATAGGCACGCGACAGGAACGAACCCATACTGTGACCGAACAGGACCACCGGGGTACCCGGCTGCTCGTTCCGGACCAGGGCCGTCAGTTCGGCCATGTCCTTGACCACCCAGTCGAAACCGGCCCCGTCGGCGAAGTACCCGCGGGTGCCGCTTAGCTCACCGGTCCGGCCGTGACCGCGATGATCGTTGGCGTAGACGGCGTACCCGGCCCCGGTGAGGGCCGCGCCGAACCGCTCGTAGCGCTGGACGTGCTCGGCCATACCGTGGGCGATCTGGACCACGCCCCGGACCGGGGTACCGGCATCGGGCAACCAGCGCACGGCATGGATCCGCGCACCATCGGTGGTCTCGACGGTCATGGTGTCAGTCTGCATGCGCCCTCCCGGTCGGCTGCCTCCGGATCGTAGCCGCCACGCCCCGAACCGGCCGATTCACGTTGAACTCCTCGACCGACTCGGAGCCGGTCCCCGGTTCAACGGCCGGCGGCCCCGGCCGGACAGGTCCGGACCGGGGCCGCTGGCTGCCCGTTTCGATCGGCTGTGTGGGGGACCGGCGAACCGATCGCGCTCGGAGCCGGCCGT
>JBKDZN010000145.1:0-3260 GCA_047971245.1 Acidimicrobiales bacterium
GCCGCCCTGGCCGCGTCGGGCGGCCGAGGCGCCGAGTTGGGTCATCCCGCCCAGCGGCTCGGTCGTGAGGCCCTGTTCTACGTCGTCCAGGCCCAGAGCGGCGACGGCCGCCGGGCCACGCTGGAGGCGGTGGCCGGGGACGGGGTCCCGGCGCGCCCCCGGTGATCGGACGTTCCCTCCGTCACCGTTGACGAACAGGTGTTCGGGCCGCGACGATGGGACGATGACGGACGGGCCGGTGGGCGTCGGATCGGGGTTGGGCGAGTCGGTGGGAGGGGGGATGCCGGCCGGGCTCCTGGTGCAGCCGACCCTGCTCGGTTGGGGAGATCCCGCCTACGACGACACCTTCACCGGGCTGACCCGGATCGAACTCGGCCGGGGGGCCTGGTTGGAGCACCAGCCCGCTTGGGTGTCGGGCCATGACGAGCTCTTCGCCCGCCTGCTCGACGAGGCCCGGTGGGAGGCCGGGCGGCGGCCCATGTACGACCGCATGGTCGCTGTGCCCCGCCTGGTCTCGGCCGCGCCCACCAGCGGGCCGACCGCGGATCTGCTGGGTGGCATGGCCGACCGGCTCAGCCGTCACTACGGCGTGGTTATGAGCCAGATCACCCTGGCGCTCTACCGGTCGGGGGCCGACAGTGTGGCCTGGCACGGTGACCGGGTGGCCCGTGAGCGCCTGGTGTCGCTGATGGCCACCGTGTCGCTCGGCTCGCCTCGACCGTTCCGGCTCCGCCCCACGGGTGGGGGAGGGTCACGCGGCCTCATCCTGGGGCCGGGCGACCTGGTGGTCATGGGTGGCACCTGTCAGCGGACCTGGCAACACGCGGTGCCCAAGGTGGCCTCGGCCGGTCCACGCATCGTCGTCATGTTCCGGCCCGACTGGGGCCGCGCAGACCCCCTGGACCCTCCGGCCCCTCCGGGTAAGGAGGTGGCCGCGGCGCTCAGCTGAGGCGGGCGTCGGTGGCCGAGAGCCGGGCGGCCAGGGTGGAGGTGATGGCCCGGACCAGGCGGGGGTTGTCGTCCAGGATCTGGTCGAACCGGTTGTAGGGGAGCACGAGCAGCTGGAGGGGTGAGGTGGCCCGCACGGTCGCCGTGGCCGGTTGTCCGGCGAAGAAGCCGAGCTCGCCCACCAGGTCGCCCGGGCCGATCTGCGCCACCACGGTGCCGCCCACGACCACCTCGGCCGTTCCGGACTCCACCAGGTACACGTCGTTGTTCAGGTGGCCTTCCTGGATGAGGGCGTGCCCGGTCTGCAGGCCGACCTCATCGGCCGCGCTCGCCAGGTGGGCGATGGCGTGCTTGTCGGCGCCGGCGAACATGGGCAGCGACCGCAGGCGGGCCTCTTTGGCGTCGTTCGACTTGCTCATCGGGATCCTCCGATTCCTCTGCGGACCCGTGGGCGGGTACCGTGGCGGCAAATTAGTCGAGCCACGACCGGACTGTCTCGATCGTGGCCGGCTTGTTGGCTCCGAACGGCTCCAGATTGAGGTGGGTCACCCCCACATCGGCGTACACCTCGAGCCGATTGCGGACGTGCGCCTCGGTGCCGCACAGGGTGGCGAGGTCGAGGTACTCGTCGGGTACGGCCGCGGTGGCCTCGGCCCGTTTGCCGGCCAGGAAAAGGTCCTGGATCCGGGCCGCCTCGTCCACCCAGCCGTACCGCTGGAATAGCTCGTTGTAGAAGTTCTTGGATCGGGCGCCCATACCGCCGACGTAGAAGGCGATGTGGGCCCGGGCCGCCTCCCGGGCCTCGGCCACCTCGGGTCCGTCGCCGATGGCCACGATGCCGCCGGCCATGATGTCGAGCGGCCCGAGGGCCGGGTCCCGCTTGGCCCGACCGGCGGCCAGGGCGTCGCCCCACACCTGTTCGAACCGGTCGGGCACGAAGTGGATCGGCTGCCAGCCGTCGGCCAACTCGGCCGCCAGCTCCACATTGCGGGGCCCGATGGCGGCCACCACAACCGGGATGTCGGCACGTTCGAGCCGGTTGACGAACTTGAGCGGTTTGCCCAGGCCCGTGCCCTGATCGGGCGGGAGCGGCAGGGTGACGGCGTCCCCCTGGTAAGTCAGCGGCTCGCGTGACCAGACCCGCCGGCAGATCTCGATGGTGTCACGGGTCCGGCCGAGGGGTTTGGTGAACGGGACGCCGTGCCAGCCTTCGATGACCTGGGGCCCGGACGTGCCCAGCCCGAGGACGAACCGCCCGCCGGACAGGGCGTCGATGGTGGCCGCGGTCTGACCGATGAGGGCCGGTGAGCGGGAGTAGACGGGCACGATCCCGGTCATGAGCTCCATCCGGTCGGTCACCGCCGCCAGGTAGGCCAGGGTGGAGGTGAGGTCGAAGCCGTAGATCTCGCCACCCCAAACCCGGTCGACCCCGGCCGACTCGAGCGCCTGGGCGGTGCGGGCCAGGCCCTGGGGATCACCGTCGAAGGCAATGGTGGTGCTGATCTTCATGGGGGGCACGCTAGTCAACCCCGGGGGACCGGCCAAGCAGCCGAACCGCGGAGGCTGTAGGTATGCCCCCAGTAGCCGTACCATGATCGCCAATGGTGTTGGAGCGAGCAGAGATCGACACCGGGTTGGTTCCGGGGCCGGTGGAGTACGCGACGCTGCGCGCCGGCTCGGGCCCGAGCCACGACCTGCCGATCCTATTGTGGCTCCATGGTGGTGGTGGGAGCTGGCGGTTCCTGGAGAGCTGTCAGCAGCATTTCGCCGCCTCGTGGATGGACAGGATCCTGCCCGATCTGATCGCCGTCACCCCCAGCGCCGGTTGGTCGTTCTATCTCGACCGTCATGACGGCTCGGAACGCTGGGAGCTGTTCCTGCTCGACGAACTGGTCCCCCACATCCGCAAGCAGACCGGCTCGACTGTCGGGCCGCTGGTGGTGGGGGGTGTCTCCGTCGGGGCCCTGGCCGCCCTGCGGATGGCCTTCCGCCACCCGGAGATAATCTCGGCGGTGGTCGCCCTCGAACCCACGATCGAGGCCGCCGACCAGGCCGGCTCGGTGCTCCTGCGGGATCGGATCCACCAACCCGAGATCGTCCGGCGGCGGCTGTTCGGCGAGCCGGTCGACGGGGAGCACTGGCGTGACAACCATCCGCCCAGCCTGGCGGCCCGCAACGGGGCCGCCATCGCCGCCGCCGAGCTGGCCATCTACCTCGAATGCGGTGACGAGGACCGGATGCACGCCCAGTACGGCGCCGAACTGCTCCACCGCCGCCTGTTCGACGCCGGGATTCCCCACGAATACCGTTCG
>JBKDZN010000146.1:0-12018 GCA_047971245.1 Acidimicrobiales bacterium
GACTGACGGTGAGGAACACCTCGCCGACAAGGGTCGTTACCACGGCGGTCCGCCATCCACCGTTGGGGAGGAACACCAGGTTCAGGCCGAAGTTGACGGCCCCGGCCGCCGCGGTGGCGGCGAGACGCCACGGCTGCTTGTCCGAGGCGCCGAGACAGTTCCCCATCAGGTACTGGACGGCCCGGATCGCCGGCATCACCGCCAGCCAACGCAACACCGACACACTGTCGGCGAAGTGTCCACCGACCAGCCACGGCAACACCGGGGCGGCCACGAAGGCACCGATGGTCACGGCCAGCCCGAGGCCCGCCACCGGGCGCAGCAACCGGCAGGTGAGTCGCAGGGCGGACTCGGTGCCGCGCTTGCCGGCCTCGAACAGGTCGGCGTCGCTGGCCCGCATCACGATCCGCAGGGGCAGATAGCCGAACTGGATAATGCGGGCGCCGAGGCTGTAGACCCCGGCGTCGGCCTCGTGGCCGTAGCGAACCAGCAGGGGCCGATCCGACACGTCGACGAGGCTCTCGGTGACGGCGTTGGCCGAGAACGGGAATCCTTCGGTGAGGTCCCGACGCCGGATGCGCCGCACCGCCGGGGTGGCGCCGAACACCCGCCAGACGAACAGGACGGCCAGGACGGCGGCCAGCCCGAACGCCAGGAAACTGGCCCAGGCCCAGTCGAGCTGGGTTCGCCCGGTGAACAGGGCGAACCCGACGAGGGCGGCCACCCGGCAGATCACGATGATCAACCGGATCTGGGCCGACGCCTTCAGCCGTCGGGTCCCGGTGCCCAGGTACACGGCGAGCTCGCACAGCCAGAACAGCGACATCTGGGAGACGATCAACAGGGTGTAGACCATGGGACTCACCGAGGGCAGCACGATGGGTCGCAGGGCGATCATGATCGCGGCACCGAGGGCGGGACCGACGATCCCGATCGAGGTGGCCCGGGCCCAGGCGGTGGCCACGTCCATACCCTGGGCCACCCGCTTCATCAGCAGGATGTGGGAGCCGAAGCTCGACAGCCCGGCCGCCGGGATGGCCACGGCGATCACGGCGGACATCAGGCCGTACTCCTCGGCGGTCATCAGGTTGGCCAGGATCAGGAAGATCAGGACCGAGCTGACCAGCTGGAGCACCTCGACCACGCTGGACCAGCCGGCCCGCTGGACCATGCCGGCGCTGGTCCCGGCCCGCTCGGCCAGGCGGCCGAGTCGGCTGTCCCCGCTCACCGGCCCACCCCGCAGGTGGTGCCCTCCGGTCCTCCCCCAGGGACGGCGCTCAGCGGCCCGACCATCTGCCGGGGAGGGCCCGGGCGAACCGGACCACGAAACGGCTGTTGGTGACCAGGTAGCGGCGCCACAACCGTGACGGCTCCTGCCCCAGGCGGTACAGCCACTGCAGGCCGAACCGTTGCATCCACGCGGGCGGGCTGCTCAGGTTGCCGGCGCCGTAGTCGAAGGCGGCCCCCACCGCCAGCATCGCCGCGTTCACCCGGCCCCGGTGGTGGGCGACCCAGCGCTCCTGACGGGGACAGCCCCGGCCGACGAGGACCACCCCGGCCCCCGAATCATTGATCCGGGCGATGTCCTCGGCGTCCTCGTCGGCGGTGGCCTCCCGAAACCGGTCGGCCTGGACCCCGACCACCTCGGCCGCCGGATACCGCCGGCCGATCTCGGCGGCGAACGCCCGTCCGGTCTCCTCCGTCGAGCCGAAGAGGTAGATGCCGATCCCGTCGTCGGCGGCGGCCTCGATGACCCGCCAGGTGAGATCCGGTCCGTACACCCGGTCAGCCAGACGAGTGCCGTGCAGGCTGTTCATGGCCCACCGCACCGGCTGACCGTCCGGGGTGACCAGATCGATCCGATTGACCAGTTCCCGGAACTCGTCGTCCTCGGCCGCTTCCATCAGCCCGTGCACGGCCAGGGCCGACACGGCGAACGACTGGTGCCGGCGGGCCGCGGCCATGATCTGCTCGGTGGCATGGTCGTAGTCGGTGACACTGATACCGACCCCGAACAGGTCCACCTTGTCCCCGAATTGGGGGATCCGCGTCAGTCCTGCGACCATCGTTCGACCCCCGCATCGTGGATGTCGACCAGGATCTGGCGGATGTCGTACTGGAGCTTGAACGACGGGAAGTGATCGGCGAACTTACCGATGTCGGAGACCCACCAGATGTGGTCACCGACGCGATTGTCCTCGGTGTAGCTCCACGACAGCTCCCGCCCGGCCACCTCCTGGCACAGCTCGATGGCTTCCAGCATCGAGCAGTTGGCGTGGCGACCACCACCGATGTTGTAGGCCTCACCCGGCCGTGGATCCTGCCGGAACACGTCGAACGCGTTGACCAGGTCATCGGCGTGAATGTTGTCGCGGACCTGTTTCCCCTTGTAGCCGAAGACGGTGTAGGGATCGCCCGTGACGGTGCACTTCATCAGGTAGGCCAGGAAACCGTGGAGCTGGGCCCCGGAATGGCCGGGCCCGGTCAGGCAGCCGCCGCGGAACGTGCCGGTCTTCATGCCGAAGTACCGGCCGTACTCCTGGCACAGGACATCGGCGGCCACCTTGGAGGCGCCGAACAGGCTGTGCACCGAGGCGTCGATCGACATGTCCTCGGGGATGCCGTGCTCGAACCACTCGTGGTCGGGGTCGAGCTCCCACCGCTGGTCCAGTTCGACCAACGGCAGCCGGTTGGGGGTGTCACCGTAGACCTTGTTGGTGGAGGTGAAGATGAACACCGCGTCGGGACAGTGTCGACGGGTGGCCTCCAAGAGGTTGAGGGTGCCGCCGGCGTTGACATCGAAGTCGGTGAAGGGCTCGCTGGCCGCCCAGTCGTGGGACGGCTGGGCGGCGGTGTGGACGACCAGGGTGATGTCGCTCGAGTACTCGGCGAACAGCCGGTCGATGGCGTCCCGATCCCGGATGTCCGCGGCCACATGCCGGTAGGCGTCCAGGGATGCGTGCTGCTCGACCGCCCACCGGGTGGACGCTTCCGGCCCGAAGAAGTAGGCGCGCATGTCATTGTCGATACCGATCACTCGGTCGAACGTCTGTGAGAAGAACCGCACCGCCTGAGCGCCGATGAGGCCACCCGAGCCGGTGACGATTGCCGTTTCCACCAAGAAAGTTCCTCGCTTCGCGCCCGACGGCGCCTGGGGGTGTGCGGCCATGGACGGCCGGGCCCGGCGCCCCTGAACGGGCCCGAGACATCCCACGCGGACCCGAGTGTAGGAGCCGCGGACCATGGTGGCCGTCGCTGGGATGACGATTTACCCCCCGACCCGGTGGCGGCCAGGAGATTCACCCGAGGAGCCATCGGGCCGCCGGCGGCGGCCCGATGGCTCAGAAGACCCGGTGGGGCCGGACCCGACGCCAGGCCAGGAAACCCAGGCCGACGGTGACCGTGATCAGCACCGGCAGCAGAACCAGCAGCAGGGCGCTGGGATCGCCGGCCTCGCCGTCGCCGGGGCCGACGGCGGGCAGGGCCACCTCGGCGGGCGCGGTTCCCCCGGGAGGATCCTCGCCATCGCCGGCCGGTGGGTCGGCCGGCGATGGCGTCCCCGGATCGGCGGTGGACCCGATGTCGGACCCGGCGCCCGGGTCATCGGCGGCACCGGTCGTACCCGGTCCCGATCCGTCGACCCCCGATGTGGGGGCTTGCGACGTTCCGGCCCCGGCCGTCCCCGCCGAAACCCCGTCGGCGGTGGCCCCGGCCCGCGCCCCGGCCGAGGTGGTCGGGGTCGTGCCGTCGGGGTCGGACGAGACCGCGGGTCCGGAATCGGGCCCCGCCGTCGTGGTCGGATCCGGCGGGTCGTCGCCCGACCCGGGCCTGAACGGGATCGAGGTGGCCGGCGCCCAGCCGGTGGTGGCCGGGTCCAGGCCGATCCCGCCCGAGGAACCGACCGGCGAGTCCTGGGCGTCGGGCACCAGATCCGGGCCGCTGGTGGGGGAAGCGGTGATGGTCGGGGCGGTCGTGGTGGTGGGGGCCGTAGTCGGCGCGGTGGTCGTGGTGGTGGGGGCCGTGGTCGACGCGGTCGTCGTGGTGGGGGCGGTCGTCGGGGCCGTCGTCGTGGTCGACGCGGTCAGGGCGGCCCCGACCAGCCGGAACCCGGAACCGGGTCCGCTGCCGGCGTCGGCGGTGCCGGCGGCACCGAGCGCCGGGATGGGACCCACGAAATCGGCGGCCGTGACCGTCTCCTCGTTGGTGGCTGCGTCAGCCCCCCGGTTGCCCGACGCCTGGACGTTGCCGGCCCCGGACGGGGTCATCTCGGCAACCCAGCCCCGTGCCGTCCAGAAGATGTTGTCCTTGATGATGATCGGATGCGGGCCGAAATCCTGAGTGGCCCGGACCCGCACCGCCCGTGTCCGGCTCGGATCGTTGCGGAGACCCCAGACCAGGTTGCCCACCACCTCGACCCCACCGTGGCCGACCCAGATGGCCCAGTCGTTCGCCCCGCCGACCCCGTTGAGGTTCTGGTTCCAGATCAGGTTGCCCTCCACCCGGACCCGGTCGAGCTGCTGGGGGTGGGGGTTGGGGACGGCATTGACGTAATGGGCGGAGATCGCCCCACCGTCGATGGGGGCCAGATCGTGGATCCGGTTGTTCCGGACCGTCACCTCGGAGGTGCCCGGCTTCACATCCACCCCCTCCGCCCCGGTGAAGGAGATCTCGTTGTCGACCACGGTCACGTTCGAGGTCACGTCAAGCCATTCGTAGCCGCCGTAGCCGATGTAGATGCCCTCGCCGTAACGGGCGGCGATCCGGCCGGTCGCCGCCACATTGTTCCCCTCCAACCAGATGTGGCTGCTCGGGGCGTGGTCGCTCCAGTGGCCGGCGATGTGGATCCCGGCGTGGCCGATGTCGGTGACCACATTGCCCGAGACCCGGACCGGTGCGGCGGCCGTGCCCCGACACTGCTGGCAACGGATCCCGAACTGGGAGTTCCGCACCCGTACCCCGATGACCGATACATGATCGGCCGCGATGACGTCGAGCGCGCCGACATTGTTCGACCGGTTGCCCGGATCGATCCACACCCCGGGATCCGAGGTGATCACGATCGGCGCCTCGGCCGTACCATCACGGCCATCTCCCCCCGAGGTGTCATGGGTACCCCGGTAGATGAGGCGGGTGTTGATCGTGGCGGTGAGGCGGATCACGTCCCCGGGCATCGCCGCACCGACCGCCGCGTCCCACTGGGCGGCCGTGGCGACCAGACGGGTGGAGCCCCCCGCGGCCGGCCGCACGAACTCACCGGCGTTCGTGTCGGCGGGGGTCGGCCGGCGCGGACCCCGATCGTCCGGACCGGCGAGGACCACCACGAGGGCCGCCAGGAGCACGACCAGGGCCGTGACCGCGGCCGCGATCCGGGTCCGCCTCGTCGCCCCCGGCCGTGGCGGCCGGGGTGGGTTCGCCGATCCGCCGGGTTTCGTGGGCCCGGTGGGCGAATCCGTCGGTTGTGGGGAGGGACCGGTCGGCCCGGAGCGCGAGTTCGGGGGCTCGGAGGGCGAGGTCATGGTCCCCTTGTCGACCGGAGCGGCCCACAGTTGACCCATGGATTGCGGGAAGGTCGACGCGAGCGGCGTTTCCGCCGGTCCGGGCCGGGCAGGATCTCCCGGGAGACACCGTCGGCACGGCCCGGTACAGTAGCCGCCTCAGGTGCTGCGGACCCGCCGCCGCGCAGCCACCCATTGGGGGTGATCATCGTGCCGCCTTCGACGCCGCCGCATCGCGTCGACGACGAGCTGGAACTCGCCGACTATCTCGCCATTCTGCGCCGCCGCGTCTGGTGGGTGCTGGCCGGCGTGGTTGTCGTGCTTCTGGCCGCCACCGTCCTGTCCCTGACCTCCACCCCACGATACGAGGCCACGGCCAAGGTAAGCCTGGGGGAGTCGGCGGCTCAGGAGGCGGTCCGCTCCTCGAGCCCGGCCAACAGCGCGGCGGCGACCCGCGAACTGACCAACGAGGTCAATCTGGCCCTCGGTGATCAGGTCACCGCCGAGGTGACGGCCCGGTTGGGTCATACGCCCGAGATCGAGATCACGGCCGAGGAGTCGGCCGACGCGCTCGGCTTCACCGCCACGGCAACCGACGGTGAGGGCGCGGCGGCGGCCGCCAACGCCTGGGCCGAGTCCTATGTGGACACCAAACGCACCCAGGCGACCGATTCGATCGACGCCGCCCTCGGCGCGTTCGAAGGCGACCTGGCCGATCTCCGTGACCAGCGGCAGACCGTGCGAGCACCGGTGGACGCGCTCGAGGTGGAGCTCGCATCGACCACCGACGAGGAGGCGCGCCGGGCGCTGGAGGCCCAGATCGCGGTCGCCACCACCGACATCTCGGCCGAGCTCGACCTGATCGACGCCCGGATCGCCGCGGTGGCCCAGAGCATCACCGACCTGGAGCTCAACAGCCGGCTGGCCGCCAACGGCACGGCGACGGTGGTCCAGGTGGCCGCCCCACCGCTGGCCCCGGCCAACGCCTCCCTGACTCGGAACCTGGTCCTGGCCCTGGTGGTCGGCCTCATCGTCGGTGTGGCGGTGGCCCTCCTGGTCGAGAACCTCGACACCTCCATCGACAGCGTCGCCGATCTGGAGGACATCGGCCTGCCGGTCCTCGGCGAGATCCCGGCCCCGGGGCGCCGATCCTCCGAGACCGAGCTGCCCCTGACCACCCTCCGGTCTCCGAACGAGCCGATGGCCGAGGCGTACGCGAAGGTCCGGACCGCAGTGGAGTTCTCCATGGTCGGTCGACCCATGCGCACCATCATGGTCACCAGCACCCACCAGTCGGAGGGCAAGACAACGCTGGCCACCAACCTCGCCGTCGCCCTCGGCACCGATCACCGTCGGGTGGCCCTGCTCGACGTCGACTTCCGCCGGTCCCGGCTCCACCAGATCGCCGGCACCCAACAGTCGCCGGGGCTGACCGACCACATCCTCGCCGGCCGGTCCCTGGCCGAATCGGCGGTTCAGCTCGACGGTCACCGGTCGGGCAATGTGATCGTCATCCCGTCCGGGACGGCACCGCCCGACCCGGCCGGTTTCGTGTCCAGCAACGGGTTCGGCGCCGTGGTCGAGCGGGTCGCGGCCGAAGCCGATCTGGTCGTGTTGGATGCGCCCCCCGTACTACCGGTCGCCGACGCCCTCGCCATGGCCCGGTGGGTCGACGGTGTGCTCGTGGTCGTCCGGGCCGGCTCGACCGACCGCAAGGCGCTGGCCGGCACCCTGAGCTCCCTTCGACAGGTCGGCGCGGTCGTGATCGGGCTCGTCCTGGTGGGGACCAAACGGTCCGCCAGCATGTACCGGTACTACCGGGAGGATCCCGGCCCATCGGCTCCCGTCCCGCCCGCGACGGCGGCCCGGCCGGGGGCCCCGATCGAGCACGCCGAACCGATTATGGACCTCAGGGCAGACGTACGCCACCGTCCCGACCCCCCGCTCACCGAGGTGCGCTAGAAAGTTCGATTGAGGATTAGATCACGGTGCATAACAGACCGGAATCATCCTCCCGGAGATCGGTGTCACACCCCGCCTGACCGGCCCATACACCTACCCAGGCCCGATGGTTCAAGATGCTTGGACATTCATGGGCAGAACCCCCCAACGGCTGGGGGCGCCCCTGAGGAATCGACGCCAACGTGCTAGAAATGGTTCCGCAGGAGGGCGGCAACGGCGTAGGGCTGGTCGATGACCGGAATGAACCAGCGAACAACGAGAATCAACGTGCTGCAGCTGGTGGTGGACGCGGTGATGATCACCGCGGGGTGGGGCGTCGTCCTGACCCTCTCCAATATCACCATCGAGGCGCGGCGCTCGACCGAGCGATCGCTGGTGATGACCGCGATCGTGGCGTTGATCACCCTGGTGGTTCTGGACCGCCGTGATCTGTACGCCGGGCGGCCGGCGTTACCCCGCACCGAGGAGATCTCGCGGGTGTTCCTCGCCGTCGTCACCGGCGCCTCGGCCCTGGCCCTCACCGCCGCCGTGCTGGACTGGCACATCGGCGCCAAGGAGCTGCTCTTCGGGGCGATCGTCGTCTTCACCCTGCGGACCCTCACCCGCGGCCTGCTGCGAACCCTGGCCACCGAGATCAGGGGCGGTGCCGACGCCGAACAGGTGGTCATCGTCGGCACCGGCGACGAGGCCAAGGGCGTGGTGGACCTCATCCTCGACCACCCCGAGGCCCGGTTCCAGCTCGCCGGCGTGGTCGGCAATCTGGCCGTGGCCGAACGATCAGGCCTCAGCGATCAGTGGATCGGCCCGGCCGGCCGCCTCGCCGAACTGATGCACCAGCACGAGGCCACCACCGCCATCGTGACCGCCACCGGGTTCCGGGGCGACCAGTTCCGTGAGATCACCCAGGAACTCTTCCAGGCCGGATACGACGTCCACCTGACCACCGGGGTCACCCGGCTGGGCGAAGGCCGGTTCGGCGTGCGATCGCTCTCCCACGAGCCACTGGTGGTCATGGAGCGCAACACCGTCCACCGGTCGCACCTGGCGGCCAAACGGGTGCTCGACGTGATCGGGGCCTCCATTGCCCTCGTGCTGGCCGCGCCGATCATGGCGGTGGCCGCCCTGGCCATCATGATCGAGGACGGCCGGCCGGTGTTCTACAGCGCCAATCGGGCCGGTCGTCGAGGCGAGCCGTTCCCGATGTTCAAGTTCCGTTCGATGGTCACCAATGCCGACGCCCTGAAGGCGTCGATCGCGGCCGACAACGAACGAACCGGGCCCCTGTTCAAGGTGTCGAACGACCCCCGCATCACCCGGGTCGGCCGGATCCTGCGGGAGACCTCGATCGACGAGCTCCCCCAGCTGATGAATGTGCTCCGGGGCGACATGAGCCTGGTCGGTCCCCGCCCGGCCCTGCCCGAGGAGGTCTTGGAGTTCGACGACGAACTTCGTGACCGGGCCATCGTGCGGCCGGGCATCACCGGTCTGTGGCAGGTGGAGGCTCGCTCCAACTCGGCCTTCAACGCCTACCGGCGACTCGATCTGCACTATGTCGAGAACTGGTCGATCGGCCTCGATCTCCGGATCCTGCTGGCCACCGTCGAACAGGTCGTGGTGACCCTTGCCCTGCTCCCGCTGCGCTTCGTCCGTCGTGGTGGCTCGGTGGACGGTGTGGTCACCGCACCGGGGCCGATCGATGCCCGCGGCACCCGACGGCCGCCACTGGCCGAGCCGACCAGTCGGATCGGTACCACCACGGGCCCGGTCCTGGCCGGCGCCACATCGTCGGCCCGCCCCTCGTCCCCCGAGGTGGAACCGGCCGCCGCAGGGTCGCGCCCCGGCTGGTCGGGCAAGATGGAGCCGGCCCGGGGTGAGGAACCCAATGTCGTGATCGACCTGCGGGACCGCAGCCGGGCCCGTCGGGCCGCGGAGACCGGTCAGAGCACGGCCGGTGACGCCACCGGCACCGGCGACCTGCGCCAGCGGGACGCCAGCGGCCGTACCCACTGACCGGCCGGTTCGGCACCGACCCGGCCGGGTTCGGTGGACCTCAGTCGACGGTCCCGGCGGGAAGCCAGGGGGTTTCACCCCGTTCCCACATCTCGTTCAGTGCCGTGTACTCACGGAAGGTGTCCATCCCCATCCAGAACCCGGTGTGGGGGAACAGGCCGAGCCGCCCGTCGTGGGTCAGACGCTTCATCGGATCGTGCTCGAAGAAGTGGTCGTCCTCGTCAACGGGCAGGTAGGAGAGGAACTCGCGGCGGAAGGCGAAGAAGCCGCCGGACACCCAGCCCTCGGACGACGGCTTCTCGGCGAAGTTGACGACCAGGCCATCCGGCTGCACGCCGAGTTCGCCGTACCGGGAGGTGGGGTGCACCCCGGTCACGAGGCCCAGATAGTCGGATCGGGCCAGGCTGGACAGCTCGGCACTCAGGTCGACGTCGCCCAGGCCGTCACCGTAGGTGACCATGAAGTAGTCGGTGTCGATCAGGGGACCGACCTTGGCGATCCGCCCCCCGGTGCCGGTGTCGAGCCCGGTGTCCACCAGGGAGACCTCCCAGTCGTCGAGCCGATGCTCGGTCAGGTAGGTCTTGTCGTTCCCGCCCCTGGTGTGGACGGTCATGTCCGACATCATGTCCTGGTACTCGAGAAAGTACTGCTTGATGTCCCAGCCCTTGTAGCCGAGGCAGAGCACGAAGCGCCGGAACCCGTGCGACGAGTACAGCTTCATGATGTGCCAGAGCATCGGCTGATTGCCGATGTTGATCAGGGGTTTCGGGAGCTTCTCCGAAGCCTCGCGGATACGGGTGCCTTGGCCACCGCACAGGACGACGACGGGCACATCAGCCGGGTTGGGATCAGGGGTGGGCATGGGCTGAGCCTAGGCGGCCCGGATCACGGCCCGGCGTCGAGGTCCCCGGAGCCGGGTGGATCGACCCTTGCCCATCGACCCTGATCCAGGTCGAAAACCGGTTGATCGGCCCGGACGGGCTGCCGTCAGCGGTCGGACGAGCCGTTGGCGTCCGGCCCGGACGAGCCGTTCGGCGACGAACCGTTGGCCGAATTCTCGCCCGGCGACGGGGAATCGGACGTCGTCGCCGCTCCCCCGGCCGCCGACGAACCCGACGACGATGCCGCCCCCGGGCCGGAAGAAGCCGATGCGGCCCCCGGGCCGGAGGACGACGAGGCGGGGTCCGGCGTCGAGGCAGCGGCACCGGCCGAGCCGCCGGTGGATCCGGGCCGGTTGGCCCCCGATGCCGCCTTGGCGGCCGCGGCCGCCGTCTCCCGATCAAGGGTCTGGGTGGCGACCGGCGTGGCGCCCGCCCCGGCCGGGGAGCTGATC
Organism: Acidimicrobiales bacterium; assembly: GCA_047971245.1. Lineage (GTDB taxonomy): Bacteria > Actinomycetota > Acidimicrobiia > Acidimicrobiales > SZUA-35 > CADEDH01. The sequence goes on from JBKDZN010000146.1 coordinate 10,801, forward strand.
ACCCCATCGGAACGGACAATCTCACCGTCGGACTGCCGACGGGCCGGTGAGGTGACCACGGGCAGCAGTTTGCGACTCACCGGTTCCAGCTGTCGGGCCATGTCGCCCAGGGCGTCGGCCTTCTGCCGGGTCAGGGGTACGGCCAGCACCACGGCGTCGGCCAGCGCCGCCACCTGGATGGTGGAGGCCAGGTCGAGCACGGGGCCGCCGTCGACCACGACGATCTCGGCCTTCCGGCGGCAGGCGTCGAGCAGGTCGGGCACGGTGTCACGACGCAGGGCCGCCGAGCCCCGGTTCGGACCGAGACCGAGCACGGCCACCGCGGGATCCATGGTCCGGGTGAACGCCGAGTGACCGCGGGCGTCGACCGCCCCCGCTCCCCCACCGATCACTGCGGGCACGCCCCCGTCGGAGGTGGCATTGAACAGGGCCGTCACCCGCGGGTCCCGAACGTCGGCGTCGACCAGCACGACCGAAGCGCCACCGGCGGCAAACCGCTCGGCCATGGCCAGGGCCAGTGTCGTGGCGCCGGCGGCGCGCATCGTGCCGGTGACCAGCACCGTCAACGAGCGGTGCATCTCGGCCATGGCCTCGGCCCGGACACAGAGCTGGTCGACCGTGGGCACGGCCGATCGGGGCAGGGCCTGGAAGGCGACCAGCTGGTTGCGGGCGATCGACCGGTAGTGGGGTAGCTCGGCGCTTACCGGCACCCCGATGATCTCGCTGACGGTGCCCTCGTCGAGCACCTTGGTGGAGAACCGGGCCCACAGCAGGGCCACCACGACACCGATCAGCCCGCCGCCGATCAGGCCACCGACCAGCAGCAGGTTGCCCCGTGACACGTCAGGCTCGGTCGGCAAGGGGGCCGGACCGACGATCTGGGTGTTGACCCGCAGCCGGGATTCGGCATCGAGGTCGACCCGGTTCGATTTCAGCTGGATCAGTTCGGCGGAGATGACCTGGCGTTGCGACACCGCCCCGGGGTCGACCACGTCGGGCAGAGGGATGGGGTCGGGCGTGGGGTCGTTGGCCCGAGGCAGGAACGGGGCCATCGATTCCTTCAGTTGGGCGTCGACCCCAGCCAGCTGCTCTTCCAGCGCGGCGATCCGGGCGTCGAGATCGGCCCGGGCGGTTTCGTCCTCGTCGGTGGTGGCCAGGCCCTGGACGTAGGAGTCGGCGTAGGTCTGGGCGATGGCCTGGGAGATGGCGGGGTCGTCG
>JBKDZN010000147.1:0-4075 GCA_047971245.1 Acidimicrobiales bacterium
CGACGAGTACGCACACCGCCGCGGTGGCGGCGGCCAGGATCAGGGAATGCTCGAGGTAGCCGAGGACCCGGTCGGCCAGGGGGGTGCCTCGGGAGCCAGTGGTCTCCCGGATCGCCCCGACGACGAGGTGGAGGGTGGGGGCGATGAAGGCGAGCCCGAGGACGAGGCTGCACACGGCGCTGGCGCTCACGGCCCGGACACCGGTCAGCCGGGTCGGTTCCAGGCGGTTCCCCTGCCCGGCCGCTTGCCCGTACCGGGCCCGCCCCCGGAGCAGGCGTTCGATCCCGATCACCGCCAGGGCGAACAGGAGGACCATGGTGGCCAGCTCGCTGGCCGCGTCCCTGTCGAAGGTGCCGCGCCAGATCCGGAACACGCCCACCGACACCGTTTCCACCCCGAAGTAGTTGACGGTGGCGAAATCGGTGAGGGTCTCCATCATCACCACCGCCACCCCGGCGGCCAGAGCCGGCCGGAGCAGCGGCAGGACCACCCGGCGGGCGGCCACCGACGGGCCGGCGCCGAGGGTCCGGGCCGCCTCGTAGGCCCCGCTGGCCTGGTCGTGCAGTGCCGCCCGGGTGAACAGGTAGACGTAGGGGTAGAAGACCAGCGTGAACGCGAGCACCGCCCCACCCATGGAGCGGACGTCGGGGAACCAGGCCTCCTGGCCCAACACGGCCCGCCACGCGGTCTGGACCGGTCCGCTGTAACCCATTACCGACAGCAACACGAACCCGAGCACGTAGCTGGGCATGGCCAGCGGGGCCACCAGGGCCCAGTCGAACCAGCGGGTCCCGGGGAACCGGTACGCGGTGGTCAGCCAGGCCAGGCCGCCGCCGACGACCAGGGTCCCGATGCTGACGCCCACCAGGAGGACCAGGGTGGAGATCAGCTGACCGGGGAGCCGGGTCTCCCACTGCTGCCGCCAAACATCACCCCGGGGGGAGATGACGCTGGTGGCCACGAAGGCCACGGGGGCCACCACCAGCACGGCGGTGATCCAGGCCGCCAGGGGCCAGCCGGCCGCGCTCAGCCGGTCACCGACGTCGAGCGACACCGGGGCGGGCGGTGCGGGATCGGCGGCCGCCCGAGACGGTCCGGCCCCGGCGGGCGGGGCGGCGGGCGCGTGGCCGGCCGCCACCTCAGCCGTACCCGGCCTCGTCCATGAGGCGGACCGCCTCAGGATTGAGGGCGCCGAACTCGGCGGCGTTGAGGGAGTCCCGCACGAAGTCGGTGCCGAACCGTTCGGCGATGAGGGGTTCGGCGGGTACCGTCGGATTGACCGGATACTCGTGGTTGCCGTCCACGAAGGTGCTCTGGCCGTCGGTGGCCAACCATTCGAGCAGCTGTTGGGCCAGCTCCGGGTCGTCCGCGTGGGTCGTCACCCCGCCACCGGAGAGGTTCACGTGCACCCCCCGGGTGGCCTGTTCCGCCCACACCAGACCGACCGGGTACGCCGGGTCCTCCTCGTACTTGCGGGCCAGGTAGTAGTGGTTGGCGATCCCCACCTCGCACTCGCCGGCGGCCAGGGCGTCGAGGATCAGGGTGTCGTTGGCCATGATCTCGGCATTGTCGGCCCACCCGGTGACCACCCGCAAGGCCTCGTCCGCCCCGTCGTTGGCGATCAGACTCGCCACCAGGGACTGGGTGTAGACGTTGGTCGAATCCCGGAGGCAGATGCGGCCGGCCCATTCCGGGTCGGCGAGTTCCTCGTAGGTAGTGGGCACCTGGTCCTCGGTCAGGGCTCCCGTGTTGTAGACGACGGTCCGGGCCCGCAGGGCCAGGCCGTACCACTGGCCGTCGGGGTCGCGGTACTCGGCCGGTACGGCCTCGTCGAGGACGTCGGACTGGAGGGGGGCGAACAGGCCTTGTTCGGCGGCGACGGCCAGATTCCCGGCGTCGACGGTGATGTAGACGTCGGCCTCGGTCTCCTCACCCTCGGCGGCGATCCGTTCCCGGAGCTCGGCGTCGCTGCCGGTGAGGAACTCGACCGAGATGCCGGTCTCCTCCGAGAAGTCGAGGAAGGCGGTCTCCACGTCGTAATGGCGCCCCGAATAGACCCGGACGGTCTGGCCGTCGTCGCCACCCGAGCAGCCGACAGCCATGATCAGGGCGGCGCCCAGCGCCAGGAATCCGGGGGCGCGGCCACGGTATCGGCGACGCCGGGGCGACATGGATGGCGGTGAGATCACGGCAAGAACCTACCGATGCCGTGACCCCTTGCCAACTTGTGTTCGCTGTACCTAACCTTTGCCGCGATGTTGTTCGGACCCCAGCCCTCCCATCCGGCATCCACCGTTCTGGTGACGGGTGGAGCCGGTTTCATCGGTGGGGTGGTGAGCGAACACCTCCTGGCCGCCGGGCACCGGGTGATCACCCTCGACCGGGGGATGGGTCGGCGGCACCACCGGACCCGGAACCGGTTGGCGGCGGCTCGCCACCTGATCGCCGATCTCGACCCGACCCGACCCGGAGCCGATCCGAGCCCGGTCGACCCGGCCGTGGTGCTCCGATCGGTCGACCGGGTGGTCCACCTGGCCGGCCGGCCGGGAGTCCAGACCAGCTGGGGCCCGGGCTTCGGGGACCACCTGGTCGACAACCTGGCGGTCACCCAACGGTTGCTGGAGGCGGCGGCGGAGGTCGGGGTGGACCGGATGGTGGTGGCCTCGTCCAGCTCGGTTTACGGTCAGATCGCCTCGGGTCTGGCCGCCGAGGACGCCCCGTTGCGGCCGCGCAGCCCGTACGGGGTGGCGAAGGCCGGGGTCGAGCAGCTGGTCGGCGTCTACGCCGAGATCGGGGTACCGGTGGTGGCGCTGCGGTACTTCACCGTCTACGGCCGGGGTCAACGGCCCGACATGGCCGTGGCCCGCATGATCGACGCGGCCGGGGGCGGCCCGCCGTTCCCGGTGCGGGGCCACGGCCGCCAGCAGCGGGACCTGACCCATGTCGACGATGTGGCCTCGGCCACGGTGGCCGCCCTGTTCGCCGACCTGGAACCGGGGTGGGTGGCCAATGTCGGTTCGGGCCGGCCGGTGGGGATGACCGAACTGCTGGGGAAGGTGGCGGTGGCCGCGGGTCGGCCGGTTCCCACGGTGGCCGCCGCGGCGGCCCCCGGTGATCCGGACCGCACCGCCGCCGACACCTCCCGGGCCCGCCGGGATCTCGGCTGGCGGCCCCGGGTCGAGCTGGCGGCCGGTCTGGCCGACCAGGTGGCCGGGGTCGGGGCGGCCTCGTCGCCGGGCCGCCGGGTCGGGCGGCCGGCGTGACGACCCGGGCGCGACCGGTGTCGCGATCGACGCCGACCACCGTCCCGGTGGCCGGGCTCCAGTCGGCGAACCGGTCGCGTTGGCCGGCGGTCGTGCTGGCCGGGGCCGCCCTCGTCGCCGCGGTGACCCTGATGGTCCGGATGGTGGAACCGGGTGCGGTCACGGCCGGCGTGCGGGCCGGGTGGGACGACCCGCTGGGCCTGGTCGTGATCACCGGCGCCCTGTTCACCGCGTTCGGGTTGCGGGCGCGGGCCTGGAGCCGGGTGTTACCGGGGGTGGGCTGGGGCCAGGCCCTGGCCGGGATCCACCTGGCCCTGGGGGCGAACCACGTCCTGCCGTTCCGGCTCGGTGAGCCGTTGCGGGTGGTTTCGGTGGTGCGCCGGGCCGGGATGCCGCTGGGCGCCGCCACCGCCTCGACCGTCGTGTTGCGTTCGGCCGATCTGATCGCGCTGGCTGGCCTGGGCCTGATCGCCGCCCCGGGGGTGATGTGGTCCCTGGCCGGGCCGTGGGGGGTGGCCGGCCTGGTCGTGGTGGCGACGATCGGGGCGATCGGGATGGTCGCGCTCGCTCGCCTGTCGAACGCCGGCGCCGTGGTGCGACGACCCGGTCCGGCCGTGGTCGCCCTGGTCGTGGTGGCCTGGATAGCCGAGGCGGTCGTGGTATGGCGAGTGGTCGGCTGGTTCGGGGTCGAGGTCGATCCGGCCACCGCCATGGTGGTTTTGGCCGTCGCGGTGTCGGTCCAGGTGGTGGCGGTCACCCCCGGCGGGATCGGCACCTACGAAGCGGCGGCCGCGGCCGCGCTGGTGGCCACG
>JBKDZN010000148.1:0-17706 GCA_047971245.1 Acidimicrobiales bacterium
GCGGGGGCGCGGCCGGCTGGTTGGGGCATCCCCTGGGCTCGGGCGGTCGGGCCGGACGGCTCGGGCCCGGCCGGGCCGGCCGGTTGGCTCATCTCCGGGGCTCGGCCGGCCGGCCCGGACGGTTGGGGCATCTCGGGGCTGTGGGCTGTGGGCGCCGACGGCTGGGGCATCTCCGGGGCTCGGGCGGCCGGGCTGGGGCCGGTGGGCGCGGCCGGTCGGGCCCCGGCACCGGGGGTGGGCGCCGAACCGGGCCACGGCGACGGGCTGGGTGTGGCCCGGTCGGGCCGTCCGCCGGCGAGGGCCGACGGCGCTTGCCGCCGTTCCCGGCTGGGACCCGACGACAGCAGCAAAGCCTGGGGAACGGTGATCTCGGCTGCGGTGCCGCGCCCCCCGATGGCCGAGAGCTGCACCGCCACCCCGACCTGCCGGGCGATCCGGCCCACCGCGATGAGGCCGAGTCGGGCCGCGCCTTCACTGTCGATCAGGGGCGGGGCGGACACGGTCTGATTGGCGGCCACCAGCTCGGCCGGTCCCATCCCCGATCCCTGATCGGCGATCGTGATCCGGAACGTGGCGTCACCACTGACCGTTCCGGTGACGGTGACCAGTTCGGACGGGTGGGAGAAGCGGCAGGCGTTGTCGACCAGGGCGCCGACCAGGGTGGCCAGCTCCAGGCCGAGCTGACCGGGAACGAGGGCATGATCGACCGCGGCCACCCGGACCCGTCGGTAGTCGGCCACCGAACCGATCGCCACCCGGATGGCGGCGAGCATCGTGGTCGGGTCCCCGGTGTAGGTGGTGGGCGCACCGCCCCCGGCGATCACCGTTGTCTCGGTGATCCGCCGGATCTGGTTGACCAGATGATCGAGTTCGAACAGGTGGCGGAGCCGCTCGGGGTCCTGTTCGGTGCCCTCCAACCAGGCGATCTCCGGCAGCTGACGATCGGCCAGGTGGCGGATCTGGTCGGCCAGGTTGGCCACCAACCGACCGGTGGCCGCCGGGTCCACCAGATCACTCAGGTCCGTGACGTCCGACGACCGGGACCCGGGCAGGTCGGCCACCAGCCGCTCGACACGGGTCAGGGGATCGAACACCTCGGTCGACCGGCCACGATCCGGGGAGACGCGGCTCAGCTCGGCGGCCAGGGCATCGAGGCGTTCCCGGCCGATGCGGACCCACACGACGGCGGGGAGCAGACCGATCACCAGGGCGAGTATGAGGCCGATCGCCAGGCCGACCGGGCCGGCGACGACGGCGGCCACCCCGACGATGACGATGGCCACCACGATGGCGGAGGCCGCCACCCACTGTTGGGTGTCGAGCCCGATGGTTCGTGCTCGGTCGAGCGGAGTTGGCATGGTCGAGGCCTCGTGCGAAGTTGTGCTTCGTATCGCACCACCATCGGCGCCCAGCGGGCCCGCTTGAGCACGCCGGGCCTTTCGACTGTTGTCCGGGGTCGGGGTACCAGCGAAATCGGCCGGAACAGGCCGGTTGGTCCTCGGAAGATCCGATTCGGGGGATTAGGGTTCGCTCGTGACTCTCGACGACGCTCCGGGTTCCCGCGAGGTCGGAACCCTGGCAACCACCCCACTCCCCCAGCTGCTGACCACCCTGGCCGACACCGGCCGGACCGGCCGCGTGGAGATCGACGGCGGATCGGAGATCTGGCTCGTCGACGGTCGGATCAGCCTGGCGTCCACCCCGACCAGCCCGTCACTCGAGGCCCTGCTCTACGGGGCCGGTCTCGCCGGCCGCGACGACATCCGCCGCGCCCTCGACCCCTCGGCCGCCGGGGTGCTCGACGCTCTGCTCGACGCCAACCCCGACGCGGTTGACGTGCTCAACCGTGTCGTTCACGAACACAGCCTCAATGCGGTGTTCGAGATGCTGGTTCCCTCCGACGCGGCCTACCGGGTCGTGCCGGAGGCTCGGAACCCCCTCGAGGACCGGTTCGCCGAGGACACCGTGGGCCTGCTGGAGCTGGCCCAGCAGCGGGTGGAGAGGTGGCGGCGGATCGCCGCCACCATCCCGTCCACCGCGGCCGCGTTCCGCCTCGCCCCCCGGCTCGGGGAAGGGGTGGAGGAACGGGTGGTGACCGCGGACGAGTGGCGCTACCTGGCCATGCTGGACGGGACGATGACGGTTGCGGAGATGATCACCCGCACCGGTGAAAGCGCCTTTCGGGTGTGTTCGACGCTCTACCGGTTGACCCTCGAAGGGGTGGTGGAAGAGGCCCGCTGACGCACCCGCCGCCGGTTCAGGCGATCGGGCGGTCGGTGGGCCGCACCGGAGCCGGCAGCAAGGTGCTCCCCATGAGGGCCCGGTCGACCGCGGCCGCGCACGAACGCCCTTCGGCGATCGCCCACACGATCAGGCTCTGACCCCGGCCCATGTCGCCGCAGGCGAACATCCCGGGCTGTGACGTGGCCCACTGGTCGTCACGGGCCACATTGCCTCTCGGGTCGATCTCGACGTCGAGGGCGGCCACTGCCGAGGTCGTCTCCGGACCGGTGAACCCCATGGCCAACAGCACCAGGTCGGCCTCGATCTCGAAGTCCGATCCCTCCACCGGCACGAACGCCGGGCGACCGTCGACGATCTCGGAACGCACCTCGTGACCCCGGAGGTGGGTGACCACCCCGTCGCGGCCGACCAGTTCGGTGGTGCTCACCGAGAAACGGCGCTCCACGCCCTCCTCGTGGGCCGAGGCGGTGCGGAGCATCAGGGGCCACATGGGCCACGGGGTCGAACCGTCGCGGCAGTCCGGCGGGCGGGGCATGATCTCGAACTGGTGGACGATCTTGGCCCCCTGCCGGTTGGCGGTGCCGAGACAGTCGGCGCCGGTATCGCCGCCGCCGATGATGACCACCGACTTGCCGGCCGCCGTGATCGGCGGCTCCTCGATGTCGCCCTGCTGGACCCGATTGGCCGGAGGCAGGTATTCCATGGCCTGGTGGACCCCGTCGAGCTCCCGGCCGGGCACGGGGAGATCCCGCCACTGGGTGGCCCCACCGGCGAGGACGACGGCGTCATGGTCGGACCGGAGCCGGGCCGCGTCGACCGAGTCGGGGTGGTCGGCTGGGCCACCCACGTAGGCGTTGGTGACGAACACCGTCCCCTCGGCCCGCATCTGGTCGAGGCGGCGGTCGAGGACGGCCTTCTCCATCTTGAACTCCGGGATGCCGTAGCGGAGCAGGCCGCCGATCCGGTCAGCCCGTTCGTAGACGGTCACCTGGTGGCCGGCCCGGGTGAGCTGTTGGGCCGCGGCCAGGCCGGCCGGTCCGGAACCGACCACCGCCACCGTCCGCCCCGTCGGTTTCGAGGCGATCACCGGCTGCACCCATCCCTGGGCGAAGGCGTGTTCGATAATGGTCAGCTCGATGTTCTTGATGGTGATCGGCTCGGTGTTGATCCCGGCCACGCAGGCCGATTCGCACGGGGCCGGGCACAGGCGCCCGGTGAACTCGGGGAAGTTATTGGTGGCGTGAAGCCGCTCGATGGCGGCTTCCCACTCACCCCTGTACACCAGATCGTTCCAGTCGGGGATGATGTTGCCGAGCGGGCAGCCGTTGTTGCAGAACGGGATCCCGCAGTCCATGCACCGGGCGGCCTGGTCCTGAAGGGTCGACTCCGGGAACGGTTCGTACACCTCGCGCCAGTCCCGGAGGCGTACCGGCACCGGACGCCTCGTGGGGAGCTCGCGGTCGTGGATGAGGAATCCCCGTGGGTTACCCATGCGCTGCCTCCATCATTGCTTCGGTCGGGTCGATACCGAGTTCGGCCGCTCGGGCCTGGGCTTGCATCACCCGCCGGTAGTCGGTGGGCATGACCTTCACGAACGAGGCCACCGCGGCCGGCCAGTCGGCCAGGAGGCGGGCGGCCACCGTCGATCCGGTTTCTGACTGGTGGCGGCTGACCAGGCGATGGAGCCGCTCACAGTCGGTGTCGTCGAGCTGTTCCAGCTCGACCATCTCGCGGTTGACCATCTCGCCGAACCCGCCGTCGGGGTCGAGCACGTAGGCCACGCCCCCCGACATCCCGGCCCCGAAGTTCCGGCCGGTGCGGCCGAGCACGACGGCGACTCCGCCGGTCATGTACTCGCAGGCGTGATCCCCGACGCCTTCAACCACCGCTTCGGCCCCCGAGTTGCGGACGCAGAAGCGTTCACCGACCACGCCCCGGATGAACACCGAGCCGGCGGTGGCGCCGTAGAGGATGACGTTCCCGGCGATGATGTTCTCCTCGGCCACGAACGATGCCCGGGCCGGCGGGAACAGCCGCAGCTGACCCCCGGACAGGCCCTTGCCGAAGTAGTCGTTGGCGTCGCCCTCGAGCCGGAGGGTGATCCCGTTGGGCAGGAACGCGCCGAACGATTGTCCGGCCGCACCGTGGAAGTCGATGACGATCGTGTCGTCGGGCAGGCCGTCGCCGTCGGTGGCCTTGGTGACCTCGTGGCCGAGCATGGTGCCCACGGTCCGGTTGGTGTTCGAGACCGGCAGGCGGAGCTTGACCCGCTCCCCCCGCTCGATGGCCGGCAGGGCCAGCGAGATGAGCTGCCGGTCGAGGGCCCGGTCGAGGCCGTGGTCCTGATCGACGACACAATGCCGGGCCGCGTCGTCCTCGATGTCGGGCCGATGCAGGACCGGGGTCAGGTTGAGGCCGGACGCCTTCCAATGGTCGATGGCGGCGGTGGTGTCGAGGCATTCGACCCGGCCGACCGCCTCCTCGATGGAGCGGAACCCGAGCTCGGCCAGGTATTCCCGAACCTCCTCGGCGATGTAGCGGAAGAACGTCTCCACGAACTCCGGTTTCCCGCTGAAACGGGACCGCAACTCCGGATTCTGGGTGGCGATGCCCACCGGGCAGGTGTCGAGGTGGCAGACCCGCATCATCACACAACCCGACACGACCAGGGGGGCGGTGGCGAACCCGAACTCCTCGGCGCCGAGGAGGGCGGCGATGATGACGTCCCGCCCGGTCTTGATCTGCCCGTCCACCTGGACGACGATGCGGTCCCGCAGGTCGTTGAGGAGCAGGGTCTGCTGGGTCTCGGCCAGGCCGAGCTCCCACGGCCCGCCGGCGTGCTTGAGCGAGGTGAGCGGGGAGGCGCCGGTGCCACCGTCGTTGCCGGAGATGAGCACGACGTCGGCCTTGGCCTTGGACACCCCGGCGGCCACGGTGCCCACCCCCACCTCGGCCACCAGTTTCACGTGGATCCGGGCCGACGGGTTGGCGTTCTTGAGGTCGTGGATGAGCTGGGCCAGATCCTCGATGGAGTAGATGTCGTGGTGGGGCGGGGGTGAGATCAGGCCCACCCCGGTGGTGGAGTGCCGGGTCTTGGCGATCCACGGCCACACCTTGCGGCCCGGCAGCTGGCCGCCCTCGCCGGGCTTGGCCCCTTGGGCCATCTTGATCTGGATGTCGTCGGCTTCGGTCAGGTAATGGGAGGTGACCCCGAACCGGCCCGAGGCGACCTGTTTGATGGCCGACCGTTTCGAATCCCCGTTGGGCAGGGTCACGAACCGTTCCGGGTCCTCCCCGCCTTCGCCGGTGTTCGACTTGCCGCCCAGACGGTTCATGGCCACGGCTAGGGTCTGGTGGGCCTCGGCTGAGATCGACCCATAGCTCATGGCGCCGGTGGCGAACCGGGCCACGATCGATTCCACCGGCTCGACCTCGTCGATCGGGACCGGTGGGCGGCTGCCCCGATCCAGCCGGAACAGGCCCCGCAGGGTGGCCAGGTTGGCCGACTGGTCGTCGACCAGGCGGGTGTACTCCTTGAAGATGTCGTAGCGCTCGCTGCGGGTGGCGTGCTGCAGCTTGAACACCGTGTTCGGGTTGAACAGGTGGAACTCGCCCTCGCGGCGCCACTGGTATTCCCCGCCGAAGTCGAGACCCCGGTAGGCGAGCTGTTCGGGTCGGTCGGGGAAGGCGACCCGGTGGCGGCGCCCGCACTCCTCGGCGATCTCGTCGAGGCCGATGCCGCCGAGCTTGGAGGTGATCCCGGTGAAGAACTCCTCGACCAGGCCCTGGCTGAGTCCGACCGCTTCGAAGATCCCGGCTCCGGTGTAGGAGGCCACGGTGGAGATGCCCATCTTCGACATCACCTTGATGACCCCCTTCGAACCGGCCACCACATAGTTGTGCTCGGCCTCGGCGAAGGAGAGCGCCAGGTGACCCGAGGCGACCCGGGACTGGATGGTTTCGAAGGTGAGCGACGGGCAGACGGCGTTGGCCCCACAACCCAGCAGCAGGGCGAAGTGGTGGACCTCGCGGGCATCGGCCGCCTCGACGACCAGGCCGACCCGGGTGCGGGTCTTCTCCCCGATCAGGTGGTTGTGGACCGCGCCGGTGAGCAGCAGTGACGGGATGGGCGCCTCGTCGGCGGTGGCGCCGCGGTTGGTGACGACCAGGATGGTGGCCCCGTCCTCGATGGCTGCCGAGGCCGCGGCCCGAACCCGGTCGAGGGCGCTGCGCAGCCCGTCGGCCCCCTGGGCGACCGGGTAGCGGCCGTCGATCACCGCGCTGACGAAGGTGGTGTCGAGCTCGTCGGGAGCCAGCGACCCGGAGCCCGTCCCGGCCGCCGCGGTGGCGGTCAGGCGGGCCAGATCGGCGCGGGTCAACACCGGGTAGGGCAGTTCGAGCTGATGACACCAGGACGGGCCGGGGTCGAGCAGGTTGGCCTGGGGGCCGAGCAGGACCCGGTGGCTGGTGACCAGCTCCTCCCGGATGGCGTCGAGGGGCGGGTTGGTCACCTGGGCGAAGAGCTGGAAGAAGTAGTCGAACAGCATGCGGGGCCGGTTCGACAACACCGCCGTGGGCGTGTCGGTCCCCATCGATCCGATGGCTTCCTTACCGTCCTGGGCCATCGGATCGACCAGCAGCTCGAGATCCTCGGTGGTGAACCCGTTGCTGACCTGTTCGGCCTGGAGGGCCGCCGGGTCGGCGACGGTGGTGGTGGACTCCACGGGAGGCAGATCCTCCAGCCGGCGGCGGGCCCGGAGCCAGGTGCCGTACGGGTGGAGCCCGGCCAGTTCGGCCATGATCTCGTCGTCGTCGACGATCCGGCCCTTGCTGGTGTCGACCAGGAACATCTTGCCCGGTTCCAGGCGGCCCTTGCGGACGACCTTCGCCGGGTCGACGTCGATCACGCCGACCTCGGAGGCCATGACCACGAGATCGTCGTCGGTGACCCAGTACCGGCTCGGTCGCAGACCGTTGCGGTCCAGGACCGCGCCCACCATGGTGCCGTCGGTGAAGGTGACCGACGCCGGGCCGTCCCACGGCTCCATGGCCGAGGAGTAGAAGTCGTAGAAGTCGCGTTGGGCCTGGGGGAGGTCGTCGTGGCGTTCCCAGGCCTCGGGGATCATCATCAGCACCGCGTGGTGCAGCGGGTAGCCGCCGAGATGGAGGATCTCCAGGGCCTGGTCGAGGCTGGCGGTGTCGGACGCACCGGCGGTGCAGATGGGGAACAGCTTGTGTTCCTGACCCCGCCAGTGGGGGGCGGCCAGGGCCGCCTCCCGGGCCCGCATCCAGTTGCGGTTCCCCATGACCGTGTTGATCTCACCATTGTGGGCCACGAACCGGTACGGGTGGGCCAACGGCCACGACGGGAAGGTGTTGGTCGAGAATCGGGAGTGGACCAGAGCCAGGGCCGACTCGACCCGCTCGTCGGCCAGTTCGGGGAAGAACCAGGCCAGCTGGGGGGTGGTGAGCATCCCCTTGTAGACGAAGGTGCGGCTCGACAGGCTGGCGAAGTAGATGGCCGCACCCAGTTCGCTCGGCACCTCCATCTCGGCCCGTTTGCGGGCCACGTACACCTTGCGGTCGAGCTCCAGGCCGGCGGATCCGGCGTCGTCGGTGACGACGATCTGCTCGAAGGAGGGCATCACGTCGCGGGCCTGCTGGCCGAGGGGCGTCGGCTCCACCGGCACCGATCGCCAGGTGACGGTGCGCAGGCCCTCCTCGGCCATGATGGCGTCGACCCGGGTCTTGGCCTTCTCACAGGCCGACGTCTCGGGGGGACCGAACATGATCCCGGTGGCGTAACGACCGGCCGGGGGGAGCCCGGGGATCTTGTCGCGCAGGAACCGATCCGGGACCTGGATGAGGATGCCGGCCCCGTCACCGGCGTTGGGTTCCGCGTTCGTCGCCCCCCGGTGCTGGAGGGAGCGAAGGGCGCCGAGCCCGTTCTGCACGATGCTGTGGCTCCGGCGACCTTGAAGGTCGGCTACGAACGACACCCCACAGGCGTCGTGCTCGAAGCGGGGGTCGTAAAGACCCTGCGGCCGCGGAAGATCACCCACTGGAACTCCTGAGGTCGTCGTCGTCGAATGTCCATGCTGCACCGGCGCTGTGACAGCCAAGCGCCGTGACCACCGGTGGGCGATGAGCCCTGGCGTCCTTGCGCTCGGCACGGTCTCGGCGCCGAACGGGACGACGTTGGCCCGGCCGAACCTGTACTCCCGGTGGCCAGCGGCCGGCCTCCGGTTTATGGGGAACGTGACGTCAACCTTATCGAACGGTCGGCCCCCCGTGGCAATCCCATATCGCTCGCGGCGATCATTTTCGGTACGTCGATCGTTCGGTTCGAGCCCATCGCGATCTGCACCAGATGGGGTGAACCCCCTGGTCAAACGGGTCGCGGCGGTGATGGCGGGCCGGTTCGGTGAACACTGGGTAAACGACGGCGATCGGGCGGGCGCGCGATGATGGCCGCCATGGCTGCACCCTCCGGATCCCGCCCCGATCACTCCCCCACGGTCGACGACAACCTGGTCCACGACGTCCTGGTCGACATCGAACAGTCCCCGACGCCGTACCATGCTGCCGCCCGGGTGGGTGGCATCCTCGAAGACGCCGGGTTCGTCCCGGTCGACGCCGAGGCCCCGTTCCCCGAACCGGACGGCGACCACGGCTACGTCCTGCGGCGCGGCGGTTTCGTGGCCGCCTGGTGGCCCCGGGTGGGCGCGGACCGGTTCGCGGTGGTGGGCGCCCACACCGATTCCCCCAATCTCCGGGTGCGGACCCACCCCGACGTGGGCCGGGCGGGGGTACGCCAGATCGGTATGGAGGTGTACGGCGGGATCCTCCCCAACACCTGGCTCGACCGCGACCTCGGCCTGGCCGGCCGGGTGATGGTGGCGCCCGGCGACGGCGAAACCGGGATCACCACCCGGCTCTACCGCGAGTTCCAGCCGATCATGCGGATCCCGCAGCTGGCCATCCACCTCGACCGGGACATCCGGGAGAAAGGCCTCCTGGTCGACCCCCAGAAGCACCTGGTCCCGATGTGGGCCCTGGGCGAGGTCGAGGAGGGCGGCCTGATCCGCCATGTGGCCGAGGACCTCGACGTCGACCCGGAACGGATCCTGTCCTGGGACCTGATGGCCTACGACACCCAGGCCCCGGCCCTGGTGGGACGCGACCACGACCTCATCGCCTCGGCCCGGATCGACAACCTCGTCTCGGTGTTCGCCGGGCTCCACGCCCTGATCGCCGCGGTCACCGGGCCCGGGCCGGACACACCCATGGGGGCCGTCCCGGTCCTGGTCGCCTACGACCACGAGGAGGTCGGCTCGGGCTCGGCCACCGGTGCCGCCGGAGTCCTGCTCGCCTCCATCCTGGAACGGATCTCGGCCTCACTGGGCCGCGACCGGGTGGATCACCTGGCCGCCCTGGCCCGATCGCTGGTGGTCTCGGCCGACGGGGCCCACGCCACCCACCCCAACTATGTCGACCGGCATGAGCCCGCCCACCACATCGCTCTCAACGGCGGGGTGGTGATCAAGCGCAACGCCAACCAGCGCTACGCCACCGACGCCCCCGGTGAGGCCCGGGTGGTGTCGATCGCCCGGGCCGCCGACGTCCCACTCCAGTTCTACATCCACCGCAACGACCTGCCGTGCGGATCGACGATCGGGCCGATCTCGGCGGCCGCGCTGGGGGCGACCACCGTGGACCTCGGGGTCCCCCAGCTCGCCATGCACAGCGCCAGGGAGACGGCGGGAGCCGCCGACGTGGCCCGCCTGGCGGCCCTCCTCGACGCCTTCTGGCGGACCCCGGAACCCTGATCCCCCCGGGGGAATCCCGGCACCCGGTCACCCGGACCTCGTCCGGCCAGGGAGTTGGCGACGGTCCGATGTCGATTGTTGCCCTTGTCCGCGGCTCCAACTAGCGTCGGACGGTCGCTGGTGCCATGGGCCCGGCACGTACGCGCAGCCCGCCGCCGAACATCCGGCCGAGGCGCGGCGCGAATGAGTTCAGCACCTCAGAGGAGATCCAGCGTGGGAGCAGTTCCTTACCTTGCCTTCTTGTCGGCACTCGCCGCCTTGGCACTGGCCGGGTTCTTCTACACCAACGTCAAGCAGGCCAGCCCCGGTAACGAGCGCATGGTCTTCCTGATGAACGAAATCCAGGCCGGGGCCAGAGCGTTCCTGAAACAGGAATACACCTGGGTCGCCGGCTTCGTCGTGGTCATGGCCGTGCTCATCGGCGCCTTCATCAGCCCCTGGGGTTCGATCAGCTACATCATCGGTGCGGTGCTGTCGGCCACGGCCGGCTATGTCGGGATGACCGTGGCCACGATGGCCAACGCCCGCACCACCGAGGCCGCCCGCAGCGGCCCGGGCAAGGCCCTCCCGCTCGCCTTCCGGGGCGGCGCCGTCATGGGCTTCTCCGTGGCCGGGCTCGCCCTGGCCGGGCTCACGTTCACCTACATCCTGTTCGTGCTGGTACTCAAGGTCGAGGACGCCTTCGAGGTGGTCACCGCGTTCGGGCTCGGCGGGTCCTCCATCGCCCTGTTCTCCCGGGTCGGTGGCGGCATCTACACCAAAGCCGCCGACGTGGGCGCCGACCTGGTCGGCAAGGTCGAGGCCGGCATCCCCGAGGACGACCCCCGCAACCCGGCCACCATTGCCGACAATGTGGGTGACAATGTGGGCGATGTGGCCGGCATGGGCGCCGACCTGTTCGAGAGCTACGCCGGTTCGATCATCGCCCCCATTTCGCTGACCGCGTTCAGCCTGGCCCTGGTCGCCGACCAGGCCTCCGACACCGCGGTCATCTCCCTGCTCGTGTTCCCGATGGCGGTCGCCTTCGTCGGCATGATCGCCTCGATCATCGGTTCCTTCACCGTTCGCGGTGGCGACTCCACCGACATTCGCAAGCTGTCGTCCGCGTTGCACATGGGAACCAACGTGGCCATGGGCATCACCGTGATCGGCACCATCGGCCTCGCCTACTGGCTGTTCGGCGGCGACGACTTCGACAACCCGCTGGGTATCGCCCTGTCGGTCATCGGCGGCCTCATCGTCGGCTGGGCCATCGGCAAGGTGGCCGAGATCTGGACCTCGGATCACTACGGCCCGGTCAAGAAGATCGCCTCCCAGTCCGAGACGGGCCCGGCCACCACGATCCTCTCGGGGATCTCCGCCGGCATGATCTCGGTGGCCGCCTCGGTGGTGCTGGTCGTCGTCGGTGTGCTGCTCGCCTACTACGGCGGCGAGATGACCTTCCACGAGGGCGCCGCCTTCCTCGGCGACAACGGTGACGCCTTCGGCGGCATCTACGGCATCGCGGTGGCCGCCATCGGCATGCTCGCCACCACCGGCGTGGTCGTGTCGGTGGACGCCTACGGCCCCATCGCCGACAACGCCGGCGGCATCGCCGAGATGGCGGAGCTCGAACCGGGTGTCCGCGACGTCACCGATGCCCTCGACTCGCTGGGTAACACCACCGCCGCGGTGGCCAAGGGCTTCGCGGTCGGCTCGGCCGCCCTCACCGCCCTGGCCCTGTTCAAGAGCTTCCAGGTCGCCGTCAACACCGCCGCCATTGCGGACGGCAAGGACATCGTCCTGTCGCTCGACGTCGGCCAGGTCGACGTGTTCGTCGGCCTGTTCCTCGGCGCCATGCTCCCGTTCCTGTTCGCCTCCCTCACCATCGACGCCGTCGGCCGGGCCGCCCAGCAGATGATCGAAGAGGTCCGGCGCCAGTTCCGGGAGATCCCCGGTCTGCGGGAGGGCAAGCCCGGCGTGGTGCCCGACTCGGCCCAGTGCGTCGCCATCTCCACCCAGGCCTCCCTGCGCGAGATGCTGATCCCCGGTGGTCTCGCCGTGGCCGTCCCCCTGGTGATTGGGTTCGTCAACCTCAACGCCCTCGGCGGCTTCCTCGCCGGCTCCCTCGTCACCGGGTTTGCCCTGGCCATCTTCATGGCCAACTCCGGTGGGGCGTGGGACAACGCCAAGAAGTACATCGAGGCCGGCAACCACGGCGGCAAGGGGTCCGAACCCCACAAGGCCGCCGTGGTCGGTGACACCGTGGGTGACCCGTTCAAGGACACCTCCGGCCCGGCGATGAACATCCTGATCAAGGTGATGACCATCGTCAGCCTGGTCTTCGCCTCGGCGTTCGTGGCCGTCGCCTGACCGGCGCCGGACCGTCAACCTAGACTGCGGCCGTGACCGTTCAGAAGCTGAGCTCGACCGACGCCTTCGTGGTCGTCGACCTCCCCGACGCCCCGGCGGCGGGGGTGGTCCGCCGGGCCCGCAAGATCCTGCAGTCCAGCGCCTCCGATCTGGCCCGGTCGGCCACCTACACTTTCGCCGGTTTCGGCATCGAACGGGGCGGCGCCTCGGCCGGGATCAACGCGCCCGCGGATGTCGGTGCCGGCCCGGCCGAGGCGTTCACCACCGAACTGCTCGACCGGGTCTCCTCCGGTGACCTGGTGTTGAGCGCCGGCAAGGGCATGGCCCCGGCCGATCTGGGCCCGCTCGACGCGGTCACCCCGCTCAACACCTCGGCCGACCGTGACGCCGCCACCGCGGCGGGGATCGTGGCCGCCGCCTCCTGGGCGGCCGGCGGGTCCCTGCGGGACGTGACCGTGGCGATCGAAGGCGCCGGCCAGGAACCGGCCGGCCTCGGGGCCGCCCTGACCGCGGCCGGAGCCAAGCTGATCGAGGTGTGGGGCGTCGAGGAGAAACCGTGGCTGGTGTGGGGGGCCGACGTCGACGTCCTCCTCGCCGGATCGAAACCCGGGGCCCTCACCCATCAGGGGGCGGGCACGATCAGCGCCAAAGCGCTGGTCCCCTGGGGCCCGATCCCGGTGACCACCAAGGCCTACGCCCAGCTCAAACGGGCCGGGACGGTCACCCTGGTCCCCGATTTCGTCTCCATCGCCGGCGGCCTCCTGGCCCCGGTCCTCGACGGGGACGCCGGCACGGTGATCAGCGGGGTGGTCGACCGGATCAGCTCGGTCCTCGACGACTGTGCCGGCCATCCCGAAGGACTCTTCATGGGAGCCTGCCTCCGGGCCGAGGAATTCCTGGCCGGTTGGCGGGGCGAGCTCCCGTTCGGCCGTCCGCTGGCGGCCTGAAACCGGGGCGGCCGGCCCGGCGGATGCCCGGGCCCGTTGGGCCGGGAGTAACGTGATCGCGAATCGTTCCGGTCGAACAGGGAGCTAGGGCGTGGTTCGATACGACAAGAGCACGGCGGATCAGGGCCGGAAGTACGTCAACGATCAACGATCCCGGGTGGGGGGCGCCTCGGGAGGGTCGGCCGGCCGGCCCGGCAAGGGGGCCGCGATCGGTGGTGGCGGTCTGATGGCCGTGATCATCGCCGTCCTCGTCGCCCTGTTCGGCGGCGGAGGCGGGAACAGTGCCAACGTGACCGAGGCCGGCTCCAGCGCCGATGGGGCGACCCCGGGCCAGATCGACATCACCGTCCCCGGGTTCGGGACCGACAGCCCGGCCGACACCGTGGCCAGCGACGGGGCGGTCGAGGTCGTCGATCCCCAGGCCGACACCGTCGAGTACCTCCAGTTCCTGATGTACGACATCCAGGACACCTGGGCCCAGTATTTCGACCAGGCCGGCCTCACCTACCGGGAAACCAGCCTGACCATCTTCACCGACTCGGTCGACACCGGCTGCGGCCCGGCGACCTCGGCCGTCGGGCCGTTCTACTGCCCCGCCCCGAACGACCAGACCGTCTACATCGACCTCGAGTTCTTCGACGAGCTCGCCTCCCCCAGGTTCGGGGCGGCCGGTGATTTCGCCCAGGCCTACGTGGTCGCCCACGAGGTCGGCCACCATGTCCAGAACGTGGCCGGGATCAGCGACGCCGTCCGCCAAGCCCAGGCCCAGTCGCCCGATCTGGCCAACGAGTACTCGGTGCGCCTCGAACTCCAGGCCGACTGCTTCGCCGGGGTGTGGGCCTACTCGGCCAACCAGCGGGTCACCGCCGAGTCGGGGCAGCCCATCATCGAGGAGGGCGACATCGACGAGGGCCTGGCCGCGGCCTCGTCGGTCGGTGACGACCGCCTCCAGGCCCAGGCCGGGATGCAGGTCAACCCGGAGTCGTGGACCCACGGCTCATCCCAGCAACGGGTCAACTGGTTCACCACCGGGTACCGCACCGGTGACCCGGAGCAGTGCGACGTGTTCGCCGCCCAGAACCCCTGAACCTCGGCCACCCCTGAACCCGACGGCCGGCGCCCGCGGTGGGACCGGTCCGGCTACGAACCCTCGATCTGGCAGGCGGCCGCGGCCTGGGTGACCACCGGTTCCACCCGGTCGAGCTCGGTCTCCAGCACCTGGGGGGCGTCGAAGTTCTCGGCCAGGCCTTCGAGGGTCGTGTCCGACAGGTCCGAATCGAGCAGCTGGCGGGCGATGCACCGGGCGGTGTCCTCCGAGACGTCCACTGCCGGATCATCCGCGGTGGCCGACAGGATCGCGTCGGCCAGATCGCCCTCGGAGGGCCGCGAGGCACAACCGGAGAGGAACACGGTGGCGCCGAGGCCGGCGGCCACCACCAACGAGACCACGGCCCGGCCCGATCGGGCGGCCGGGAACCGTTCGGGAGGCAGGATCGTAAAGGCTTTGATCATGTCGGGACGACTCCGGTAACCGGCCGGAACTGTACCCGAAACGATTCGTCACGGCGCCACCCGGCCCGTTCCCCCCGGCCGGCCGGGTCCCGGGCTAGCGTGAGCCCATGCCCAGCGGAGCACTCCACCAGTGGACAACCGTCGAACTCGCCGCCGCGCTCGACCGGCGGGACGTGTCGGCGGTGGAAGCGGTCGATCACCTGCTCCGCCGGGTGGTGGACCGGAACCGGCCGGTCAACCTGGTGGTCGCCCTCGACGAGGACCGGGCCCGGGCCACCGCGGCGGCCATCGACACCGCCCGGGCCAACGGGGTGCCGGTCGGCCCCCTGGCCGGGGTGCCGATGACGGTCAAGGATTCCCTGATGACCGAGGGCCTGGCGACCACCTCCGGCGCCCCCGAACTGGCCGACTTCGTGCCTGACCACGACGCGGTGGTGGTCGGCCGGCTTCGCCGGGCCGGCGCCGTCATCTACGGCAAGACGAACATGCCCAAGTACGGCGACGACGTCCAATCGTTCAACCAGGTGTACGGGACGGCCAACAACCCGTGGGACCCGGACCGCAGTGTCGGTGGCTCGTCCGGCGGGTCGGCCGGCGCCCTGGCCGCCCGGTTCACCCCCCTGGAGATGGGCAGCGACATCGCCGGCAGCATCCGCAACCCGGCGTCGATGTGCGGGGTGGTGGGCCACAAGCCGAGCTACGGCATCGTGTCGGCCCGGGGCCAGATCCCCGGCCCGCCCGGGACCCTCACCCAGGCCGACATCGCCGTCGTCGGCCCCCTGGCCCGCTCGGCCGCCGACTGTGAACTGGCCCTCGACCTGCTGGCCGGCCCGGACGACTGGCACGACCTGGCCTGGTCGTTCCGGCTCCCCGCCGCCCGCACCCGCCGGGTCGACGAGTTGCGGGTGGCGGTGTGGGCCGACGACGAGTACTGCCCGGTCGACCCGGAGATCGCCGGCGCGATCCGCTCGGTGGCCGACGAACTGGCCGCGGCCGGGGCCGTGGTCGATCACACCGCTCGCCCCGACGGGTTCGATTTCGCCCGGGCCGACGGGGTGTTCGACCAATTGCTCGGGGCGGCCGAGGCGGCCGGTTGGAGCCACGCCGAGATCGAGGACCTGGCGGCCCGGGCGGCCGCGGGAGAGCTCCCCGCCGGGGGTCTGGGCGTGATCGGTGCCCCGATCCGCCATCGGGCCTGGCTGAGCGCCAACGAGCGGCGGCTCCAGATGCGGGCCCGGTGGCGCGAGTTCTTCACCCACTGGGACATCGTCCTGGCCCCGGTGTCGCCCACCGTGGCCATCCCCCACGATCACTCGATGCCCATGACCGACCGGTGGATCGACGTGGCCGGCACGTCACGGCCCTACACCGACCAGATGCGGTGGCTGGGCCTGTTCGGGGTGGTGTACCTGCCGGTCACGGTGGTCCCCCTCGGGCTCCACTCCACCGGCCTGCCGTTCGGGGTCCAGGTGGTGGGTCCGTTCCTCGAGGACCGCACCGCCCTCGCCGCGGCGGCCCTGATCGAGGACATCACCGGCGGCACCCCCTGCCCGCCGGGCTGGGCCTGACCCCGCCGGTCGGAGGCGGGGAGCCGTGCCCGGTCAGGCCGATGAGGTCTGCCGCTGATCGACGGCGCCGAGGAGGCGGGCCACGAACTCGATGGCCCCCTCCGCCATCTTGTTGCGCCGGATGGTCATGCCCCCGATCACGTCGCCACCCCGGCGGGACACGATGCCCGACATCTGCTCCAGGGTGGAACCGGGGTTGACCGCGTAGGTGCAGAACACGGCCGTGAGTTTCCCGTCGATCGCCGGGAGGTTGACCAGCTTCCCGGCCCGGCCCGGCCGCTGGCCGAAGAAGAACAGGCCGTCCACCCAGCCCCCGATGATGACCAGGTCGGCGTCGGACAGGGCCTGCAGATCAATGGTGCCGATCGGGCTGATCACCGTCGGGACCCCGGAGCGGATGAGCTCCTCGGCGATCAGTTCCGCCGCGTGCCGGGTGTTGCCGGTCAGGCTCTCGTAGATGACGATGGCGTTCACTGCACGCTCCGAGGGGGGTTCACCGGTGGTATCTGGGCGCGGCCCAACGCAGGACCGCGGCCAACACCGTAGCCGATGGCGGCCCGTGGGGTAGCGTGGAGGCGTGGGCCACCGGATCGCCATCGACGACCCGGACGATCCCCGCCTGCAGGTATTCCAGGGCCTGCGGGACCATGTGCTCCGCCGCCGCCGGGAGACCCCCGGCGGTGATCTTGACGGGGTGTTCATCGCCGAGGGCGACCTGGTCGTCGAACGGGCGATGCGGGCCGGGTACCGGCTGGTGTCGGTCCTGGTCGACGGGCGTCGCCGGACCCCCCTCCCCGCCGGGGTCGATGCGGCCGCGGTGCCGGTGTACGGGGCCGGGCCCGAGGTGTTGCGCCGCATCACCGGCTACCACCTGCACCGGGGCATGCTGGCCTGCTTCGCCCGCCGCCCGGTGCCCGCCCCGGCCGAGGTGCTGGCCGGGGCGACCACCGTGGTGGTCACCGAGGGGATCAACAACCCGACGAACCTGGGGGTCATCCTGCGCTGCGCCGCCGGGTTCGGGATCACCGGCGTACTGCTCGACCCGACCTCGTGCGACCCCCTGTACCGGCGGGCCGGTCGGGTCTCCATGGGTGAGGCCTACGCCCTGCCCCACGCCCGGATCGGCCCCGTCCCCGACGGTCTCGCCCCGTGCCGGGAGGCCGGGTTCCGGGTGGTCGCCCTCACCCCCCGGGCCGACGCCGCGCCCATCGACCGGCTCCGTCTCGGTGCCGACGAACCGGTGGCCGTGCTACT
>JBKDZN010000149.1:0-15144 GCA_047971245.1 Acidimicrobiales bacterium
GCCGCCACCGCGGCGGCCGGGGCCGTCAACTTCGGCCTGAACCTGGTGTTCCTCCCCAACGGTGGATGGCGGACCGCCGTGGTAACGACCCTTGTCGGCGAGGTGTTCCTCACCGTCAGTCTCACCGGGCTGGCGTTGTGGTTCGGGCGGCCGCGACGAGAGGGCGACACGACCATCGATCTGAACGAACTGAGGACCCCCCAGTGAACGGCCGCCGCCGACCGGATGCCCCGTCATCAACCGCCGTCCGAGGGCCCGGCCCCGACGCCCGGCTCCCGCCGAACACCCAACCGACCGTCGAGGGGATCACGGTCATCCCCGACCAGGTCCCGGTCCGGCTCAGCGACCGCATCGCCGATCGGGTGGCGGATCGGGTCGCCGACCGGCTCGCCGATCGGGTGGCGGATCGGGTCGCCGACCGGCTCGCCGATCGGGTGGCGGATCAGGTCGCCGACCGGCTCGCGGATCGGGTGGCCGAACGTCTCGCCGACCGTCCGCTCGACGGTGCCCCACCGCCTGGGGGCGACGTGGCCCCCGGCCCCACCCGGCCGAACGGACCGGACCGGCGATGGGTGCTGCTGGCGGGGGCCGTCGGCCTGGTGCTGATGGGCGGCCTGGTGATCGCCTGGCTCCGGGGACCGGACGGTGAGACCCCCGGACCGGCGAGCACCGTGGTGGTCGACCCGACCACCACGGTCGACACCGGCGACGCGGCCTCGACCGGGGATCCCGGGGACGGGGCACCCGAGGTGGACACCGATCCGGCGACCCGATATGTGGATCCGACCAACGGGGACGACAACGCGGACGGTCAGACGCCGACGTCGGCCTGGAGTGACCTGCAGACGGCAATGGACCGGCTCATCCCGGGGGAGACCCTCTACCTCATGTCCGGCGAGTACCGGGGCTCGACCGAGCCCGGTGTCGCCCACTACGTGATGCGAACCGATGGGTCCGAGGACGCCTGGATCACCCTGGCCGCCGGGCCCGGGGCGAGTCCGGTCGTGGTGGCCGACGACGGCAACGGCATCTCCATCCGGGGTGACTATGTCGAGGTCGCCGGGATCGAGGTCCGGGGCGAGGGGTTCGACACCGTCAACGACTACGGGTGGGGGATGTTGATCCGCAACTCCCACCATGTCCGGCTCCGCAACAACCACATCCACGACATGGCCGTGGGCGGGATCAGCTCGGTCGAATCGGCCAACCTGGAGATCCTGGGCAACGAGGTGCACGACAACTCGTTCTGGGGGCCGGAGCAGGGGAGCGGCATCTCGATCTGGCACTCGGTCGACCGGGGCCAGCCGGCCGACCCCGACGGCTACCACGACCGGATCATCGGCAACACGGTTTACCGCAACGAGAACAAGGTCTTCTCGGTGTTCCGTGACCACGACGCCATCACCGACGGCAACGGCATCATCGTCGACCAGTCCAAGGAGACCGGCTACACCGGCCGGACGCTGGTGGCCAACAATGTCGTGTTCGACAATGGTGGCCGCGGGGTCCTGGTGCTGGAGTCGTCCCGGGTCGACGTGATGTTCAACACCACCTACCGGAACGGGCGGACCGAGATCCTGGAGGGCGGCCCGGTGGAGCTGGCCGCCGGCCGTTCCGACGACGTGCGCATCGTCAACAACCTGGCGTGGAGCCGGCCGGGTGCGCCCGCGGTCGGGGTCTCGGAGTCGACCGAGGTCGAGCTCGGCGGCAACGTGCTGGTGACCGACGCCCCGTCCGGAGCCGCGACCGGGCTGGACTGGGTGACCACGACCCCGCCCGCCCTGGAGACCCCTTCGGTCGACCCGGCCACCGCCGATTTCCGTCCCGAGCCGGGATCGTCCCTCTTCGGGCGGGGGATCGTGGTGACGCCGGCGGTCGGCGTGGATCATGACGGGCGGGTCCGGAACCCGGCCGAGCCCGCCCCGGGCGCATTCAGCGGCTGATCGGCCGCGGTTCGCGTCGACCTAGCGCAGCACCCGATGGTGGGCGTTGGCGTCGATGGCGTGCTGCAGATCGTTGGACAGCCCGAGCTGATTTCGGTGCCGCAGGTGGAGCGCGGTCGACAGGATCGTCACCACGAACATGAGCCAGCCGAGGTCGTCGGAGTTGACCCCCGACTCGGTGATCGACACCAGCAGGGTGGTGGTCAGGAACACCAGGGGCCACAACCCGGCCGGGCCGGGCACGATGGCCACGATCTTGATGGCGCGGGTCACCCCCCGCGCGTAGGTGAGGAGGAACAGGGCCGCACCCACCAGACCGATCTCCAGGGTGATCTGCAGGATGGCGTTGTGGGCGTGGGTGGGATTCCACTGGTTCTGGATCCACACCTCGTGGACCGGGCTGAAGTAGCCGTCGAAGGTGGCGCCGTAGCCGTAACCGAGCAGGGGACGGTGGGCGGCGATCGGGATCAGGTTCTCCCACAGCGGTACCCGGCCGGTGAGGGTGACGTCCTTGTCGAGCCATCGGGCCAGCACCGCGATGTTGGCCGTGGCGAAGGCGATGGTGAAGATGCTGGTACCGAGCAGGCTGACGATGACGGCCCCCCGGAGGGTCTTCCGGCTCCGGAAGAGCTGGTAGACGGCGATCAGGCAGGTCGGGCCGAGCGCGGCGAGCAGCATGGTCTTCGACTGTGAGCCCGCGAGCAGGCCCACCTGCAGCAGGGCGCCGGGCCAGAACAGCCACCGCCACCGCTTCCAGGACTTCCCGGCCAGCAGGAGGGTGGGGAGGCCGAGCGCAGCCACGTAGCCGAGCGAGTTCTTCTCCGGAAAGATGCCACTGAACCGACCTTCGGCGTCGACCCCGTAGACCGGCAGGGCCACCACGGTGACCAGGTTGAGCAGGCCGGAGCACATGAACATGATCGACAGCAGCTTCATGATCTGGTTGAGCGAGAACCGCATCACCAGGTAGGCCCCGTAGGCGGTCACGGCTACGAACGGGACCGACTTCTGAACCGTCTCGGCCGGGTCGGCCGACCAGAACGTCGAGGCGAACGTCAGGCCGGCGAACAGGAACACCGCCGGCTCGCCCCGGACGATGGTGATCAGGTGATCCACGCTGCCGGCCACCCGGGCGAACGCCAGCCCGATCAGGCCGAGGGTGAGCACCACGCCCAGGGGATTGGACGAATCGATCAGGAAGTCGGCCCGGGTCCGGAACCAGACGTTCGGGGTCTGGTGGACCAGCACGAACGTGGTCAGGACCACCATCGCCTGTTCGGCCAGCCCGGGCCGAGCCAGGGTGGCGAATCGGCGGACCGGTTCCACCGCGAGATGGCTGACCGCCGGCTCGGGTGCGGTGCCGCGCCCGGAGACCGGGCTCACCGCGGTCATGACCCGTGGTCGGAGTTGTCGGTGTTGTAGTAGGCGTACCGGTCACGCCGGAACAGGCCCGCCCGCTCGAACCGCTGACGGTTCATGACCGCACCCAGCAGTTTGGAACCGGACCGTTCCAGGTCGGCGCGGACCTGGAGCAGGTCGGTGGTCTCGGTGCGCTCGGTGTCGACCACCACGATCACGCCATCCACATACCGGGCTGCCGACACCGCGTCGGCAGTGGAGAGGACCGGGGGTGTGTCGATCACGATGTACTCGACGTCCTCCCGCTCCAGCTCCTTGACCATCTGCTCGAAGCGGTCGGAGTTCAACAGCTCGCCCGGATTGTTGGGTGGGGTGCCTGCCCGGATCAGCCACAGGTTGTCGATCGACGGGACCTTCTCGGCGTTCAGCTCGGCCGAGGCGGCCAGATACTCCGACAGGCCGGGGCGCGGCCCTTCGAGGGCGAACAGGGTCTCCAGGCTGGGTCGGCGCAGATCGGCCGAGACCAGCACGCACCGGGAACCGTTCTGGGCCATGGCGATGGCCAGGTTGGCCGCAGTGAGGCTCTTGCCCTCGGCCGGGCTGGCACTGGTGACGATGATCGAGCTGACCCCGCTCGACGACGACAGGAACTGGATCGAGGACCGCAACCGCCGGAAGGCTTCCCGCGCCGCGGCGATCCGTGACGAACCACCGGTGGACAGCATGATCAGGCTGCTGGGCCCGCCCCGGTGCCCCATCCCCAGGGTCGGGATGGCCCCCATGACCGTCGTGCCGAGCGCCAGGGCGACATCGTCGGAGTCGCGGGCGGTCGTGTCGAGCCGCTCCATCAGGAAGGCGGAGACCAGCCCGATGAGCCCGCCGAGGAAGAGGCCGCCGAAGAGCAGCATCGAGGTGGGGATGCCGTCCGGGTTGCCGGGGGGCAGGGCCGATCGGAGGGTCTCGGCCGCCGGGCTCCGGGTCTGTTTGGTGGCCGTCGCCGCCGCGGCGTCGGAGGTCAGGTTGCGGCTGGTGGTGTTCATGTTCGCCACCTCGGCCCGCAGGGCGTTGAGCTGGGTGTCGATGTCGTTGAGGGTGGCCGCCCGCGAGTCGGTGGCCGGTTGACTCGACACGACATCGGCCCGCTGGGTCTGGAGCTCGTCGATCTGGGTCTGGGTGGCCCCGATCTGGGTGTTGAGACTCTGGATCTGCTGGTTGGCCGCATTGACCGTGTTGTCGTAGTACGCGACGGCCTGGCTCTCCCGCCGGTTGACGTAGTTGCCGGCGAAGGCGTTCGCCGCCTGGGCGGCGACATCGGGGTCCGAAGAGGTGTAGGCGACCTGCATCACGGCCGAGTCCGGGCGGAAGGACACGTCGAGGTTCTGGAGAAGCCGCTCCGGGCGGGTGTCGGTCAGGCCGAGCTCGGTGATCACCGCTTCGGCCGTGTCGTTGGAGGCGAGGATCTCCCGCTCGGTCTCGAGGTTGGGCTGGACCAGCCGGTTGTCGGGCGAACCCACCGGCGTCGGGTACAGCACGATGGTGGCCGTGGCCGTGTAGGTGGAGGTCCTGGTGGTGCTGTAGAGGAAGGCGAGGGTGACGCCCAACAGGGTCACGGCGATGACCACCCATTTGTGTCGTTGGATGGCCCGGATGTAGTCCTCGAGGCGCGCGGCCTCCTGGCCTCCGCTTGTGGCGGTTTGGTACATCATGTTGTGGTTCGCCTCCCTTTCACCGAGAGGAACGATGGTGCGGCGGAACCCGCCATGGTACCGATGTCCCCACCCCGACCGCCGGTGGAGGATCCGGGGTGGGCGGCCTGACCCACACCGGAACCGCCACCGGCGGTGCCGCTGAGGCGGCGGGCCTGGTGGGCCGGGGTGAACCTGGAAACGGGGTGAGCCCGGTGAGCGGCGGTGAACCTAGTGATAGGCGCGCGGGGGACGTACGAGGAGACCCTGAAGCGCCCCGAGGCCCCGCGCCGCGGTGATCAGCCCCCGGTTACGGGTGACCCGGTTGGCGCGGCCGGCCCCGATGGCCGCGGTCGCGGTTCCGGCCGCCATCCGCACGACCCCCCGGGTGGTGATCCAGCCGATCCGGGCCAGGCCCGGGTGGAGGTCGCGTTCGACGCGGACCCAGCTGGCCATGGTGCGGCGTTGCCGGGCGCAGAGCCACTGCAGGGTCGTCCGATCCGGACCGACCTCCTCGACCACGACGGCGTCGGCGCTCCAGCGGAGATCGAGACCGAGATGGTCGGCGGATCGGGTGAAGGCCGTGTCCTCGCCGCCGCTGGTTCCGAACCGGGGATCGAACCGCAAGCCGGCCGAGCGGACGGCGGCCACATCGATGGCCAGGTTGCCGGAGCGGAGCCACCGCTGGCGACTCCCGTCGGCGGGCTCGGCCCGATCGAAGAAGCCACCCTCGGTCACCCACGGTTCCGGGGGTTCCGCGAACCGGGTCCGCACCGGGCCACCGACCATGACCGCCCCACTGGCGGCCATGACGCGGATCAGACCGTCCGGCCACGGTGGAACGGCCACCTCGTCGTCGTCGATGAAGACCAGCACGTCGCCGGCGGCCTCGTCGAGGGCCCGGTTGCGGACCGCGGCGAGACCGGGTTCGGGCGCGTGCACGTAGCGCAGCCGGTGGGGGTGGTGGGCGGCGTGCTCGGCGACCACGCCGGCGGCGGTGGGCTCGACATCATTGTCGATGATCGTGATGTCATGTATCTGCCACGATTGGAGCGGCCGGTCGCACCCATCTTTTCCCCTATGAGGGGGATTTCTGGCCGCATTCGGGGGGGCGTCCGGCCGGGTGCCGACCTGGCGCAGGCTGTCCAGGGTGACGGCCAGGGAAGCCGGGCGCCGGTAGGTGGCGATGGCGATCGTGGCCGTCAGCGGCTGCGTATTCATCCTTGTCACAGCGTGGATGTCCGTCCTGGCTCGTCGGGCCCCCGAAGGGACGGTAGCGCCCCGGGGGGTGGGGTCGGGGGAACCGGAACGCGAACGGCCTGCGACCTCCTGAGAAGGAGATTTGCCCAGGTCGGATTCGTGTCGGTTGGGCAACGGGAACTACTACGGTGCCTCGCCATGGGGTTGGAGGTCAGCGACGCCCGGTGAATGTCTCAGCTCAGATCCGTGTCTCGGAGTCCGCTCCCGCGCCATCGCGCCCACCCCAGCTGTGGGTGGTGCCCCGGCGAGGCTGGTACGCCCGGTGGGCCAAACGGCCGCTCGACGTGGTCTTGGCGATCGTCGCCCTGGTGCTGTTCGCCCCGGCCATGGTGGCCGTCGCCTTCCTCATCCCCGTCATGTTGGGCCCGGGCGGGATCATCTACCGCCAGGAACGCATCGGCCGCAACGGCCGGAGCTTCCAGATCTACAAGTTCCGTTCGATGCTGCGGGACCGCCGGGTCAGTAATAGCCTCACCTACATCGGTCCTGAACGGCGGACGGCCCACAAGAGC
This sequence comes from Acidimicrobiales bacterium, assembly GCA_047971245.1. Taxonomy (GTDB): domain Bacteria; phylum Actinomycetota; class Acidimicrobiia; order Acidimicrobiales; family SZUA-35; genus CADEDH01. The sequence continues at coordinate 6,760 of JBKDZN010000149.1, forward strand.
GTCGACGATCCCCGGCATCGTCCCTTCGGCCGGTTCATCCGGTCCACCAGTCTTGATGAGCTCCCCCAGCTGTTCAACGTGCTGAAGGGGGAGATGAGCATGGTGGGCCCCCGACCGGAGCTCACGGCGGTCGCCCGGGCCGAGGGCTACGCCGACCATCCCCGGCACCTGACCCGCCCCGGGATCACCGGGGCGTTCCAGGTTTCGCCGCTGCGCTCCACCAGCCGGATCTCGGCCGGACTGGGCCTCGATGTCGACTATGTCTCGGAGATCCGTTTCCGAACCGACGTCAGGATCCTGTTGCGCACGGCCCGGGCACCGTTCGGTCGACGGGGGCTCTGACCATCGCCTCGGGAGCCGACGCCGGTCGTCCGTCCCGGATCCTGTTCGTGTGCACCGCGAACATCTGTCGAAGCCCGACTGCCGAATACCTGGCCCGGAACCGCTTCGGCGAACGATCGGCCGTGTTCCGCTCCGTCGGCTTCCTGCGCAGCGACGACGCCTGTCCGTCGACCCTGGTCGACGTGATGGCCAGGCGCGGTGTCGACCTCCGGTCGCACCGCAGCTACCGGGTCGACCGGGCCAGTATCGACGCCGCGGAACTGCTGCTCACCATGGAGGGTGAGCACGTCCAGCGGCTCACCCTGCTCGACCGGGGGGCATTCACCCGGATCATTCCCCTCACCGAGGCGGCGGCCGCCCTGCCCCGGCTCCCACCGGGATCGGGGATCGACGGGCTGATGGAGGTGGTCAACCGGGAACGGGACCCGTCGACCTACCTGTCGGACCGCTGGGACGTGGCCGACCCCTACGGGCAGAAGCGCCGTGACTACGAGCAGGCCGTCGACCAGATCACAGATCTGGTGGCGTCGCTCGGCGCCGCGCTGGGTTGGGGCGACCCCGATCCCAGATGAACGACCGGGCGGGTAGGTAGGCGCCGAACGCGCCGGCCGCCAGGACCAGGGTGGCGGCGGCCAACGCCGCGATCAGGCCCCAGCGGCCCGACTCGGGGGTCAACCAGCGCCCGATCACCCGGCCCACCAGAAGCTGGGCGCCGACGACCGGGAGGGCGACCAGGTGGAACCGGCCCACCGCCCGGGTCAGGCGGCGGCGACGCAGGCCGGCGAAGGAGACCGTGTCATGGGCGGCGAACTGGCCGAGGACGGCCAGTTCCGCAGCCACGGGTACCGCGGCCCGGCCCAGCCCGGCGGCGAGCAACAGATCGGTACCGAGCTGGACGGCGGCCGCCGCCAGCAGGACCACGGTGGCGTAGGTGGTGGCCCGGGACGAGGTCACTCGTGACCGGGCCAGGGCGCCGAGCTCGGCCAGGTAGGCGGCCACCACCGAACCGCTGAGCTTGGTCTCGCCGTAGCGGCGGCGGCGGAACCGGTAGCCGGCCTCGGCCACGGTTGGGGGTTCGCCCCGGGCCAGGAACTCGAGCAGGATCTTGAAGCCCCGGGGATTGATGTCGGCCACGACCGCCTCGTAGCGCGACCGGGACACGGCGAAGAACCCGCTCATCGGGTCGCTGACCTCGACGCCGAGCACCAGCCGGGCGGCGACCGCACCGGTCGACGAGGCCAGCCGTCGGCCCCGTCCGAAACTGCCGACACTGCCACCATCGCTGTGGCGGGAGCCGAGGCAGACGTCGGCCCCGTCGAGGACCCCGGTGACCAGCTGGGGGAGGGCGGCCTCGTCGTGCTGACGATCGGCGTCGAGCACGGCGAGGACCTGGCCGGTGGCCACGGCCATGCCGGCCAGCACCGCCGATGACAGGCCCCTGGCCCCGACCCGGTGGATCAGGCGGAGACCGGCGACGGTGCCGGCCAGTGAGGTCGCCACCGCCGCGGTTCCGTCCGGGGAGTCGTCGTCGACCACGATGATCTCGTGGCTGATACCGGTCAGGGCCTCCTCGACCGCCGCCACCAGGCCCGGAAGATTGTCGGCCTCGTTGTAGGTGGGGACGATTACCGAAACGACCACCGACCCTGGCGTCGGCGCCCTCCCGGGGTGCGTCCGGACCGGATCCACCCGGTCGTCCCGGCGGCGCCGCCGCCCGGACCCGGCGGATTCCCGAGTGTCGTCGCGCTCCGGGGCATCACTGGTCGATCCGTCGAGCGGTCCGGGCGCGGGGGTGGCGGCCACCGGTGTCCATCGGCGGCCGCCGGCGACAGCTGAGCGCTCCCCCTTAGCCCCCCGGTGGCGGCCCGGGTCAGGGGCGGGTGGCGGTGATGAGCTGGGTCAGGCCCCCCGACAGCTGGCGCCGCTCCACCTCGACCAGCCCCGCGTCGCGGGCCATGGTCAGCATCCGTTCCGGTGAGGGGAGGTACGACACCGAACGGGGGAGGTAGGCGTAGGCGCTCCGGCTCGACAACAGCCCGCCGATCAGGGGAACCACCCGATTGAAGTAGATCCCGTGGCCCAGGGCCACCAGGCGGTTGTCCGGTGTGGACACGTCGAGCAGGGCGATGCGGCCGCCGGGGCGGACCGTGCGGTGGAGCTCGGCCAGGAATGGGGGCAGATCGACCAGATTGCGGAGCGCGAAGCCGCACACGGCGGCGTCGAACACCCGGTCAGGGGTGGGAAGGGTGAGCAGATCGGCCTGGACACGGGGTGCCGCCGACCGGGACGCCACCAGCATCCCCATCGACAGGTCGATCCCGACCGGTCGGCAGCCGGCGTTCGCCAGGGCGACCGAGAAGTCGCCGGTCCCGGCGGCCAGATCGGCCACCAGTGCCCCCGGTCGGAGGCGGAGGGACCGGAGGGCCTCGCGGCGCCAGCGGACGTCGAGCCGGAAGGTCATGATCCGGTTGATGAGGTCGTAACGGGGGGCGATCCCGTCGAACATCGACTGGACCGCGGCCCGCTTCTCCTCTCCCTCGGGAAGCCGGTCGGTGGGCATCTCCGCCATGGGCGCCGACCCTACCGGCCCTGGCCCCGCGTCGGGTCGTCGGGCGGCGTCGGCGGTCGCCCCTCAGCAGGTCGTCTCGGCCGGTCCGGGGTCGTCGTCGAGCAGGTACGCGGTGACCCGGTCCCGGACACAGGTGTTGGTGGGGTAGGAGGCGTGGTGGTGGCCGTCGACGGTGATCAGATGCCCGGCCGGGCCGAACGCGGCCGCCAGACGCTGGGCGTTGACCAGTGGTGTGGCCGGATCCACCGCCGCGCTGACCACCAGGACCGGTGTCGTCGTGGGCAGGGCACCGAGGGGCTGCTCCACCGGGTCGACCGGCCATTCGGCGCAGGCCCGGACCTCGTTGGCCACCGCCCGCCCCATCCGGGGGGCCGCCGCGGCCAGCTCGTCGGCGAACCGGTTCCAGGCCTCGGTGCCGACCGGATGTCGCCCGTCGACACAACTGGTGGCCAGGTAGGGGGTGAAGGGCACCGCGGAGAGAGCGGCGTTGGCCTCGTCGGCCAGACTCGACCAGTCGCCGGTCTCGGCGTCGGCGAGCGCTTGGGAGTAGCCGGGCCACGAGACCGAGTTGTAGAGGATCAGGAGGGTGGCCGACTCCAGCTCGTTCGGCCCGATGGTGCGGCCGCCCATTTCGGGAGTGGTGGTGGCGGCCTGCTCCTCCAGCCCGGCCATGACCCGGTCGTACGTGGCGGCCAGGTCGGTGACCGCGCACCGTTCGGCGTCTGCGGTGCACCATCGGTCGAGTTCGTCGAAGCCGGCCTCGAAGGCGGGGGCCTGCTGGCGGAGTAGCCCTTCCAGGCCGAGGGTGGCATCGGCCACGGCATCGAACACGAGATGGCCGATCCGGTCCGGGTGGCGGGCCGCGTACCACTGACCGATGATGGTGCCGTAGCTGAACCCGAGGTAGCTGAGGCGTTCGTCGCCGACGGCGTGGCGGATGGCGTCGAGATCGTCGGCCGCGGTGGGGGCGGCCAGTGAGGCCAGCAGGGTGTGGTCGGTGGTGCCACACCGGGCCGCCAGGTCGGTGTGGTACCGATCGAGGGCGGCGGCCTCGGACGGGTTGTCGGGGGAGGTGTCGGGGAGGGGGCCGTTCCTGCGGTCGGTGTCGCAGGCCAGACCCGCCGACCCTCCGGTACCCCGCGGGTCCCAGGCGACCAGATCGTAGTGTTCGGCCACCGCCGGGTCGACGGTGAACCCGGGCCCGGCCAGCACCGCGGCTCCCGGTAGCCCCGGACCGCCGAAGTTGAGTACCAGGCTGCCCCGGCGCTCACCGGTGGCCGGGATCCGGGCCAGGGCGAGTTCCACGGTGGCCCCGTCGGGCACCGCGTAGTCGACGGGCACGGTCAGGGTGGCGCACTCCGCCTCACCGTGGGGGCACGGTGACCAGGTCAGGGCGTGCTCGTCGGCCGGGTCGCTCCCGCCCGCTGGGGCCGCCGTCCGGGTGCCGCTACACGCCGACGCGGCGGCCAGCAGCCCGAGCGCGATGGTCACGAGGGCGCCGCGGGACCGGAGTTGGGGCCGCCGGCGCCCGAATGGCCGGCGAGGCGGCTTCACGTCGCCGGGCTCGCCGGGCCGGCCGGCCGCCGGACGGTCACTCGAACCAGACCTTCTGGTAGTTCCGGGACTGGGGGTGGAGGACGGCGACGACGAGGGCGACCGGGAACACGCTGCCGTTGAGGGCCCAGAGTGCCGGAATGATGCCGAACTGGGCGCCGACCAGGAAGACGAGGACCCGGAGGGCGGCGAGCAGGAAGGCACACACGGCCAGCAGTAGGTATCCCCACCGCTTGTTGTTGGCGGTGGCGAACGCGCCGACCCCCACCCCGATGATGGCGGGCAACAACACGAGGCTGCCCCCGGCCGACAACAGGCCGAACACGGCGGAGAAGTAGCCGAGGAACACAGCGGCCTGCAGGGTCTGTGGTTGGGACGGGTTGAACCAGCGATCCATAGCCCTCACAGTATGGACCGTCGAGGTGGCCACTCAGCACTCGACGACCGGTCGGCTCAGCCCGCCGGGGTGGTGGAGGTCACGGCGACGGGTGTGGCCCGGTGACCGGTGGCGAGCTGGCCGCAGGCGGCATCGATGTCGACCCCGCGGTTGGCCCGGACGGTGACGTTCACCCCGTCGGCCCGGAGCCGGTCGGCGAACCCGGCAATCCGCTCCGGTGGTGATCCGACCGTAGGCCACCCCGGCGTGGGGTTGAGCGGGATGAGGTTCACATGGGCCCGGGCGGAACGGGCCAGGCCGGCCAGGCGTTCGGCGTCGACCGGTCGGTCGTTGACCCCGTCGATCATGGCCCACTCGAGGGAGACCCGTCGCCCGGTCTGGTCGCGGTAGCGCCGGCAGGCGGCCATGAGCTCGGGGATGGGGTGGCGCCGGTTGATGGGGACCAGGCGGCTTCGGGTCTCGTCGTCGGCGGCGTGCAATGACACGGCCAGGCCGATCTGAAGGCGCTCTCCCGCCAGCTGGTCGATGCGGGGGACGAGGCCGATGGTGGAGACGGTGATGTGACGGGCGGCGAGGCCGACGTCGTCGATGAGGCGGTGCACCGCGGTGACCACCCGGTCGTAGTTGGCCAAGGGTTCACCCATCCCCATGAACACCACGTTGGAGACCCGCCGTGGTCGGGCCGCAGCGCGGGCGGCCATGACCTGCTCCAGGATCTGACCGACCGTGAGGTTCCGGCGGTAGCCCGCCTGCCCGGTGGCGCAGAAGGCGCAGGCCATGGCGCAACCGGCCTGGCTCGACACGCACACCGTGGAACGCTGGGGGTAGTGCATCAGCACCGTCTCGACCGCGGTGCCGTCGGCCATGGAGAACAGCCATTTCTCCGTCGAGCCGTCCCGTGACGACTGGGTGCGGGACGGGTGCAGTTCAGGCTGGTAGTGCCGGCCCAGGTGTTGCCGCAGGGTCTTGGGGAGCGAGGTGATGTCGGCCGGGCCGAGGCCCTCGGTGTACAGGCCGCGCCACAGCTGGTCGATCCGGTAGCGGGGCTCTCCGGCCAGTCCGGCGGCCAGTTCGTCCCGGTCGGGCGTCCACGGCGAGATCATCGGTCCTCTCGATGCCGGGGGGAACCCCCGGGCGTCACCGGCCGGGACCAGGCCCGATCGGTCCGGACCACCGAGAACCCCAGCCGCTCGTAGGTGCGGATGGCCGGCACGTTGTCGGCCTCCACGTAGAGCATGCCGTGCTCGAGGCCCTGATCCGACAGCCAGGCCAGCCCGGCCGCCGTCATGGGCACACCGAGACCCTGACCGTGATGGTCGGGGTCGATCCCGATCACGTAGATCTCCCCGAGGGCCGGATTGCGTCCCGGTACTGCCGGGTGGATCCGGGTCCAGCAGAAGCCGACCACCCGCCCGTCCTGCTCGTAGAGCCGTACCCCGTCGGGGCGGAACCACGGTTCGGCCATGATGGCGGCCAGTTCGTCGGTGGTCTTGGCCCCCTGGTCGGGGTGGGTGGCGAACGCCCGGTTGTTCACCGTGCGCAACGCCTCCAGGTCACGGCGGGGATCGAACGCCCGGGTGGGGAGGGGGTCCACGGTCACGGGCAGGCGGCACCGCATCTGATGGAGCGCCCGGATCGGCTTGTACCCGACCTCACCCAGAACCGTGCCGAACCAGCTCGCCGCCGGCCGTCCCCACACCTCGACCTCGGTAGATCCGGAGGCGTGGACCAGCGGTTCCACCGCGGCCACGAGGGCGCCGAGGACGGCGGCCCCAGCGGCGGGGCTCCCGCCGGGGGCCGGGTCGACCAGGGCGTCGAGGCGGAGCCGGGTGCGGTCCGGCCCGCCCACTAGCCACCCGATCACCCGATCGGCGCCATCGGTGGCCACGGCCCCCCGGGCCGCGGGGAGATCGGGGGACGGGTCGGGCCACGCATCGAAGCGCTCGTCGCGCTGCTCGGGGGGCAACGATCGGTCCATGAGCTGCTGGGCCCGGCCCGCCCAGGCGGCGTCGACCGGTTCGAGCACCGTGATCGAACCCCCGGATACCCCGGGGATGCGCCGGTGATCCGGGATCGGGGAGGACGGCGAGGAGGAGGACGAGGAGGGAGCCACCCGTCCATGGTGGGCGACGGACGCCCCGATGGCTACCCGGGGCCGACCGGTAGCGTGATCCGATGGCACGACCCCGCACCCCGGCCGGCCGGGCCCGTCGGACCCACCAGCTGTTGGCTGAGGAGTACCCCGACGCCGAGTGTGAGCTCGATCACCGCAACCCGTTCGAACTCCTGATCGCCACCATCCTGTCGGCCCAGTCGACCGATGTCGGCGTCAACAAGGTGACGCCGGGCCTGTTCGCCCGGTTCCCGGACGCCGAGAGTCTGGCCGCGGCCGACCCCGAGACGGTGGAGGGACTCCTGTCGTCGCTGGGGCTGTTCCGCAACAAGACCAAGAGCATCATCAACTGCGCCAACCAGCTGGTGGAACGCCACGGTGGCGAGGTGCCCACCTCGATGAAGGATCTCACCGCCCTGTCGGGGGTGGGACGCAAGACGGCCAATGTGGTGCGGAGCGTGGCGCTCGACCGTCCCGGTCTTCCGGTCGACACCCATGTGCTGCGCCTGTCGGGCCTGCTCGACCTGACCGAGGAGACCGACCCGGTGAAGGTGGAGCTGGCCCTGAATCCCATGATCCCCGCCGGCGAGCGGGGGGAGTTCAGCCTCCGCATGATCCTGCATGGGCGACGGGTCTGTGTGGCTCGACGTCCCCGCTGCGACGAGTGTGTCCTCCGTTCTTTCTGCCCGTCTGCGGCATAGATCGTCCGACGATATTCGCGCTCAAACAACAACGAACAACGTGGTATTTGCCCGGGTCGTATTCGACCCTTTGGGCATAGATGCCCGAATGAAATTCGCTCGATATCACCCACCTCTCTCCGCGGGTGACTTATATTCGTGTCAACCAGGTTCCCGCCACCTGGTAGCAGCGACACAAGGGATCCGCCGCCCTGTGTCGCGCCGCCGGCGCCCCATGTTGATGGGGCGCCGGCGCTTGTTTTGGCCAGTGTCGAGGTCGTCGGTCGTCGACGGCATGGGCACCGCTCCCTGGGCAGTGCCCATGTGCGCCGGCTGCGAGTAGTTCAATAGGCGGCGATCAGTTGGCGCCGAATATGGACCTGTATGCACTCATGATCCACATCAATGGCTCGACATCACGCACGTTCGGCCGGCATTGTTGACCGTGGTTGATCACGGGTGGGTCTGTTCGGTGGGTCAGCGGAGACGGCGGGTGGTCTTGGTCAAACGGCGCACCAGGTTCTGGAGCTGCCGTTCGATCTCGCGCAGTTCCATCATGGCGTCGTGATCAGGATCGGCTTGGCCGAGGGTGGCCGCCATCCGAGTCGACAGCTCGGAGAGGGTGTTGGCCATCGAATCGATGGCACCGACGTCCAGTCGGCCTGCGGGGTGATCGGCGGCCACGGTGACATCTCCTCGGAACGGTCCCGGCGGCCGTGGGCCCCGGGGA
>JBKDZN010000150.1:0-23959 GCA_047971245.1 Acidimicrobiales bacterium
GCGTCAGGCATGGGAGGTTGATCTGCACCCCGAACGGGCCTGCGGCGGACCGGTCGATCTGCACCTGGCCATCGAGCTCGATCCCCGCGTCCTGCTGGCGTTCGAGGACCAGATGCTCGAATTGCCGGACTACGCGGAACCTCCCACCGGGTTCACGGTGCCCTTACTGTTCACCTGGGGCCTACCCCCATTGCACGATGCCCCCGATCTGCTGGTGCTCGCCACCGACCTGGCGGGGGTGGGTGGCGCCGAGCTGCCGCTCAAGGTGTCGGCCATCGACTCCACGGTGGAGGTGACCGATGCTCCCGAGCGGACGCTGGCCATCACCGCCCGTATCGAGCTCGGCCTCGACGACCTGTTCATGCACCGCGAGAACCTGTGCGACGTGTTCGATCGTTGCTATGACGTGAGCGAGTTCCTGCTCGACCACTCCCCCGCCTGGCTGGGTTGAGCGGCCGAACCGTTCGACCGCCCAACCCGGCGGTTGATCAGGTCGAGGCCATCACCACCGCGATCCGCGCCTCGTAGGCCTTGCGGTCCGGCCCGGCGACCGGCGGCGGCTGAAGGCAAATCGAGTCGGCCACATCGTCGTAGCTGCCGAGCGTGTCGGCCACCTCGGTGGTGGTGCCGCACACCACGAACGTCTCGGCCATGGCGTCGGGCACCAGGTCGAGATCGGCGCGGGCTCCGGCACCGCCCGCTTCCACCAGCATCTTGGCCTCCGCCCCGAAGCCGTGGGCGTCGAAGTACGGGAGGTACTGCGGGATGGAGGCGTAGAGGGCCACGTGGGTCTTGGCGTCACGAACCGATTGGGCCCGGTCGGCGTTCGGCGCCACCACCTGCCACAGGTTGACCTCCACCTCGTCGCGTGACCGGTCGGATTCGGCCAGGGCCTGAGCGAACGGGCCGCTCACCTGTTCACGCGACCACTCCAGCGACCATGACGGATGCCCGATGAGGCCGTCGGCGAGCCGCCCGGCGAGCTTGACCATCGGAGCCCGCAGCGCGGCCACCCAGATGGGCAGCCGGGGCCGAACCGGTTTCGGCAGGGTCACCTGGCTGAAGTCCAGCTGGTGGAAGCGGCCGTTGAACTCACCGACCGAGCGGGCCTCACCGGTTGTGACCAGGCGAATGATCTCGATTGCTTCGGCCATTCGGGCGACCGGATGGGCGTAGTCCATCCCGTAGTGATCAACGATGGTCGAGCCCACACCGGAGCCGAGCCCGAGCGTGAATCGACCTTCGGACAGGCGGTCGATTTCCATGGCCGCCACTGCGGTGTCGTAGGGCGAGCGAGCCAGGGCGAGCGCGATGCCCGTCGCCAACTGCACCGTCGACGTGGTGGCCGCGGCCACCCCGAGTGACGCCCAGGGATTGGTGGCCAGCTCGAAGGAGAACACCCCCTCCATCCCGGTGCCTTCGGCGGTCGTGGCGGCGTCCGCCACCCGTTCAGCCGACTTCGACGGCGGCAGCATCACCCAATAATTGCGGTCGGTTCGCATGTGCGAATCCCTTCAGTTGACTGTCAGCGGCCTCCTCGACTGCCCCAAATAGTGACGATCCTGCAACAGGCCACCTATCGAGCCAATCACATCAATGCGCTGAACACCGATTCTCGGGTCGTTCGTCACACCCGAACCGGGTCCAGTCGTCCCAGTACCCTCGGAGGACGATGAGCACCTCCAGCCGCCCCGGCCTCGACGTGACGTACCCGTCGGAGCTGCCGATCACGGACCGCCGGGATGAGCTGGCGGCGACGATCGCGGCCCACCCCGTGGTGGTGGTGGCGGGCGAGACCGGGTCGGGCAAGAGCACCCAGTTGCCCAAGATCTGCCTCGAACTGGGCCGGGGCGCGGACGGCGCCATGATCGGTCACACCCAACCCCGACGCCTGGCCGCCCGCACCATTGCCGCCCGGGTGGCCGACGAGCTCGGTGTGGAGCTGGGCGGCCCCGTCGGGTACGCGGTGCGGTTCAACGACCGGGTCGGCCCCGACACCCGCCTCAAGCTGATGACCGACGGGATCCTCCTGGCCGAACTGGCCCGTGACCGCACCCTCAGCCGCTACGACACGATCATCATCGACGAGGCCCACGAGCGAAGCCTCAACATCGACTTCATCCTCGGCTACCTGAAACAGCTCCTGCCCCGCCGACCCGACCTGAAGGTCATCATCACCTCGGCCACCATCGACACCGAACGGTTCTCCCGCCATTTCGACGACGCCCCGGTGATCAGCGTGTCCGGCCGGCTGTATCCCGTCGAGGTCCGATACCGACCCCTCGAGGACGCCGCCGTCGACGGCGGGGCCAGGGACGAGACCGAGGGCATCAGTGACGCCGTTTCGGAACTGTGGCAGGGCACCACCGGCGACATTCTCGTGTTCTGCTCCGGGGAACGGGAGATCCGTGACGCCGCCGACGCCGTGGCCGACCTCGACCTCCCCGGATCCGAGATCCTCCCCCTGTACTCCCGTCTGTCGGCCGCCGAACAGCAACGGGTGTTCGCGCCCCACCGGGCCCGCCGGGTGGTGATCGCCACCAATGTGGCAGAGACCTCGGTAACGGTTCCCGGGGTCCGCTCGGTCATCGACGTCGGCACGGCCCGGATCTCCCGGTACAGCGCCCGAACCAAGGTCCAGCGGCTCCCCATCGAGCCGGTGTCGCAGGCCTCGGCCGACCAACGGGCGGGCCGGTGCGGCCGCCTGGGTCCCGGGGTGTGCATCCGCCTCTACAGCGAGGACGATTACCTCACCCGCCCCGAGTTCACCGAACCCGAGATCCAGCGAACCAACCTGGCGGCGGTCATCCTGCAGATGACGTCGCTCGGCCTGGGCGACGTGGCCCGGTTCCCGTTCGTCGACCGGCCCGACGACGCCGCGATCCGCGACGGGATCGCCCTGCTCGAAGAACTGGCCGCGTTCACCGATCGTGGCAACCACGGGCCGCCGGGCCGCGCCGGGGAAGACGCCGGCGATCCGGACCGGGGACATGACCGGGGCGGGCGGCCGGGGCGACGCGGCGGCCGGAACCGGCGGGGCCGGAACCGAGGCCGTCGTCTCAGCCGGATCGGGCGCTCCCTGGCCCGTCTCCCCGTCGACCCCCGATACGGCCGGATGCTGGTGGAGGCGGCCCGGGAAGGCTGCGGGGCCGAGCTGATGATCATCATCTCGGGGTTGTCCATCCAGGATCCCCGAGAACGGCCGGCCGAGAAGCGCCAGGCCGCGGAGGAGTTCCACCGCCGGTTCCGCGACAACCGCTCGGACTTCGTCGCCTACCTGAACCTCTGGGACTACCTGGAGCACCAGCGCAAGACCCTGTCCCGCAACCAGTTCCGGCGGATGTGCCGCCGCGAGTTCCTCAACTACCACCGGGTCGTCGAATGGCGGGACCTCCACAACCAGCTGAGGCGGGAGGCCCGCCGGCTCGAGCTCGGTTCCGGGGTCCGGCGCCACCCGCGGCCCACCGGCACCGGCGAACCGGTGGAGCTGAGCGGAGCCCAGGCCGATGCCATCCACCGCTCGATCCTGTCGGGGCTCCTGTCGCATGTGGGTCGGCGCGACCCCCGCACCGAACGGGCCCGGCCCACCGCCCCGGTCCGGGGTCGGCGGCCCCGACGCCCGATCACCGAGTACCTGGGGGCCCGCGGCACCCGGTTCGCCATCGCCCCCGGGTCGGGTCTGACCGCCCACCCCCCGGGGTGGGTCATGGCCGCCGAGCTGGTCGAAACCAGCCGACTGTGGGCTCGGGATGTGGCCACCGTCGATCCGGACTGGATCGAGCCTCTGGCCCGGCATCTGATCACCGTCAGCCATGGCGAGCCGTGGTGGGACGCCGAGCGGGGCGCCGCCCTCGTGCCCGAGCGGGTCACCCTGTACGGGTTGACCCTGGTGGCCGACCGGCCCCGGGCCCTCACCGCCGTCGATCGTGACCTGGCCCGTGACCTGTTCATCCATCACGCCCTGATCGACGGCGAATGGCACGGGGAACACGACTTCGTGGCCCGGAATCAGGCCCGGTTGGCCGAGGTGGAGCAGATCGAGGCCCGGTCCCGCCGCCGGGACCTGTTGGTGGAGCACCAGACCCTGCACGACTGGTACGACGCCCGGCTTCCCGACGACGTGGCCACCGTGACCGAGTTCGACACCTGGTGGACCCACGCGAGATCGCTGGATCCGGCCCGGTTGGATCTCACGGTGGAGGACCTGTTGCGGCCGACCGAGGAGGTGGGAGCCCTGGTCGACCCGACCGCGTTCCCCCACTCGTGGGTCCAGGGCGGCCTCGACCTCGAACTGGTGTACACCTTCGACCCCACCAGCCACCTGGATGGGGTCAGCGTGCTCGTGCCCGTGGAGCACCTCGCCGGCCTCGACGCCGAGCCGTTCGCCTGGACCGTCCCCGGGTTCCGGCGGGAGCTGATCACCGCCCTGGCCCGCTCCCTGCCCAAAGCGACCCGCAAGGCCCTCACCCCGGTGGCCGACACCGCCGCCGACGCGGCCGGCGACATCGGCCCCGGCGACGGCCCCCTACTCGATGTGCTGGCCGACACCCTTGGCAAACGCCGTGGTCTGGTCATCCGGGCCGATCAGTTCGACCCGTCCCGGGTTCCCCCCCACGTGCGGCCCACGTTCCGGGTCATCAACGACGACTATGAGCTGCTGGCCGAAGGCAAGGACCTGGAGGCGTTACGGGCAGAGCTGGTCGAGGAGACCCGCCGGTCGATCGCCGACCGGGCCGCGGCGGACGGAACGGCGTGGGAACGGTCCGGCCTCACCGACTGGACGGTGGGAGACCTGCCTCGAAGCGTCGACCTGGACGGGGTGACGGCGTACCCGGCCCTGGTCGACGACGGCGATTCGGTGTCGCTCCGGTTGGTGGCCACGGAGGATGAGCAGCACAACGCCCTCTGGCTCGGGGTTCGCCGTCTGCTCCGCCTGGCCCTCCCCTCCCCGGTGCGTCGGCTTGATCGGCTCATCCCGCCGGCGACCGCCCTCGCCCTGGTCAACGGCCCGGTCCAGGCCAAGGCGGCCTGGTATGTCGACGCCATCGACGCCTGCCTCGACGCCATCCTCATCGAACACGGCGGCCCGCCCTGGACCACAGCCGGGTGGGAGCAGCTCGTTACGCTGGCCCGAGCCCGGTTCGACGATCTCTTGGCCGATGTGGCCGCGGTGATCGTCGACGTGGTCGCCCTGTTGGAGTGGATCCAGCGCCGGCTCGACCAGGTGGCGTCCGCGGAGAACTACGGGCCGTCCCTGGCCGACGCCCGAGCCCACCTGCACCGGCTCACCTACCCGGGTTTCCTCACCGGGGTGGGTCACGAGCGCTGGCCCGACCTGGTCCGCTACCTGGACGGGCTGGCGGTCCGGTTGGAGAACCTGACCAAGAGTCCGACCCGTGATCTGGAACTGACCGCGGTGTGCCGCCGCCTCGACAACGAGCTGGCCGAACAGGCCGCCCGAGCCGGGTCGCCGGCACGGGCCGATGCCGTCGAGGAGCTGGTCTGGATGCTCGAAGAACTCCGGGTCGGCCTCTTCGCCCAAACCCTCGGCACCTCGTCCAAGGTGAGCGAGAAGCGGGCCCGCCGGGCACTCACCGCCCTCAAGGCCGTGCCGTAGGCCTGGCGGCCGTGCCGTAGGCCTGGCGGCCGTGGGTGGACCTGGCGGGCCGGCCGCTCACCGTCCGGTCCGGGCCGTCAGCTGGTGCCGGGGCCACCCTCCACGACCTCGGCCGCTGCGCCGGTCTCGGCCGTTTCGGCCGCGGCCGCGATGTCGGCCATGAGGGGCCGCATGTCGGGATAGGCGGTTTGCTCCCATCCTCCGTCGACGAACAGGTTGGCTCCCGAGATGTACGCCCCGTCGGCACTGGCCAGGAACAGGGCGGCTGCCGCGATGTCCTCGGGGGTGGCCGGCCGTTGCAGCGGGATCCGTTCCATGAACGCGTCGTACACCTGGGGCAGGCCGGTCATCCCGGCCACCAGCGGGGTATCGGTCAGACCCGGTGACACGGTGGCCACCCGGATGCCGTGCTCGCCGAGCTCCAAGGCGGCGCTCCGGCCCAAGCTGGCCACACCCGCCTTGGCGGCCGAGTAGGCGGCACCGAAGAACATCGGTACCCGCGAGTTGAGCGACGCGATGTTGACGATCGCCCCCTTGGTGCCGGCCTCGATCATGCGGCGGGCCTCGTGCTTGATCCCGAGGAACACCCCCTTGAGGCAGAGGTCGACCGTGAAGTCCCAGTCGTCCGCCGTCATGTCGACGATCAGGGCCGGGCGGGATCCGCCGGCCACATTGAACCCGGCGTCGAGCCGACCGTAGGTGTCGACGCAGGTGGCGGCGAGGGCCTCCACATCGGCTTCGACGGTCACGTCACCCACCATGGTGCGGACCTGATCCCCGAGCTCGACGTCGAGGGCCTTCAGGCCTTCGGCCGAGACGTCGCCGGCCACCACTCGGGCCCCCTCGGCCACCAGGCGTCGGGTGATCGCCAAGCCGATACCGGACGCGGCGCCGGTGACCACGGCGGCCTGGCCGTCGAACCGGCCCGGGTGAACGAGCTGTTCGGTCATGCGAAACCCCTCTCAGGCGGGGCCGGACCACCCGACGAACCGCCGCTGTCACGACCCTAACGGACGCGGTCGGTCAGGGTCAGGCGGCAGGGCTCGGGTCCGTCGTTCGGCGGGGTCCAGGCGCCTCGGGGCGCCGAGCACCCGTCAATCGACGGGCAGCCGGGCGAACAACTCCACCTTGGCTTCTTCGAAGTCCTCGAGGCTGATGTCGCCGCTTTCACGCCGGGCGTGCAGATCCTCGATGAGGGCGAGCAGCTCGGGTGCCGACAACTCACCCTCGCCGGGGATGAGCGACCCGTCCTCGGATTCGGCGGGCAGGGTGATGGTGGCGGCCTCTTCGACCTCGCCCCCGCGACGCTCCTGCCGTTCGGCTCTCTTCCGGGCGGCCCGTTCCTTCTTGGCCTTGTCCCGCTGCAGTTTGGCGAAGCTCGATCGTTGTTTGGCCATGGCGAGCTCCTTTGTCTGGGTTCACACGTTCCTCACCAAGGGTAGGAGCCGACCCGACGATTCCTACTGAACGTGAAGAAGATGTTTCGAATGTCATACCATTTCAGGTCATCGGCCCTGGGCCTGGGGGACTACCGTTCTGACCCGCTGTCGGGCCCGCGTGTAGCATCCCGGCATGAGCAACGTTCTCGACGCCGACCTGGAGACCGATCACGAGGCCAATCCGGTGGCCCAGGGGTTCTGGGTCCAGCCTCGGGAGCGCATCGAGGAGATTCTGACCGCCTACCGGACCGAACGTCCGGTCACGTTCATCCCCGAGCCCGTCCCGCCGCCCGACGTACCCCTTCCACAGGGTCCCGGCACCTGGCTGGTCACCCGCCACGCCGACATCCTGCACGCCTCGAAACACCCGGAGATCTTCTCCTCCGCGTCCGGCATCACCCTGCTCGACGCTCCGCCGGAGTTCAACGAGTTCTTCTCGTCGATGATCGCGATGGACGACCCCCGCCACGCCCGGCTGCGGCGCATCGTGTCGGCCGGGTTCACCCCCCGGATGCTCGGCCAGCTCGAGGGCACCGTCCAACAGGTGGCGGCCGAGATTGTCGACGGCATCTCGGAGCGGGGTGAGGTCGACTTCATCGTCGACGTGGCCGCGGAGCTGCCGCTGCGGATCGTCTGCGAACTGATGGGCGTGCCCGCCTCCCAGTACCGGTTCGTGTTCGACCGGACCAACGTGATCCTCGGCGCCAGCGACCCGGAGTACGTGGCCGAGAACGAGAACATCCTCGGAGCCATCTTCTCGGCCGGCAGCGACCTGTCCCAGCTGATGCACGAGGTGGCCGAGAACAAGAAGGGCGGCGACGGTACCGATCTGACCAGCCAGCTGATGAACGCCGATCTCGGCGAGGATCGCCTCTCGGAAACCGACCTGGCCAGCTTCTTCATCCTGCTCGTGGTGGCGGGCAACGAGACCACCCGCAACGCCATCGGTTGGGGGTTGACCTTCCTCACCGAGAATCCCGACCAGCGGGCCCGGTGGATGGCCGACTTCGAGGGTCTGGCACCCACTGCGGTGGAGGAGATCGTGCGGTTGGGCAGTCCGGTCACCTATATGCGGCGGACCGTGGCCCAGGACACCGAGCTGGGTGGCCAGAAGCTCGCCGTCGGCGACAAGGTGTGCATGATGTACCTGGCGGCCAATCGGGACGAGGCGGTGTTCGAGGATCCGTTCCGTTTCGACGTGGGCCGCAACCCGAACCCCCATGTGGGCTTCGGCGGCCCCGGGCCGCACTTCTGCC
Organism: Acidimicrobiales bacterium; assembly: GCA_047971245.1. Taxonomy (GTDB): domain Bacteria; phylum Actinomycetota; class Acidimicrobiia; order Acidimicrobiales; family SZUA-35; genus CADEDH01. The sequence goes on from JBKDZN010000150.1 coordinate 8,313, forward strand.
TCGGTGCCCATCTGGCCCGGCGGGAGATCACGGTGATGTTCCGGGAGCTGTTCGATCGCCTGCCCGACATCGAGGCCGCCGGTCCGCCGGTGCCCCTGATGTCGAGCTTCATTCACGGTGTGAAACACCTCGACGCCCGCTTCTCCCCCGTCGCCCCCCGCTGAGCCGACCGGGGCGGCACCCAACCCAATTCCGTGCTGTGCTCGGCGATGAGCCATGATCGTCACGAGCCATGACCGTCACGAGCAACGACGGCGGCGGCGTCAGCACGCGAGAAGGGGACCATGCCGACCACCATTCCGGCCCAACGGCCGATTCACGAAACCCACCGTTAGACCGTGGACGTCGCCGTCGACGCCGACGGCCACATCCTGGCACCACCGGATCTGTGGGAGACCTACATCGATCCGGAGTTCCTCGATCGGGCACTCCGCTTCCGGGTCGACGAGGACGGGCTCGAGGAGCTCGAGATCGACGGGCGGCGGTCGACGATGAGCCGCAAGGGCTTCCCGTCGACCTTGGGCGCCATGGGAGATCCGGACCTCAAGGCGCTCCAGTCCGATCCGGACCGCACCTATCTGGCCGAGGCGCCCTACGGCACGATCGACCCGGGTGAACGCCTGGTCGTCCTCGACGCCGAGAACATCGACGCCGCCATCCTCTACACCACCGTCGGCCTGCTGTGGGAGGCCGAGGTGGAGGATCCGGCTCTGTCCCAGGCCTACACCAAGGCCTACAACCGGTGGATCTGCGAGTTCTGCGCCGACACGCCGCGGCTGGTACCCACGGCCCACCTGTCCCTGTCGGACCCGGCCGCGGCCGCCCGCGAACTCGAGCGGGCCGTGGGCGAGGGGGCCAAGGGCGGCTACGTCGCCCCGTTCACCCACAACGGGCGGCCCCTCGGCCATCCCGACAACAACCCGGTGTTCGCGGCGGCCCAGGATCTCGGCGTGCCCCTCGCCATCCACCCCACCTTCGAACCCCAATGGACCAAGGGCACCCGGATGGGGTCGTGGGAGAACGTGAAACAGCTCCGGCTCCTGGCCTCGGTGCAGGCGTCGGACGGGGTCCGCCACCAGTTCACCACCCTGTTCGACTACGGGGTGTTCGACCAGTTCCCCCGCCTCAAGGTGCTGGTGCTCGAATCGGGGGGCGGCTGGATCGGGTACTGGCTCGACCGGATCGACGCCGTGTACGGCCACACCTTCGTGGGTACCCGGGTACCGCTCGAACACAAACCCAGCGACTATTTCCGGGAACGGATCTGGATCAGCTGCGACCCCGACGAACGGACCATCCCGGCCCTGGCTGAGCGCTACGGGGCCGATCGGTTCCTGTGGGCGTCGGACTTCCCTCACGCCGACCACACCCCCGAGTACGTCGAGGACCTGCAGGAGCTGGCGGATGCCTTCCCACCGGACGCCCGCCGCCTGTTCATCGGCGACAACGCCCGGGCTCTGTTCGACATCGACCCCGCCGCCCGGGTCGGCCAGGGAACCAGCTGATCCCAGGCCGGCCAGGGGAAACGGCGGCCCGAGGGCGGCATTGCCCGAGCTGCAAGTAGATTGACCCGGAACGACCTGTCTGGTGGACCCTTGGGCGCCATGGTCGCACCGGGCAGAGTCGGTTCCGATGACCGGCCGGTTTGGAGAAGGGCTCGTGCTTCCTCACGACGATCGCAACGAGCTGTCCGAGCTACTCAACAATCTTGCCCTCGATGCGGCGGCCGGATCGGCTGACGCCCTCGACACCCTGCTGCAGATCGTCGACGATCAGCGCTTGGCCGCGTCCACCGTCCGCCGGTTCATCATCAACGACGAGCTGGTGGACGAAGCCACTCAGGACACCCTGATTGCCGTGGCCGAGTCGATCCACAAGTTCCGCAGCGAGGCGAAGTTCACGACCTGGCTCTACTCGGTGGCCCGCAACGTCGCCGTTGGCCACCTCCGCCGCATGAACCCTGATGTCCCGCTCGACACCGCCGAGTCCGCGATCGTCGGGGCATCGCGGCGTCTCAGCTCGGTGGTGGCCGAACGGGCCGCGATCCGCGACGCGGTCGATGCTCTCCCCGTCCACTACCGGGACACCGTGATGCTGCGCGACGTGGAGCGTCGCTCGTACGAGGAGATCGCCGAGGAGCTCGGTATCCAGCTCAACACCGTCCGCTCACGCCTGGCCCGGGGCCGGGCGATGCTGGCCGCAGCCATCCTCGACGAGGGTGCGCATGGCTGAACGGCGCGGTGAGAAGATCGGGCGGTACCGGGTGATCGCCCCGATCGGGTCCGGTGGGTTCGCCACCGTCTACCGGGCCGTCGACGAACGTCTCGGGTCCGAGGTGGCCATCAAGGTCCTCGCCGAGAACCACAGCCTCGTTCCCGAGCACCGCGAGCGGTTCATCTCCGAGGCCCAGCATCTCCGCCGGGTCGATTCGTACTGGGTGGCCTCCATCTACGATCTGAATGAGACCGACTCGGGTCAGCCGTACATGGTGATGGAGCTGGCCGACCGAGGCGACCTCGAGACCAGGGTCAACGACCTGTGGGACAAGCGACGGGGCCTGGAGCGGAGCGACCTGCTGGTGCTGGCCGAGACCATGGCCCATTCGCTGCACGCCATCCACTCCGCTAATCTGGTCCACCGCGACGTCACCCCGGGCAACCTGCTGGTGCGGAACAACGGGTTGCGACCGGCGCCGTGGTCCGGGCGGACCCTGCTCGACCGGGGGGAGCGTCTGCTGCTCAGCGACCTCGGGTACGCCAAGGATCTCCGGGCGGCGTCCGGTATCACCTCCGGCGGTGGTACCGCCGGGTTCGCCGCTCCCGAGCAGCACGGCGAGATGACCCAGGTCGACATCCGGGCCGACATCTACGGGGCGAGCGCAGTGATGCAGTGGGCGGCCGCTGGTTCGCGTCATGCCACCGCCCTCGGCCCGGTGTGTGCCATCGGTATGGCCGAGGACCCGAGTGACCGCTACAGCGACATGACGGCGTGGAACGCCGCGGTGCGGACCGCCCTGCAGAGCCCGTACGCCCCCATGGGCAGCACCGCGGCGCTCGACGATGTGGAACCTCGCTGGACGCGGCCATGGTTGGCCGCCGTGGCCGGGCTCTCCATCGGTTTCATCCTGGCCGCCATGATGTGGTTCGACGGCGACGATTCCGACGGCGCGGGTCTCGGCAGCGAGTCCGCCCCATCCGCGGTCGAATCCGAGGCCACGACGAACCCCGAGCCGTCGGTGAGCACCACGGCGAGTCCGTCGTCGAGTGTCGCCGAGACCGAGGGCGGGGCCGGCACCGACGTCAGCTTGCCCGATGACACCCGGCCACGGCCCCAGACCCCGGCGGTCGCCAGCTCCGAGATCACCGTCATGTTCGACACCGTGTCCCGCCCGGCCGGCAACCCAGCCGTGGCCACGGTGTCGGGCACGGCTACCGCAGCCGAAGGTCTGGTCGCCGTCCAGCTCGCCGTGGTCGGCCCCGACAACCAGTCCTACGATCCCCGGACCGGGGCTCCGATCCCGGCCGAGACCGCAGTCGAGATCTCAGTGATCGGTGGCGAGGGCCAGACCGTTCCCTGGTCGTACTCCATCACCACGACGGGACTCCCGGCCGGGGAATACGATGTGTCGGCCATGGGCGTCGACCGGGTCGGGCGCCACTCCAGTGCCGTGACCACCAGCCTCACCGTCGGCACCTGACCACTGGGCCCGTGGGCCCCATCGAGGATCACACGCACCCGGGAAAACGAGGTCAACCGCGATTGCCGAAGCCGGACCCGCCGAGAGCTGGGCTCCGGCAATCGTGGCGGAAGGAGAGATACATGCCCGGCGAGCCGCCCCAATGGTTGGGGCAGTTAGACGAGGGACGGCTCGCCGGGCGTCCTAGCCAAGGTGGCTAGATTCTCGGACTCCGGGGGCCGGCCTCGTTGCCGGCCACCGGGGCCACGATTCATGTGCGCTTTCCGGGATTTTCACTGAACTGGGATTCCCGATTCGGTGAGTGCCCTTCAGCGCCTTTCCGATGGGATGTGTCGCGTCAGGGATCGCAAAAGTTCCCGGATTCACCCAGATTCTTTTTCGAGCTCGAGATCGAGAGCCCGGCCGGACGTCACCCGGGCCACCAGCAGGGCGATCCCGGCGCTGACCGCGGCCGAGGCCAACATGGTTGACCGGACCCCGATCTGGCGGGCCAGCAGGCCACCACCGAGCGCGCCGAGTGGTACGGCCCCGAGGGCGAGCAGCCGGGCGGTAGCGGTCACCCGGCCCAGGAGATGATCCGGGGTGAGGTGCTGGCGGACAGAGTGGTTGGCCACCGTGAACGCACCCACCGCGAACATGGCCACGGTGGATCCGGCGGCCACCAACTCCACCCGCCCAGCGGTGGCCATGGCCGCGGTCCCGGCGCCCAACACGACGAACGCCCCCACCAGCACGGCCCGACGTCCGACGGCGCCGACCAGCCGCGGCCCCAGCGCCGCGCCCCCTGATCCGCCGATGGCCGCAGTGGCGATCACCAGGCCGAAGGCCACCCCACCCCCACCGAGTTGATCGGTCACGAGGATCACCATCAAGCTCCGCGAGGCCGCATCAGCGAGGTTCGAGATGGCCACGGCGGCGGCGAGACCGGCCAGGAGACCGTCGTCGGCCAGGAACCGTGCCCCTTCGACGATGTCGTCCCACAGACGGCTGATCGTGGGCCCCGGCCCGGCGGAGGTGTTCTGCAGGGGCACCGACACCGAGGCCATGAGCGGGATCCCGACTGCGAACGACACGGCGTCGACCACGAAGGGCAGGGCGGGCGCGACCGAATACAGCAATCCCCCGAGGGGACCGCCGGCCGCGTCGTTGGTGATGAACTGGGCCGCGGTGAACCGGCTGTTGGCCCGGTCGAGATCGTCGCCGGCCACCCGGGGCACGGCGGCCAGCACGGCGCTGTCGACGACCACCTCCCCCACCCCGATGATCACGGCAATCGCGTAGATGGCCGCCAGACCGGCGTGGCCGGCGGCAACCGCGGCCGCGAAGCCGGCCACCGCCACGGTCCGCACCACCTGCCCGGTGACGATCAGGCGACGCCGGTCGAACCGATCGGCGATCGCCCCGCCGACCAGGGCGAGGACGAGCCACGGGGCAAAACTGGCCGCGGTGACCCCGCTCACGGCCAGCGGGTCGGTGGTGACGGCTACGGCGGCGAGCGGTAGGGCGGTGAGCCGGATCCCGTCACCGAGGTTGGACGCAGTGGCGGCCCCCCAGAGACGCCAGAAGTCGGAGCTGGACCGGGGGGACGGGGGCCTCACCGGTGCGTTCTCCCCATCAGGGGCGCGGCAATGGGGTCGGGCCGGCGAGGCTGTGGGGCCCCACCGGTGTTCGGCGGATGCACGACGACAAGAATGGCAGACTTTGTTGCCACATGGGGTTCTATGGTCGCACAACCACCAGATACTGGCTTAATGCTGATTTAGCCCCGATTGCCGAAGCAGGGCCTGTCAGGCTTCGCGACGGCACCCGGACGCGGCGGGCGTCTCAGGCAAGGGGAAGGTCTCGCTCCGGTTCGGCAAGAATGGCATCGTTGTCGACCACGCCGACCACGGAAATGGCCACCATCAGACCGACGATCCAGCCTGCGGCCAGATCACTGACCCAGTGGTAGCCGAGCACGGCGCTCACCACCATCATGTGGAAGGCGGGAACCGCGATCATCAGCATGCCGAGACGTCGCCCGATCGGCAGTCCACCGTAGGTGCGCAGCAGGTAGACGACCAGGGCTGCGGTCATGGTGACGTTGGCGGCATGGCCCGAGGGCCACATGATGCCGTGGTTGAACAGCTGGGGCTCGCCGCTCAGCGGGTTGTCCCGCCCCACCACCACCTTGAGGGTGCCCACCACGAGGTTCACCGACAGTACCGAGAGCAGGGTGATGACGAACGGCCGGATACCGCCGCGACCGCGACGCCAGAGCCACAGCACGACGGCCAGCAGGATCGGAATGGTCACGACGCGAAGGCCGACATGATCGAGGAGGTCGCCGTAGACCCGGTACGGCGATTCCCGGGACAGGCCGAGGGGCGCCGTGATCCGATCGAAGGTGAGCATCGGCCCACCCACCGCGAGATCGGCGAAGATGAGGGCCAGCAGGATGCTGCCGATGGCCAGCTGATCGATTGCCCGGGCCGGGATGAGCCGATCGCGTCCCTGAAGAACGTCGACGAGTCGGGCCGAGAGCGGCAACGACCGGACTTCGGGCATCACCTCACTGCGTTCAGATATCCGCGCCACGTGGGCCGACGCTACCTGGTCTGCTGCGACCAGGGGCGGCACCGGGCCAAACGACACCAATCCTTCGCCAAGGTTGCCGCGGCCGTGGGCCGAGTTGCCCAGTGGGCGTCTGAACAGGATGGCCCACTACGGTGGTTGTGTGCACATCGACATCTGGTCCGACGTGGTCTGCCCGTGGTGCTACCTGGGGAAGCGCCGCCTGGAACGGGCGATGACCGAACTCGATTGGTCCGGCGAGATCACGATCCGCTGGCGGGCCTTCCAACTCGATCCCACGGCGACGACGGAGCCGAAGAACCTGGCCGCGTCGATCGACAAGAAGTACGGGCCGGGCGCGTTCGAATCCATGTCGCAGCGTCTCGGCGCGCTCGGGGAGGCCGAAGGGATCGAGTACCGGTTTGATCGGGCGGTCCGAGTCAGCACCCTCAGCGCCCACCGGGTCTCGGCCTGGGCGTGGGCCACCGGTGGCGCCTCCGCCCAGGGGCCTCTCGAGGAGCGCCTGTTCCAGGCCTACTTCACCGAGGGCGCCAACGTGGCCGACCCCGAGGTCCTGGCCGGCCTGGCCGCCGACTGTGACCTCGATCGTGACGCCGCCCTCGAGGTGGCCACTGGCGAGGCATTCGTCGACGAGGTGGCCGCCGACATCGAGGGGGCCCACGAGCGCCAGATCACGGGTGTGCCCGGCATCGTGATCGCCGACCGGCTGCTGATCCCGGGCGCCCAGGAGCCCGAGACCCTGGTGGCGGTCCTCAACCGGGCTCGCGACCGGTTCGCCGCCCCGACTTGATTCCGGTTCCTCAGACGTGCGAGAACGTCGCATGGCCGATGATCCGACCCCCGACGAGTTCCCCCTGCCCAACGCCTCCGTAGACCTTTCTGGTCAGGTCGCCCTGGTGACCGGTGCGTCATCGGGATTGGGCAACCGCTTCGCCCGCACCCTGGCCGCGGCCGGAGCCTCGGTGGCGGTGGCAGCCCGCCGGGTCGAACGGCTCGACGATCTGGCCAAGGAGATCACGTCCGCCGGCGGGACCTGCCTGCCCGTCGCCCTCGACGTGACCGATCCGGCTTCGATCTCGGCTGCGGTCGATGCGGCCGAACAGGGCCTCGGGCCGGTCACGATCCTGGTCAACAACGCCGGGATTCCCGACGCCCAGCGGGCCCACAAGATGTCGGTGGAACTGGTGGACGCCGTGTTGGACACCAATGTCCGGGGCCCGTTCCTGCTCGCCACCGAGGTCGCCCGGAGACTCATTACCGCCGAGCGGCCGGGGCGGATGGTGAACATCTCTTCCATGGGGGCGTTCCATTACGGGGGCGGGGGCGCCGCGTTGTACTCGATCAGCAAGGCGGCTGTGAACCGGATGACCGAGGCCCTGTCCGTGGAGTGGGTGCGCTACGGCATCAACGTGAACGGCATCGCCCCGGGAGCGTTCGCGTCCGAGATGATGGACGGAATGATGGAGCGGATCGGGGATTTCACCCCCACCCTGCCCCGCAAGCGGCTCGGCAACCCCGCCCAGCTCGACTCCACCCTGCTGTACCTGTGCGCCCCGGCCTCGGAGTTCGTGACCGGCACCGTGATCAAGGTCGACGACGGTCAGCAGCCCCGCTGAGGGCCCGGGCCACCCGGCGACCGGCCGTGTCGACCCGTGCGGTCAGCGGCCGGGAGCGGGGTCAGCCGACGGACAGGACGAGGAGGTCGCAATCACAGGTGACCGGCTGGGTCAGGCACTGGAGCGGGGTCACCGTGGGGCAGATGGGGTCGGCGTCGCTACGGAGGCGTTGGGTGAGATCGTTCAGTTCGGTGCGCACCCGGACCAGTTCGTTCAGGCTGAGCCCGGTGCGACGCTCCACGTACTGCTGGATTCGTGCCGCATCGGTGCGGAGCTGGTGACCGGCGATGGTCAAACCGATCTGGAGGACTCGCTCATCCCGATCATCACGCTTGCGGGTGACGAGGCCGGCGTGCTCCATGCGCTTGACCACTGGCGACAACGTGCCCGAATCAAGACTGAGGGCATCGGCCAGTTCACGCATGCTCGTCTCGCCCTGTTCCCACAACACCAGCAACACGGTGTACTGGGTGTAGGTGATGCCGACCTGTTCGAGCAGCGGCCGGTACACCGACACGATCGCTCTCGACGCATTGGCCAGGGCCACACAGAGTTGATGGCCCAGCGATAGATGATCCTCGACCGTCACGCTATAAGTTTAGGCCGCTTTTAGAAGGCCCAGCCGCGAGGGAAATCCAAATCCGACGTGACCATCGGCCCGTGTGTCCGATTTCACCGTCACCTGACGGCTTTGTGAAGCCGAGCAGTTGCAGGGTCGTTGCGTTTTACCTACGGGCAGGCGACGATCTGGCCGGCATACGCCAGGCCGCCACCAAAACCGAACAACAGCACCGGTCCTCCGGCGGGGATCTCCCGACGCTCGACCAGTTTGGAGAACGCCAGGGGCACGCTGGCCGCCGAGGTGTTCCCCGAATCGACCACGTCGCGGGCCACCACGGCGTTGACCGCGCCGAGACGATCGACGATCCGGTCGATGATCCGCAGATTGGCCTGATGGAGGACCACCCCAGCCAGATCTTCGGCCGCCACCCCGGCCTTCTCGCAGATCCGCTGGGCCACCTCGGCCATGTTGGTCGTCGCCCAGCGGTAGACGGCCTGGCCGTCCTGATCGAACAGGTTGTCGGGCGGCTCGAGCCGAACGGCCCGGCCCATCTCCGGGTCGGAGCCCCACACGACCGGGCTGATCCCTGACTCGCTCGACGCTTCCACCACCGCCGCCCCGGCGCCGTCACCGAGCAGGATGCAGGTGCGACGATCGGACCAGTCGGTGAAGTCGGAGAACTTGTCCGCCCCGATGACCAGCGCCCGCGATGCCGAACCGGCCGTGATGGCCTGATCGGCCAGAGCGACCGCGTGGGTGAACCCGGAACAGAACGTGTTGATATCGATGGTGGCGGGTGACGCCACTCCCAGGGCCGCGGCCACCCGGGCGGCGTTGTTCGGTGACCGCTCCTTGGCCGTCGTGGTGGCCACGAGGACCATGTCGACGTCGCCGGCACCGAGGCCGGCGTTGGCCAGGGCCTTGGCCCCGGCCTCGGTTGCCATGTCGGCCACCGATTCGTCCGGCCCGGCGATGTGGCGGGTCTTGATCCCGACCCGACGCAGGATCCACTCCTCGTCGGTGTCGACCATCTCGGTCAGCTCGGCGTTGGTGAGCACCCGGCTCGGTTGGTGATGACCCAGCGCCTTCAGCCGAGCAGCCATCGATACACCTCTCCGGCCACATCATCGATCGGCCGTCGTCTACTGTCCCTCGTCACATGTGACTCCTGGTCCGGGGGTCGGGGTTACATCTTGCCAGCCCCGGACGCCCGGGGTGAGCTTCCCCGCCCTTGCCCAGCTCCCGAGCCAGGAGAGGCCGACTCGTGCGGTGGTTTCCCTAGATGAATAGCTCCAAGGGGTCTCGCGCGCTGCGCGCGCGATTATCCACCACTGAGAGTGGGGGATTGGCGAGTTCAAGGGGTGACGGCTACTTGTTGAAGTGTGTGGTTCCACCGGTCAGAGCGTGATGCAGGCGATTATGCCTACTGCGACTTCACGTTCATCCCTGACCGGTGGAGGTTTCCAGCATGCCAGCCAATCCGTTGACAATGTGCGAACGCGAGGAGATCCGTGCCGGGATCGAACGCGGCGAGACCGATGTGGTGATCGCTGGCCGGTTGGGTCGGTGCCGGACGACGGTCAACCGGGAGATCAACCGCAACGGCGGCCGGGCTGTGCACACCGCGGTTGGTGCCCAGGCTCGGGCTGGGCGAGTTCAAGGGGTGACGTCTACACGTTGGGGTGGGGTCTCCACCGGTCAGAGCGTGATGGCGGGCATGATGCCCGTTGTTGACACAGCACCCTGACCGATGGAGACACCTAGCATGCCAGCTAACCCGTTGACCGCGCTTGAGCGTGAGGAGATCCGCACGCGGCGATACGAGCTCCGAGATCGCCCGCCGTGTGGGGCGGCACCGATCCACGATCAGCGCTGAGATCGCCCGCAATGGTGGTGCCGACGCGTACACCGCAACGAGTGCTCAAGCGCGCGCGGACCGGCAACGGGCCCGTCCCAAGGTCGCGAAGCTCGTATCCGACACCGCCCTCGCGGAGCATGTGACGGCACGCCTTCGGGCCAAGGACTCCCCGATGACGATCGCGATCGAACTCGGCCGCGGCACCCACGGCCTCACCGCCGACATCAGCCACGAGACGATCTACCAGGCCATCTACGCCCACGGCCGCCGAGGCCTGCCCGCTGGACTCCACACCGGGCTACACCGACGCCGCCGATGCCGTAAACACCGGGTGTTCGGGCCCCCAGCACCGAAACCGAGCCCCCTCGGAGCGTTCAACCTGATCGGGCTCCGTCCCCCGAAGCAGATGCCCGCACCCAGCCAGGCCACTTCGAAGGCGACCTCATCGTGGGCAGCCACAACCGCTCCGCGATCGTCACCCTGTTCGACCGGGCCAGCCGCTACTGCCTACTCGCCGATCTCCCCAAGCGCCACAACGCCACCGCGGTGCTGGCCGCCCTCGCCGAGACCTTCGAACGAGTCGACTGCCAGCACGCCCCTGACACTCACCTGGGACCAAGGACGCGAGATGTCCGCGCACCACGACCTCGCCAAACTGGCCGGGATCGACGTGTACTTTGCCGAGCCCCACTCGCCGTGGCAACGCCCCACCAACGAAAACGGCAACGGCCTGCTCCGCCGCTACGTCGGCAGAGGCACCAACCTCAGCGTCTACAGCCCCGACGACCTCCGCCACATCGAACACCGACTCAACACCATGCCCCGCCGAAGCCTCCACTGCCACACAGCCCACGACATCTACACTGGCCACGTCGCTATGACCAGTTGAACTCGCCCTGCTCGGCGGCGGCGATCAGGTCAACAACCTGATCCGGAGTAGGGACGACCGGAGCGACGTTCGGCAACGACGGCGGCCCAGCCCACTGCGCCGGGTTCGAGTTCCGCCAACCCCACCGGCACGCCTGCGTCATCATCGACGAAATCGTGGCGTGAATCTGGTAGACACTCCTCGCCGCCAACCCCGGCGCTGATGCTCGCCGTAGAGATCGGTGAGCATCTTGGTCGTCACCTTCGTGACCTTGACATTGCTGAGCGTCGGGGCGACGTCGTGTCGGTACATCTTGCGGTAGTTGTGGATCGTGTTCGGCGAGCGGCCCTTGCGTTCAAGCTCTGCCAGCCACGCCGTGCACAACTGATCGACCGTGGCGTTGGCACCGTCGTGGCGGCCCTGACCGACCTCCGCCACAAGCGCCGCGCTGGCCTTCTTCGCGTCCCGGAGGTTCCCGTGGAACGTGCGACTGATCTGTCGTTAGCGGCCAGTCACCGGATCTCGGCCGGCCGACACGGCCAGCTCCCAGACACCCGGTGACTTCTCCCGCATCCCCGTCGCCTTGCGCAACGCCCGAGCCCTGGAGCGCCAAGCTAGACGACTTTCTTGGATTTTTCTTGGATGACCGCCGCTGACCTCCGGCCAGGAGAGGCGGACTCTTGCGGTGGTTTCCCTGGTCGGAAAGGTGTGCCCGCCGGGGTTAGAACCCGGGACCGAGCGATTATGAGTCGCCTGCTCTCACCACTGAGCTACGAGCCCCAGAACGCCCAACTCTAGACCCCGGCGCCGATGACTTCGATCCGATCCAGTCTTGGACGATTCTCCTATACAGCGTTGTCCGGACGTGCGATGCTGGTTGCTCGTGGAGGCGATCTATGACATCTGGGACTTCCTCGCCTCACGGCGGGCGCGCATCACCCCTGAGCAGGCCGGTCTCACCATCCCGGGCAAGGGGGGCCGGGTCCGGGGCCTTCGCCGCGAAGAGGTGGCGATGCTGGCCGATGTCCCACCGGACGCCTACCAGCAGCTCGAGTGCGGCAACGTGCGAGCGGTGTCCGGTGACGACCTCACGCGGATCGTCCGCGCCCTCCAGCTCGACGAGGCCGAAGCCACCTACCTGATCGACCTGACCCTGGCGATCGCCCAGGGCGGCAGCGACGACCGCCGGGAGACGGTCGACCAGGTGCGGCCCTCGCTGCAACGCATCGTCGACACGATGAGGACACCGGCCTACGTGAACAATCCCCAGTTCGACGTGCTTCACATGAACCCGATCGTCGCCGCCCTGATCGAACCGATCACGGGCGCGGACGCGATGAACCATGGTCTGCTCAATCTGGCCCGGGCCACATTCCTCGTGCCGGCAGCGACCAGCTACTTCGACGATTGGGAGGGGTTCGCCAACAAGGTCGTGGCCATCCTCCGCATGCACGCCACGCACGATCCCGGCCATCGGCGGACCGCGGAGCTGGTCGCCCTGCTCCAGGACCGCAGCAGCGAGTTCCGCCACCGATGGCAAACGTATTCCGAGCGGTACCGGCTGGCCGGTACCCGGAAGCTGCATCATCCACTGGTTGGCGAATTGTGCTTCACCTATGAGGTGATGCAGCTCACCGGCGGACCCGAGCAGGCCCTCGTGGCCTGCGACGTGGATCCGGCCACACCCTCGGGGGAAGCGCTACGGCGGCTGGAGGAGTCCATCGGCGGGGTGGAAAGCCCTCCCACGACGACCGACCCCGATCCCGCCTGAGGTCCCAGCCGAGCGGCCAGCGTCCGGAGCGGTCCGGGTGGCCGGAGCGGTTCGGGATGGGCCACCCTTGGGGCCATGACCGACTCCCCTCCCCCGGGTCCGCTTGGCGGCGTCCGGGTCATCGATCTCACCACCGTCGTGATGGGTCCGCTGTCCACCCGGATCCTGGCCGATCTGGGGGCGGAGGTCATCAAGGTCGAAGCCCCCGACGGCGACTTCGTCCGACATTTCGAACCGAAACGTTCTGACGGTATGAGCGCCTTCTCGATGGCCCTCAACCGCAACAAGCGCAGCATCGCGCTCGACCTCAAGAGTGACCCCGGCCGGACCGCGATGCTGGATCTCGTCGCCACCGCCGACGCGTTCGTCACCAACGTCCGCCCCAAGGCACTGGCCCGACTCGGCCTGACCGACCCCGACCTGCGGGACCGCCGGGCCGACCTCATCTATTGTTCGGCCACCGGATTCGGCAGTGACGGCCCCTACGCCGATCGGGCCGCCTACGACGACGTCATCCAGGCCAGCTCCGGCCTGGCCACCATGTTCACGTGGACCCAGGGTGAACCGATGTTCGTGCCGAGCATCGTGGCCGACAAGGTGGCCGCCCTCCACATCGCCTATGCCGTCATGGCCGCCCTGTACCGCCGGGCCCAGACCGGCGAAGGCGATCACATCGAGGTACCGATGGCGGAGGCCTTGGCGTCGTTCAACCTGGTGGAGCACCTGAGCGGCCACGCCTACGAGCCGCCGGTCGGCGACTTCAGCTATCTCCGGATCCGCACCCCCCACCGGAGGCCGCGCCGTTCGGCCGACGGTTGGGTCTGCGTGCTTCCCTACAGCAACGAGAACTGGCGGGACTTCTTCACCCTGGCCGGCCGCCCCGACCTGGCTGACGACGAGCGCTTCACCACCATCAACGGCCGGGTGGAACACGTCGACGCCCTCTACGGCGAGCTCGACGACATCATCGCGTCGCGCACCACCGCCGAATGGTTGAAGCTGTGCGACGAGCGGTCGATCCCGGCAGCACCGGTCAACGAGCTGGAACACCTGGAACAGGATCCCCACTTCGACGCCGTCGGCCTGTTCCAGCATCATGAGCACCCCACCGAGGGCCCGTACCGGGTGGTCAAGGACCCGGTCCGCTTCGCCTCCGGCTCTCCCGGCCTGTACCGCCATCCGCCCCGCCTCGGCCAGGACGCGATCGACCTGCTGACCGAGCTCGGCTACAACCAGGACCAGATCGACGCCGTGACTGCCCCGGGCGGGGATGCTGCCGACCACCCCGGCTGATCCCGACGACCCGTCATGTCCCACTACCATGAGGGCTTCACGAATTGGACCCGATCGTCCGGACCCCGAGGATCCGCCGGCCGGGTGCGATGAGGGTTGCGGGCCCGAAAGGGGGGTAGTGAACGGTACCGACCGGCAGGATCAGGCCCCCGGCTCGACCTCAGCGGTCAGGACCGGTGCCGCCCCCGCCCCACCCGAGGCCGAGATCGCCACCGCCGCCGTGCTGACCACACCGATCCCCGACAGCGGCGCGCTCCGTCCTGCGGACCCGGACGGCACCGAGGTGATCCCGGTCGAACACGACACCGAGGTGGGCGATCCGCCGACCCGAGCCCAACCGGTGGCCCCCGAGCTCGCCGGGATCGACCCGGAGATCGGTCAGGTCACGGTGGCCATCGGTCCGGGGGAGCCCGACCAGCACGGCCCGGCGGACCTCGACCGTTCGACCGGTACCACCGCCGTGGCGTCCGGATCGGCCGCCGGACCTGCCCAGGGTGCCGGGCCGACGCGGCGGATCGGCCGGTACGAGATCGTGCGGCGGATCGGGGTGGGCGGTTTCGCCACCGTGTATGCCGCCGTCGACCCCCAACTCGCCGACCAGGTGGCGGTGAAGGTCCTGGCCGAGAACCATGCGGCCGAGCCCGAGCTGCGCCGCCGTTTCATCTCCGAGGCCCAACTGGCCCGGCGGGTGGGCAACGACCGCCTGATCGGCGTGTTCGATCTGGGCGAGACCGACGACGGCCGCCCCTACGTGGTGATGGAGCTGGCCGATCGCGGCAGCCTCCGGAACCGCATCGACTTCGTCCCCGAGGTCGGGTTGGCCGATGTGATGCGCCTGGTGACCGAGCTCGGGGCCTGCATGGACGCCATCCACACCCGCGGCGTCATCCACCGCGATCTCAAACCCCGCAACCTGCTGCTCCGCACCACCGTGGGCTCGGCCCGGGGCCGACCACCGCCCGAGCGGCGGTTGCTGACCGACGACGAACGTCTGGTCCTGGCCGACTTCGGCCTGGCCCGAGACATCTCGGACGGCGCCTCCGGTCTGACCATCGGCGGCGGAACCGCGGGGTACATGGCCCCCGAACAGGCCGACCAGGCGGGAAGTCCCGACCACCGGGCCGACCTCTACGCCGCCACGATGGTGGTGGCCGAGGTCATCACCGGCGACCACCCTCGGCGCCTGTCCCTCGCCACCGCCCCGATCCCGGCTCGCCTCCGGGCCGCCCTCGAACAGGGCACCGCCCTCGACCGCAACCGGCGGCCCGACTCTGCGGTGGCATGGCGGGCCATGCTCCTCGATGGTCTCACCGACGGCCTGTCGGCTCCACCCGCCTCCGTCCCCCCGACCGCACCTGCCCCCGCCGTGGCCGGGCCGGACGCCCCGACCGTCCCACCCGCCTCCGGC
>JBKDZN010000151.1:0-15160 GCA_047971245.1 Acidimicrobiales bacterium
ATGTGGCCACCGTGCTCGCCCGGCTCGAGGCGGCCGGGTTCGAGACCGGCGACCCCCGACCGCTCGGTGACGCCGGCCCGGTGGATCCGCCCGGCGGGGTGACGGTGGCCCACGGGCCGAGCGGTCGCCAGGCGGCCGAGGTCGTGGCCGCGGCCCTGGCCGGAGCGGGGACGGGTGCCGATCCCGCCGCCGGCGACCAGGAGGCGGCCACGGCCCGGCCGTCGGCCCCGGCCGGGCCGGCCGCGTCGGTGGTGACCGACCTGTCGAGCGTGCACCTGGTCGAGATCACGGGGCTCGCCCCCCGGGAGGTCGTGGTCACCGTGACCGATCCGGTGCCGGCGACGTCGCCGGATGGGTTGGGGGCAGGGCTGTTCGGCCCCGACCGTGCCCTCGGTCTCGACGCCCCCGCCGACCGGTCCGAGGACGCCACGGTGACCGACGACCCGGCGGGCGCGGGGAGCCTCGCCGCGGCGTCGGCCGACGCTGGCTCCTGTCACTGATCCGTCGGGAGTCCCGCCCGGTGAGCGGTCGGCCACCGGTCGATCGGGGTTTCGCCGGGGCTCCTTCGACCCTGGCCGCAGGCGGAGGTAGACCTCCCCAGCCGTAATCAGTCCGCAATCCACTGCGTTAGGCTTCGGCCGGAAACGTTGGTCGTTCCCCCAATGCGGGGTACGTACCCGAGACCTGTGGAGGGTCGGCCTTGGCGACCATTGCCATCATCGGAACCGGTTACGTCGGACTCACCACCGGCGCCTGCTTTGCCCACCTCGGTCACGACGTGATTTGTGCAGATGTCGATGCCGACAAGGTCGCACGGTTGCAGGCCGGTGAGATCCCCATTGTGGAGAAGGGTCTCGATCGACTGGTCGACGAGGGCCAACGGTCCGGCAATCTGCGGTTCGTGGTCGGCGCGGCCACCGCGGCCCGGGAGGCCGAGTTCCACTACCTGTGCGTTCCCACGCCGCAGGGTCGTGACGGGGCCGCGGATCTCTCCTACCTGGAGGCCGCGGCGGCCGAGATCGCCCCGATCGTGCCGGATCACAGTGTCGTGGTGAACAAATCGACGGTGCCGGTCGGATCCACCCAGGTGGTCGCCCGGGTGATGAACCGGCCCGACGTGGCGGTCGTGTCCAACCCGGAGTTCCTGCGGGAAGGCACTGCGGTCTCGGATTTCCTCGAACCGGACCGGGTGGTGATCGGCTCCCGTGACACCGAAGCAGCGATCCGGGTGGCGGCCCTGTACGCCCGGGTCGCGGCGCCGATCATGGTGACCGATCCGGTCTCGGCGGAGACCATCAAGTACGCATCCAATGCCTTCCTGGCCTCGAAGCTGTCGTTCGTGAACGCCATCGCCACCCTGTGCGAGGCGGTCGGAGCCGATGTCAACGATGTGGTGCTCGGCATGGGCTACGACCGACGCATCGGTCGGGAGTTCCTGCGGCCCGGTCCGGGCTGGGGCGGCAGCTGCTTCCCCAAGGACACCCGGGCGTTGGCCAGTATCGCCAAGGAGGCCGGTTACGACTTCCGGTTCCTCGACGAGGTCGTGCGGGTGAACGACGATCAGTTCGACCGCACCGCCCAGAAGCTGCTGGACGCCGTGGGCACCGCCGGCGGCTGCGGCCATGTCGCCGCCCTCGGGTTGACCTTCAAGGCCGGAACCGACGACCTGCGGGAGTCACCCGCCATCGAGGTGTTGCGCCGGGTCACCGAGGCCGGGATCGAGGTCAAGGCCTACGATCCGGCGGTGTCGGCCCACGAGAACCGGCTCGACGCGCTCTATCCCGACCTGGGCGTCACCGTGGTGTCCGATCCCTACACGGCGGCCGAAGGGGCCTCGGTACTGGTGATCCTCACCGAATGGGACGAGTTCACCGGGCTCGATTTCGACAAGATGGCCGAGATCATGGCGGTCCGGCAGATCGTCGACACCCGCAACCTGCTCGAGCCATCGATTCCCCGCCGACGCGGGTTCGAATACCGGGGCGTGGGTCGCTGACCTCCGGGCACCGGATGGGGGAGGCGGAAACCCCCCGTTCGGCGGCCCAGCCCGATCTTCTATTGGACGTTACGGTGTGAGGCGGCGCGCCACGCCAGGAGGAGCTACCGATGCGAGTCGTGGTTACGGGAGGAGCCGGGTTTCTGGGTTCCCACATGTGTGATGCCCTGGTGGCGCGGGGTGACGAGGTCATCTGCCTCGACAACCTGATCACCGGGAGCACCGACAACATCGAGCATCTGTTCGGACACGAGCGTTTCCGGTTCGTCCGGCATGACGTCACCGCACACATCTGGGTGCCGGGGGAGGTCGACCGGGTATTGCACATGGCCTCGCCGGCGTCACCGGTCGACTTCGAACGGATTCCCCTGGAGATCCTGGACGTCGGCAGTCTCGGTACCCGCAACGCGCTCGGTCTCGCCCGGGCGAAGGGTGCCCGTTTCTTCCTCACCTCGACCAGCGAGGTCTACGGTGACCCGGCCGTGCATCCCCAGCCCGAGACCTATTGGGGCAATGTGAACCCGACCGGTCCCCGCTCGGTCTACGACGAGGCCAAGCGGTTCGCCGAGGCGATGACCATGGCCCACCACCGCTACCACGGCACCGAGGTGCGCATCGTCCGGATCTTCAACACCTACGGGCCCCGCATGCGCCCCGAGGACGGCCGGGTCGTGACCAACTTCATCCGCCAGGCCCTGCAGGGGGAACCGCTCACGGTGTACGGCGACGGCCTCCAGAGCCGCAGCTTCTGTTACGTGTCGGATCAGATCGCCGGTCAGATCGCCCTGATGGAGTCCGGGGAGACCGGACCGATCAACATCGGCAACGATGTCGAGTTCACCATGCTGGAACTGGCCGAAGTGGTGACGAAGGTCACGAATTCGTCCAGCTCGATCGTGTTCGCCCCCCTGCCCGTCGACGACCCGACGCGTCGCCGTCCCGACCTCACCGAGGCCGAGACCAGGCTGGGGTGGAAACCCTGCGTTGGCCTGGAGGAAGGCGTGGCCGCCACCGCCGAGTACCTCGAGCGGCGCCTGGCCGAGTCGCCGTCCTGAGCCTGGATCCGATTCCCGTGGCCGCAGATCACACTTCGGAGACGAACCTCGGGGGTGACCTCCGACGTTTCGCGCCGGTCGATACAGTTCCAGAGCTATGACGAATCTACCGCCCTCGTCGGACGGCTGGATCGACGGATCCGGTCGGTATCAACCCGGAACGCCTCCCCCGGGGTTCTGGCAGGCCAGTGACGGTCGGTGGTATCCGCCGTCAGCCTCGTCCGCCCAGACCCAGGCGGTACCCCCCGGGGCTCCCGGGCCGAGTTCGCCACCGCCGACGGGCCCGCCCCAGCAGCCCCAGCAGCCCCAGTGGTCGTCGCCCCAGCCCGCCTACGGCGGTGGCTACAGCACCCCGTCGCCGGGGTCCCAGCCGAACAAGTCGCGCACCCCGTTGCTGATCGCCCTGGGGATCGGCGGCGCGATCATCCTCCTCGGCGCCATCCTGGCCGCGGTGTCGCTCACCGACAACGACGAGACGGCCGGCTCCACCACGGTCTCCACCGCCGATCCGAGTGGTGGTGGTGGTGAATCCACCACCGTGCCTGGCGGTGAGGTCACCACCGCTCCCGGCCAGGTCACCACCACACCCACCACGACGCCCGTGTCGGGCGGCACCGGCGATCTGACCGTCAGCTGCACCCGCGACGTGGAGGCCGAGACGATCACCCTCGACTTCACCAACACGAGCGATCAGACGATGGATTACCGGATGACCATCGTCTACCGGGACGATGCCGGTGCCCGGGTCGGCGACGACACCGAGTACGTCGCCGGGGTCAAACCGGGCCAGGTCGTGTCCGAGCTCGGGCACACCTTCGAGGAACCCGGCACCACCTGCGAGGTGGCCGACGCATCGGCCGACATCACCGACCCGGAACGGATCGCCAATCTCGGCGATGTCACCTGCACCGTGGTGGGTGAGGACTTCGTCGGCGACGTCGACGCCGAGATCCAGATCACCAACTCCGGCAGCGCCACCAGCGATTTCTCGGTCGACATCGCGATCCTCGACGCCAACGGGGTCCGCCTGGGCACCGGATTCGGTGGTGCGAGTGCGGTGGCCCCGGGGGAGACCGCCCCGTCTACCACCCTGACCGTCGTGCCGTACGACCCGAGCTACACCTGTGAGCCCATCGGGATCTCCTCCTACTGACGACGCCGGACGGTCCACCCGCCGGCCCCAGCACCCCCACCGGTGACCCAGATCGTCGGTGTTCCCGTCGAGCAGTTCTGGCACCGGGTTCCCGGTGGTACCGCACGCGCCACGTTGGAGACGATCCGCGCCTCGGTGGCGCGACCCGATCTGGAACTGCTCGGGGTGGCCGCCTGGCATCGCCCGTCGCACCGGGGCCGGACGGAGGGGCTGTTGCCGGTCCGCTTCCTCCCCATGCACCGGGCCACCCTGTACCGCCAGTGGATCCGGGGGGCCCCACCCCGGCTCGAGCAGGTGCTGGGTCGCCTCGATGTGGTCTGGGCCGCGGCCACGGTCCCGCCCACCACCGACCGGCCGCTGGTGGTCACCGTGCACGATCTCGATTTCCTCGCTCACCCCGAACGGCTGTCCCGGCGGGGCCGACGGTTCTTCCCCAAGGTCTGGGACGCGGTCGGCGAACGGGCCCGGATCATCGTGTGCCCTTCGGCGGCGGTGGCCGACGACTGCGCCAGCCGGGGGGTCGATCGATCCCGGCTGCGGGTGGTCCCGTGGGGGGTGGCTCCCCCCACCATCACCGACAGCGGGGCGCGGGGCTACCGGCAACGCCTCGGCCTGCCCGAACGATTCGCCCTGTGGGTCGGGACCCTCGAGCCCCGCAAGAACCTGCCCGGCCTGGTCGAGGCCATGGGGCGTGTGCCCGGCATCGATCTGGTGATCGCGGGACCGGCGGGTTGGAACCTGAACGGCGACGACGTCCTCGCCCCCCTCGAGGGCCGGGTGCACCGGGTCGGCCGGGTCAACGACGACACCCTGCATGCCCTCTACCGGTCGGCGTCGGTGTTCGTGTTCCCGTCCCTCAGCGAGGGATTCGGTCTCCCGGTCCTGGAGGCCATGGCCCACGGGACGCCGGTGGTGACCTCAGCCACCGGAGCCACCGGTGAGGTGGCCGAAGGGGCCGCGTTGCTGGTCGACCCGCGAGACCCCGCGGCCATCGCGGACGCGGTCACCGCCGTCCTCGACGGCGGCCCGGAGATCGAGGCGCTGGTTGCCGCCGGCCGCCGGCGGGCCGCCGAGCTGACCTGGGCGGCCACCGCCCAGGGCTACCGTGAGGTCTTCGCCGATGCCGCCGCGGAGGCGGGCTGAACATGGCGCTGACCGTCGGGGTCAACCTGCTGTGGCTGGTGCCGGGCGTGGTCGGCGGATCGGAGGAGTACACCCTGCGCCTGCTCCGGGCCTTGGGCGACGGTCACCATGACGACATCCGACTCCGCCTCTACGGCACCGAGGCCCTCGTTGCCGCCCACCCCGATCTGACCGAACGGTTCCCCGTCGTGACCGCACCCGCGGCCCTGGGACGGGCCGGCCGGGTGGCGGTCGAACACTCCTGGCTCGCCGGGGTCAGCCGCCACGACGATCTGGTGCACCACGCCGGGGGTGTGGTCCCCTCGGTACGCCTGCGGCCGGCGGTGCTCACCATCCACGACCTCCAGCCCCTCGACCTGCCCGACAACTTCTCCGCTGCGAAGCGGCTGTGGCTCGGTTCGATGCTGCCCCGATCCGCCCGGGCCGCCCGGCTCGTCATCACCCCGAGCCGGTTCAGCGCCGACCGGGTCCAGGAACGCCTGGGGGTCGGCCCCGAACGGCTCCGGGTCGTGCCTCACGGCCATCGCCCCGGTGAAGGCGGGACCGGATCGACCGATCCCGACACCGAGGCCCGTATCGACCGGTACGGTCGTTTCGTGCTGTATCCGGCCATCTCGTATCCCCACAAGCGGCACATCGACCTGATCGAGATGCTGGAGCGGATCGGCGACCGGCACCCCCGACTGAACCTGGTGGCCACCGGTCGGCCCGGTCCGGAACACGACCGGCTGCGGGCCCGGGCCTCGGCGCTCGGGCTGGCCGATCGGGTCCACCTGACCGGCCGGGTGCCGGAGGCCGAGCTCGACCGGCTGTACCGGCGGGCCGAGGCCCTGGTGTTCCCCTCCGCGTACGAGGGGTTCGGGAACCCGCTGCTGGAAGCCATGGCCCGGGACGTTCCCGTGGTCACCAGCGACGCCGGCTCCCTCCCGGAGGTGGCGGGCGACGCCGCCCTCATCACCCCGGTCGGTGATCCCGACGCCATGGCTGCGGCGGTCACCCGTGTCCTGGACGAACCGGGCCTGGCCGACCGGCTGCGGCGGGCCGGCCGGCGCCGGGCCGGGGCGTTCGGTTGGGACGGCGCCGGGCGGCGTCTGGCCGACGCCTACCGCGACGCCGCCCACCCCTACGGAGAGGGATAGATCGACGATGCGATTCCAGCTGCTGTGCCCCCACTTCGCCCCCGACCTGCACGCCGCCACCGGCGAGGTCATGACCCGCCTGGTGGAGGCCCTGGCCGACCGGGGACACCGGATCGATGTCGTCACCGCCCTGCCCTGGTACCGCGATCACGACGTGGAGCCCGAATGGCGGGGCCGGCCGTGGCGGACCGAGGCCACCGCCTGGGGGACGATCACCCGGGTGTGGCCGTTCCCCACCGACAAGAACAGCATCCCGGCCCGCGCCGTCGGCTTCGGTGGTTTCACCGGCATGGTGCTGGGCGCCGCCCTCCGGACGGGCCGGCCCGATGTGGTGGTGGCCATGTCACCGCCGATCTTCCTGGGCGACGCCGGCTGGGCGGTGGCCCGACGCTGGCGGGTCCCCCTGGTGTTCAACGTCCAGGACATCTTTCCCGACGTCGCCGTCGACCTCGGTGCGATCACCAACCCCCGGGTGATCGACGCGGCCCGGGCCCACGAACGCTCCCTGTACCGCCGGGCCGATGCCGTCACCGTCCTGTCCGAGGATCAGGCCGACAACGTCCGGGCCAAGCTGCCCCTCGATCAGGTCGACAAGGTCCGGATCATCCACAATTTCGTCGATCTGGAGCGGATCCGGGTGCTCGACCGGATGACCCCCTACCGGACCGCCCACGACCTCGGGGAGGCCACCGTGGTCATGTATTCGGGCAATGTCGGGCTGTCCCAGTCGTTCGACCTGATCCGGGCCGCGGCCGAGCGGTTCGCCGATCGGGACGACATCCGGTTCGTGATCAACGGGGAGGGGGCGGCCCGGCCCGAGGTCGATCGGTGGGCGGCCCCGCTGGGCAACGTCCACGTGGTCGACTTCGCGCCCCGGGACCAGCTCAGTGAGGTCCTGGGCGCGGCCGACCTGCTCCTGATCCTGCTCAAGACCGGCCTGGCCCGGTCGAGCACCCCGTCGAAGTTGTACGCCAGCCTGGCCGCCGGGCGGGCCGTGCTGGCCAGCATCGACGAGGGGAGCGAGGTGGCCAACGTGCTGGCCGACGCGAAGGCCGGGGTGTCGGTGGCCCCGGACGAACCCGGCCCGTTCATCGCCGCGCTCGAGGACCTGGTGGCCGATCCCGAGGGCCGATCCACCATGGGGGCCAACGGCCGGGCCTTCGTGGAACGGTGGATGAACCCGTCCAGCCAGGCCGAACGGTACGAGGAGCTGGCCGCCGAGCTCATCGCGGCGCGGGCCGGTCGCTGAGATCGCCCGGTTCGGCGGAGCCCCGGCGGACCGAACGCTCATCGGCCAGGCGGCGACCGTTCCGATCTAGACTGGGTGACCGCCGTCCCCACCGAGGTCGTTCACCACGACCCGACGGTCCAGTCCCTCCCGCCGCCGAACAGGGCAGGAATCATCATGGAACGACCAACCGTCAACATCGTCAGCGGTTTCTTCAGCCCCATCCACGCCGGCCACCTCGACATGATCGAGGCGGCCGCGGAGACGGCCGATGTGCTGGTGGTGATCGTCAACAACAATGAGCAGCAGATGATCAAGAAGGGGCAGATCATCATGGACGAGCAGGATCGCCTGCGGATCGTCCGGGCGCTGCGGGCCGTCGACGACGCGGTGCTGGCCGTCGACACCGACCGGACGGTGTCGGAATCCCTGCGGATGGTGGCGTCGAAGTACCCCGATCACCACCTGGTGTTCGCCAATGGTGGTGACCGGGCCTCGGGGGCGGTCGTGCCGGAGACCGGTGTGTGCGACGAGTGCGGCATCGAGATGGTGTTCGGCGTCGGGGGCACGGACAAGGCCGACTCCAGCAGCCGCATCAACATGGTCATGGGTGTCGAGACGGAGCCGTCGGCTCCGCCCAGCGCCACCACCTGACCCGCGGGCCGATCACCCGACCGGGACGGCTCAGCGCGAGGTCAGCACGAGGCGGGCTCGCCGGCCCGGGTCAGCGCGTCCAGGCGGAGCACGGCCCGGCCGGCCTCCCGGGACGCGTCGGTGTCGACGCTGAACACCAGCCGCCACTCGTCGGTGTCGTCGGGGTCCCGGAGGATCTGGGTCACCCGGCCGCCAACCGGATCGTGGAGGAAGCGGTCCCGGCCCCGGGCCCCGGGGTCGGTCAGGATCTCGTCGTGCTCGTCGAAGTACTCGGCCAGGGCCAAGGCCAGCAGTTCGGTCTCCTCGGCGTCGAGGCCGAGGTCCTGGAGACGGCGGCGGGCCAGTTCGCTCACCCACCGGAAGGCCTCGTTGCGTACCATCACCCCGAACGCCCGGGGGTTGGCGGTGACGTCGTCGAGGTCGTCCGGGGGCCGCACGGCCTCGTCGCCCCCCGTGGGGAAGCGGATCCGGTCCCACTCGTCGATGAGGCTGGAGTCGACCTGGCGGATCACCGCACCCAGCCAGTCCACCAGTTCGTCGATCTCGTCGGTCTTGTTGTCGTCGGGAATGTTCTGGATCACCGCGGCGTAGACGTCGGACAGGTAGCGCAGGACCACGCCCTCCGATCGCTTCAGCCCGTAGTGGGAGACGTACTCCCCGAAGGTCATCGCCCGTTCCAGCAGGTCACGAACGACGGCCTTGGGGGCCACATTGTCACCGCCCACCCACGGGTGCCGGGCCCGGAACCGGTCGAAGGAGTGGTAGATCCACTCGGCGTTCGGTTTCGGATGGGTCACCTCGGCGAGGCGATCCATCCGCTCCTCGTACTCCACCCCGCGGGACTTGAGCTCGGCCAGGAGGTCCTGCTTGGCCTTGTCGATCTGGGCCGCGATGATCACCCTGGGTGAGGGCAACACCGCCTCGATCACCGACAGCACGGCCAGGGCGTACTGGTCGGGGTCGAGGTCCCCACCCCCCAGGTCGACGGTGTCGGCGACCCCGCTCCCGGTCCCGGTCCCGGTCCCGACGCCCAGCCCGGCCCCCGACGTCGGACCGGCCTCGACGGTATCCTCGGCTGCGGTCTGGGCCGCCAGCTGTTCGATGGCCTCGACCGCCCACAGTGACAGGGGCTGGTGGAGGGCGAAGGTGTCCTGGAGGTCGACCACGACCCGCACCCGTCGGCCCAACTCGTCGGGTTCGGGCAGGACCTCCAGCAGGTCGGCCTCCACCAGGGACCGGTAGATGGCGATGGCCCGGCGGATGTGCTGCCGCTGCCGTTTCCGGGTCTCGTGGTTGTCGGTGAGCAGGCGGCGGACCGCGGCACAGCCGTCGCCGGGCCGGTCGAGCAGGCTCATGATCATCTGGTGGGTGATCTGGAACGAGGACGTCAACGGCTCGGGGGCGCTCGAGACCAGCCGGTTGAAGGTGTCCTCGGTCCAGTGGGCGTAGCCCCGGTCCGGGGCTTTGCGCTTCACCACCTTGCGCTTCCTGCCCGTCTCCTTGGCCGCCTTCGCCTCCGCCCGCAGGTTGTCGACCACATGGGGTGGATCCTGGGCCCACACGTAGCCGACCTGGTCGTACCCCTTGCGGCCGGCCCGTCCGGCGATCTGGGCGAACTCCCGGTTGGTCAGGATCCGGGTCGTGGTGCCGTCGTACTTGAACAGCTGGGTGAACAGGACCGTCCGGATGGGGACGTTGACCCCAACCCCGAGGGTGTCGGTGCCACAGATGATCTTGAGCAGGCCCTGCTGGGCGAGCCGCTCCACCAGCAGCCGGTACTTGGGGAGCAGGCCGGCGTGGTGGACCCCGACCCCGCCCATGACCAGGCGGCGGAGGTCCTTGCCGATGGGGGAGTCGAACCGGAACTCGCCGATGGCCTCCCGGACCCGGGCCTTCTCGTCCCGGGTGAGCGGGTCGAGTGACAGGTACCCCTGCGCCGCCTCCGACGCCTCCCGCTGGGTGAAATGGACCAGATACACCGGCACCTGGTCGTGTTCGAGCAGATCCGAGACCGACTGGTGCACGGTCGTGCGGTGGTAGGAGAAGTCGAGGGGCACCGGCCGCTCGGTCGACGACACCACCGCCGCGGTGCGGCCGGTGCGTTCCTCCAGGTCACGCTGGAAGAAGTGGGGATCGCCCATGGTGGCCGACATGAGCAGGAACTGGGCGTTGGTCAGCTCCAGCAGGGGAACCTGCCACGCCCAACCCCGCTGGGGATCGGCGTAGTAGTGGAACTCATCCGCG
Source organism: Acidimicrobiales bacterium (assembly GCA_047971245.1). Classification (GTDB taxonomy): domain Bacteria; phylum Actinomycetota; class Acidimicrobiia; order Acidimicrobiales; family SZUA-35; genus CADEDH01. Next base: position 10,613 of record JBKDZN010000151.1, read on the forward strand.
ATCACCACGCCGACGTCGGCGGCGGCCCCGTCCCGCAGGGCCCAGTTGGCCAGGATCTCGGCGGTGGCGCAGATGATCGGGGCGTCATGGTTGATGGTGGCGTCCCCGGTGATCATGCCCACCTGGTCGATCCCGAACCGGTGTCGCAGGTCGAAGAACTTCTCCGACACCAGAGCCTTGATCGGGGCGGTGTAGACGCTGCGACGACCCTGGGCCAGGGCCACATAGTGGGCGGCCATGGCCACCAGCGACTTGCCCGACCCGGTGGGGGTGGTGAGGATCACATGGTCGCCGGCCAGGAGTTCGAGGATGGCCGTCTCCTGGGCCTCGTAGAGCGACAGGCCGGTCTCGGTGACATAGCTGACGAAGCCGTCCAGCAGGGCATCGGGGTCGGGGTCGTCGGGAACGTAGGCCGTGAGGGCCCCGTCACCGGGCCGGGCGTCGTCGGGGTCGAGGCCTTCTTCGGGATGGACGGGGGCGTCGGTCACCGGAACAGGTCTTCGCTGGGGTGGCGGACCACGTCGGCGACCACGCCACCCTCGCCGAACCAGGCCGGATCGACCCCCCTGATCACCGCCACCGCGATACCGGTGGCCTTGCCCCGCACCAGTTCGGCCGCGCCGGCCAGCTCGTCGACCACGCACACCTCGGTGACGTGGAGCTCCCGGCCCAGTGCGTCGGTGGTGCCCCGCAGATCGACGATGGGGCGGATCCCGGCCGAGCCGAGGGCGATGTCGGTCAGGCCCCGGCGCCACGGTCGGCCGAACGTGTCGGCCACGATCACCGCCACGGTCACTCCGAGACGGCCCTTGATGGCGTCACGCAGCCGGCGGGCCGAGCGATCGGAGTCGACCGGCAACAGGGCGGCGATGTCGGGGGCGACGTTCGAGCGGTCGATGCCGGCGTTGGCGCACACGAACCCGTGGTGGGTCTCGGAGATGATGAGGTCACCCCGCCGGCGCACCACCCGGGCCGACTCCTCCAGGACGAGGGGCTTGTGGGCGAGTGGGTCGTCGGGGTCCACCTTGACCAGACGGTTCTCGGCCTTCGACACCACCTTCTGCGACACCACCAGCACGTCGCCGTCGGTCAGACCCGGCCCCGGGTCACCGTCGGGGTCGGGGGCGGAGCAGGCGTCGATGATCTGGCCGGCCAGGTCATCGCCTGGCTGCACCTCCGGCAGTCCGTGGACGGGTAGTACGGTGAGGGGCCGGGCCATCAGGCCATCGTGCCAGAAGACCCTGGCGTATCGCAGACCGATTCGGCCAGCCGGTCGGTCACGTCCGGATCGCTCATGACGGTCGGCATCACCACCGGGGTGATACCGAGCGCGGCGATGTCCGCCACCGAGCCGGCGTCCGCGGTGTCGACGATGAGGGTGCCGATCAGGTCCTGGTACCAACGGGCCACACCGACCGCGGAGGCCTCCCCGCCCATCTCGGTGAGGAGCCGGTCGGCGGGACCCTTCAAGGCCTTGCCGCCGATGATCGGTGAGACCGCCACCACGTCAGCCCGGCGGGCGGCGAGGGCGGCCCGGACGCCCGGCACGGCCAGGACCGGGTCGATCGACACGATCGGGTTGGACGGGGCGATCACGATCCGCGGCGCCGTGGCGATGGCCTCGAGGACGCCGGGAGCCGGGCGGGCGGTCTCGGCCCCGTCGAACCGGACGGCCCTGACCGCCACATCGTGGCCGCGGCCGACGAAGTACTCCTGGAACGTGATCTCGGTGCCCGATCCGGCGCCGTCGGCGACGGTGACCATGGTCCGGAGCCGGTCGTCGGTGACGGGCAGCAGCCGGAACCCGAGGCCCCAGGCGGCGGCGATCTCGGCCGTCACCGTGGACAGGGTGGCCCCCTCGCCCCGGCGGTGGGTGCGGTACAGGTGGGTGCCGATGTCCCGGTCGCCGAGCGAGAACCAGGTGGGGCCCCCGTAGCGGCTCACGGTGTCCATGGCCTGCCAGGTCTCGCCTTCGAGGCCCCAGCCCCGTTCCTGGCTCACCGCCCCGGCGGTGGTGTACACGATGGTGTCGAGGTCGGGCGACACCTGGAGCCCGTGGAGCTCGAGATCGTCGCCGACGTTGGCGATGGCGGTGACGGCGCGTTCATCGCCCACCACGCGGCGGATACCGGTGAGGAGGCGGGCCGCGCCCACCCCGCCACAGATCACCGTCACCACCAGGGGGATCTCGGCGGCGGCCGCCGTCTCGGTCATGTCATCGTCTCCAGGGGGCGCCGGCCAACTCAGGCCAGGGCGCGCTGCTCGCGTTCGACCAGCTCCAGGTCGGCGTCGACCATCGAGGTGACCAGATCCCGGAAACCGGTTCGGGGCTGCCAGCCCAGTACCTTGCCGGCCTTGGCCGGGTCACCGATGAGGAGGTCGACCTCGGCCGGGCGCATGAACCGCTGGTCCTGGCGGACATGGTCACGCCAGTCGAGGCCGACATGGCCGAAGGCCAGCTCGCAGAACTCCTGCACCGAGTGGGTCTCCCCGGTGGCCACCACATAGTCGTCGGGCTGGTCCTGCTGGAGCATCAGCCACATCGCCTCCACATAGTCCCCGGCGAAACCCCAGTCCCGCTGGGGGTCCAGGTCGCCGAGGGGGAGTTCGTCGATCAGGCCGAGCTTGATCCGGGCCACATGGTTGGTGATCTTGCGGGTCACGAACTCCAGGCCCCGTCGGGGGCTCTCGTGGTTGAACAGGATCCCGCTCGACGCGTGCATATTGTAGCTCTCGCGGTAGTTCACCGTGATCCAGTGGCCGTAGAGCTTGGCCACCCCGTAGGGGGAGCGGGGGTAGAACGGGGTGGTCTCGGTCTGGGGGACCTCCACCACCTTGCCGAACATCTCCGATGAGGACGCCTGGTAGAAGCGGATGTCGTGGTCGGCCTCCCGCACCGCGTTGAGTAGCCGGGTGACCCCGAGGGCGGTGGTCTCACCGGTCAGCACGGCCTGCTGCCACGACGTCTGCACGAAGGACTGGGCGGCCAGGTTGTAGACCTCGTCGGGTCGGTGGGTGCGCAGCACCTCGCGCAGCGACATCTCGTCGAGCAGGTCACCCTGGACGATCTGGATGTCGCTCTGGATGTGGGCGATGCGCTCGAAGTTGATGGTGCTCGACCGGCGGACCATGCCGATGACGTCGTAGCCCTTGTCGAGCAGGAACTCGGCCAGGTACGAGCCGTCCTGGCCGGTGAGGCCGGTGATGAGTGCAGTTCTCGTGGTCATGATGGGGTGTGCTCCTTGGCCGGCGGCGTCGAGAGCGACCGGTCGTTCGGGGGGGCGGGAAAAACGGGGCCAGTGGGCCGGTGGTGATCGGAGGGGTGCGGGACGATCGGCCCGTGGAGCGGGGTCAGATGCCTCGCTCGCGGGCATCGTCGAGTACGGCGGCCAGGGTGTCGGCGAGTGGGCGGCTGGGCTCCCAGCCGGTGTCGGCGGTGAGCTTGGCGTGCGAACCGACCAGGAGGGGGAGCTCGACGGGTCGGAGCCGCTCCGGGTCGATCGAGGTGGCGATCGGCACCTTGGCCCGTTCGACCAGGATGTCGAGCAGGGACTGCATGGTGACCGCCTCACCGGAACAGACGTTGTAGACCTCGCCGGTGCGGCCCCGCTCGGCCAGTAGACGGTAGGCGCGGACCACGTCGGCGACGTCGCTGAGGTCACGCCGGGCCGACAGGTCGCCGTGCCGGAGCTCCCCGCCACCGGCCAGTTCCGCCTCGGCGATCTGGCTGGCGAACGCCGAGGCGACGAACCGGGGGCTCTGCCCCGGCCCCAGATGGTTGAACGGTCGGACGATGACGACGTCGAGACCCCGGCCCCGCACGTACTGGTGGCACACCGCCTCCGCCGCCTGCTTCGACACCCCGTAGGGGGAGCGGGGGCAGCAGGGCTGGTGCTCGGTGATCGGCTGGTCGTCGACGGCCACGATGCCGTAGACGTCCGCGCTGGAGATGTAGACGACCCGCCCGACCCCGGCGGCGACGGCCGCCTCCAGTACGGCCATCGTCCCGGTGGCGTTGACGGTGAAGGTCTGCAGGGGGGCCTGCCACGACCCGCTCACGTCGCTCCATCCGGCCAGGTGGTAGACGACCTCGGGCCGGTGCCGGCCGAGGGCGTCGACCCAGCCGGCCGGATCGGTCAGGTCTGGACCGTCGGACGTGTCGAGCCCGATCACCTCGTCGCCCCGCTCGACCAGGTGGGCGGCGAGATGCGGACCGACGAACCCGCCGGCCCCGGTGATCAGCGCCCGCATCGCCCCGATCCGGCGAGTGTGCGACGAAGGGTGGACATGTCGCCGGATGGTATCCGCTTGCCGGGCTGGTGGCGGCGCCGGTGGGGAGCCCGTCCCGGGTCGAGGGCGGGGACCGGCCCGGGATCGGCAGGTCACGGGAACGCCTTGGGCAACGCAACGGTTCCGGCGTGGTGAGGCACTAGCATCACTTGATCGTGAGCGACCTCAAGGATGTCCCCGTGGCCGCAGCTTCCGCCACACGCCGCACGCTGGGGACCGACGCCGAAGAGGCACCTCAGGCGGCCGAGGCGCCCCCGG
>JBKDZN010000152.1:0-2364 GCA_047971245.1 Acidimicrobiales bacterium
TCGACGCCGCCCGGCGGGCGGCCGACGCCGTCGACGCGGCCCGGGTGGGGGAGGAGCCCCGGGCGGTGACCGACCGTGCCGGTCTCGACCACCGCTGGGTCCTCGACATCGCCACCCCGGACGGCCTCGCCCTGCTCGACGTCGAACCGGCGGTCACCGGACGGTTGGGCATCACCGATCGGGCCGTCGGCCCCCGTAGCTGGTTCCGGGTGGCCGCCGTGGGGCCGGTGGGCGGGTCGGGGACGGCGCTCGACGTCCGATCGGGGGCCGATGGTGCCCCCCTCACCCTGGACCCGGAACCCCGGTGCCTGCCGGCCGCGCTCGACGACGACCAGTGGGCCGATCGTCCCCTCGGTATCCCCTGGCTGAGGTCGACCGCAGCCGGTCTCCGCCTCCTCGGACCGGCCCCCGGCCGGTTGGAGGTGGTCGTCGACCTGGCCCGGCGGGACGACCTGTTCGAGCTGATCCACTGGACCGGGGCCGGTGGTCGGCGGCACCGGTTGGTGTGCACCGGGATGCGGTTCCTGGTCGTGGCCGGGGAGTCCAGGATCGTGGCCGCCTCGCCCCGGGTCCGTCTCACGGTGGCCGCGGTCGCCGTCACCGCCGTACCCGGCGCCGGCCACCGAATCGAGATCTACGACGGCTCGGGGTCGGTGTCGGGTCCCGGAGCGGAGCTGCAGGCCGCCGGTGGGGTCACGGTCGGCGTCCTCCACCGGATCTCACGGTCCGACGGCGGGACGAACGGGAACGGAGGGCACGGAAACGGGGGGCACGGGCACGGGGGGCACGGGAACGGCGCGGCTGAGCCGGAGTCGATCCGCTTCGACGAGCCGGCCGTGGTCCGGGTCGGGTCAGGCGACCCCGCTGCCGAGCGCCTGACCGGCACCGCGGGGTCCCCGATCCGGTCGGTGGAACCGGTCGCGGTCGACGGGGCGGTGACGGTGGCGTCGTGGGTCCGGCTGACCCCCCACTGGCGGCGTGACGGATGGACGGGGTGGTCGCTCACCGACGAGGCCGGCCGCACCCGGCTCGGCCTGCACGGACCGCCCGGAGGTGGTCAGGAGGTGACCGTCGACGGCGCCACGGTCCGCCTGCCCGCACTGCTGACCGGGGCCCGGTGGTTCCATGTCGCGGTCCGGGTCGAACCGGTCGGATCGGGCCCGGGCTCCGGATCGGCGATCACCGTCGTGGTGGACGGTGAGGAGGTGGCGGCCGGGTCCGTCCCCGCCCTCCCGGCCGGGCGGTACCAGGTGACGGCTGGGGTCGAGCGGGCAGACGTCGACCGGTTCACCCTCTGGTTCGGGACCGGTGCCGCGGCCACACCCGACGACACGGCCGCCCACTTCCTGCGGCCGTCGGCGGCACCCCGCCGTTCTCCGGCCATCGACTGGGTCATCGATCCCGGCCGTGACCGCCAAGGGGTGGTGGGGATCGGCGGGACCTGGTCGGGAGGTCGGCCCGATCGTTCGGCCGACCCCCTGACCCCGGTGCTGGCCCGAGGCCCATACCGGGCCACGTCGGCCCTGGTCGCCACCGTGGTGGGCCGTCGTCACGGTCGCCCGTCGTTCGTGCTCAGCGCGGATGCTCCCGACCGCCCGGCCGGTCGGGTGTGGCTCGCCGTGGGCGGCGACGGCCGCCTGACCACGACGTCCACGGCCGACGACGCGGCCGAGATCGGGCTGCGGGCCGTGGTGCTCGACGAGGTCCCCGACGGGGAGCCGGCCGTGTGGTTCCGGGCCTACGGTGCGCCCGGCGAAGACCCGGGTCGGGTGGCGGCTTCGCTGGGGATCCAACCGGTGACCGCACCGGCCCTGGCCCGGGAGCGGGAGTGGCAGGAGGCGTGCCGCCGGGCCGGGATCGACCGGACGGCCGCCGATCTCGACTGGCTGGCCGCCTGGGATCGGGCCGCCGCCCGGGTCCGGTCGGTCCTGGCCGCGGCCTGGATCGACCTGGCCGTGGACGGTCTGGCCCCGGCGGCGGCCGCCGCCGTGCTCGACCGGGTCGCGGCCGACGTCGAGGCCGAACCGGAGCGGACCGGACTGTCGGGCGCCGGGTTCGTCGGGGTGGCCGCCGCCGATGACGCCGCCGGCCACCCCGACTACGGCCGGCCGCCGTTGGCCGGGGCGGTGGAGCGTTGGGAGGCCACCGTCGCCGCGGCCGCCGGGAGCGACGACCCGATCGGCTCCCTGCTGGGCGCGCTGGGCGCGCCCGTCCGGACGGTCGACGGGGTGGCCGCCGGCCTGGCGGCGGCCGGGGCCGGGAGGACCTCGTCGGCTGCGGGGTGGACGCTGGACCTGGGGGAGCAGGCCCTGGGCAGCTGGCGCCCAGGGGCCCGGCTGCGGGAGCGTTAGCGCCACCGGGCGG
>JBKDZN010000153.1:0-9846 GCA_047971245.1 Acidimicrobiales bacterium
CGGTCGTTGGTATCTAGAGTCGCCGCCGATGTGCCGCCCGAACACCGCGGCCGGTTCTCCCTGACCGTGGCCAACCTGGTGGTCGGCGACCTCCGGCTCGCCGCCGAGGACATCGCCAACCACAACGCCGGCCGGGGCCGGCTCGTCCTCACCGGGATCCTGGCCGATCAGGCCGACGATCTCCTGGCCCTCCACCCCGGCCGGCAGCGGATCGAGGAGCGGCACGACGGCGACTGGACGGCGCTGGTGCTCCGGTGACGGACACAGCCGCCGCCCGGTCCGGGCCGGAGGACGGAGCCGGACTCCTGGTGTGGTACGCGGCCTACGGTTCGAACCTAAGGGCGGCACGGTTCTCCACCTACCTGACCGGGGGTCCCGTGCCCGGCAGCACCGGCCGGATCCAGCCCGGCGCCCGCGATCCCGAGCCACCCCGGGACGAGGCCACCATGACCGTCCCCCACCGGCTCCGCTTCGCCCGCCGGTCGACGTCGTGGGGCGGAGGTGGCGTCGCCTTCCTCGACGCCGATCCCCCGGCGGGACCCTCACCGGGGGATCGGCCGACCCGGCCCACCCGGCTCCGGCTGTGGCTGGTCACCCTCGGCCAGTTCGCCGACGTGGCGGCCCAGGAGAACGGTCGGCCCCCCGGCGCCGTCGACATCAACCCAGCCGGGCTGGCCGGGCTGATCGAACGGGGACACCTCGATGTGGACCCCGGCTGGTACGGCCGGATCCTGGACCTCGGCCGCGGACCCGCCGGGCATCGGGTCGTCACCGTCACCGCGCCACGGGTGGCCCCGCCCAACCCGCCGCACCGGTCCTATGTCGAGGTGATCGTGGCCGGCCTGATGGAGAGCTTCGGTCTCGACGAGGACGACGCCCGGCTCTACATCCGGCACCGGATCGAACCGCGGGACCGGATCGACGGTGTCTGACGGGCCCGCCACCAACCCGGTAGCCATTCGGTGCTACCTCTGGTAGCTCCCTGGTAGTACGATCGCGGGCATGAAGGTCAGTGTCAGCCTCCCCGACGAGGACGTGGCGTATCTCGACGCCTACGCCCGCGACCGGGGCCTCCAGTCCCGATCGGCGGCCCTCCACCGGGCCGTGCGGCTGCTGCGGGCCTCCGAGCTCGGCGCCGCCTACGAGGATGCATGGGCCGAGTGGGCCACCAGCGACGACGCCGAGCTGTGGGATGCCGACCTGGGCGGGACCGATCCATGGAACCCGGACGGTCCCGACTGATGCGCCGGGGCGAGATCCATTGGGTCGACCTGAACCCGGTCCGGGGGGCGGAGGCCAACAAGCGGCGGCCGGCCGTCATCGTCAGCAACGACGGGGCGAACGCCACCGCCGCCCGCCTGGGGCGGGGGGTGGTCACCGTGGTCCCGATCACCAGCAACATCCGGCGGATCCACCCGTTCCAGGTCCTGCTCCGCGCCGGCCAGACCGGGCTGCCGAGGGATTCGAAGGCCCAGGCCGAACAGGTCCGATCGATCGCCATCGAGCGGATCGGGCCCCGGGTCGGCGTGCTCACCGGTCCCGACAGCGCCGCCCTCGACGAGGCCCTCCGCCTCCACCTGGCCCTGTGACCGGCCGGCTGGCCCACCGACCGGGCCCGGCCGTAACGTCGGGTCGGTGAGCAGCACCGACGGTTCCCCCGACGAGACCCCGGCCCCGGCGTCGCCCGCCCGGTTCGACAACCGGGTGACCCGGCAGCTCGGTATCGAGATCCCCATCGTGCAGGCCCCGATGGGTTGGATCGCCCGCAGCCAGTTGGCCGCCGCGGTCTCGAACGCCGGGGCGATGGGCATCATCGAGACCTCTTCCGGCGAACTCGACGAGGTCCGGACCGAGATCGCCAGGATGGGTGATCTCACCGACAAGCCGTTCGGGGTCAACATCGCCCAGGCCTTCGTGCGTGACCCCGGCATCGCCGATTTCGTGGTCGACCAGGGGGTGCGCTTCGTGACCACCTCGGCCGGTGACCCCACCCGGTACACCGCCCAGCTCAAGGCGGCCGGCCTGACCGTCTACCATGTCGTCCCCACCCTGCGGGGGGCCATGAAGGCGGTGGAGGCCGGGGTCGACGGCCTGGTGGTGGAGGGCGGCGAGGGCGGCGGCTTCAAGAATCCGGATCCGGTGGCCGCCATGGTGCTGTTGCCCCTCATCCGTTCCCGGGTCGATGTGCCGATCATCGCCGCCGGCGGGATGCTGGACGGGGCCACCATGGCCGCGGCGTTCGCCCTCGGCGCCGAGGGGGTCCAGATGGGCACCCGGATGGTGTCGGCGGCCGAGAGCCCGGTGCACGACAACTGGAAGCAGGCCATCGTGGCCGCGGCCGAGACCGACACTGTGTTCCTCAACTCACGCCACTCCCCGGCCCTTCGGGCCATGCGGACCGAGCGGAGCGAGAAGCTCCGGTTCGCCGAGCACAATGTGTTCGGCGAGTTCGGTGACGCCCAGGCGTTGTACTTCGGTGGCGACATGGAGGCGGCCCTGGCCCTCGGTGGGCAGGTGGCCGGCCGGATCGACGCCGTCGTCCCGGTGGCCGACGTCATCTCGTCGTGTGCCGAGGAGTTCTTCGCCGTGCTCGACGACCTGGCCGACCGCTACCTTGCCGGGTCATGAGTGACGCCATTCCGGGGGAACCCGACCTGACGATGCCTCCACCGATCGTTCCCGCCACCTGGGTGGTCGACCAGCTCGTGTCGGCGGGTATGGGTCTGGGTCGGGTGGTTCGCCTGGTCGACACCCGCTCCTACCTCGACGGGCGGGACGGCCATGAGGCCTACCTGGCCGAGCACATTCCCGGCGCCGTCTGGGTCGACCTGGAAACCGTCCTGGCCGGACCCCCGAGCTCGGCCGACGGGCGCCATCCCCTGCCCGACCCCCAAGTGTTCGCCGACGGGCTCACCGCGGCCGGTGTCGGCTTCGACGACCTGGTGGTTGCCTATGACGACCTCGGCGGGATGATCGCCGGGCGCCTGGTGTGGATGCTCCGGACGATCGGCGCCCCGGCCGCCCTGCTCGACGGCGGCCTGGCCGGATGGCCGGGCCCGCTCGAATCGGGTGAGCTCACGGTTGAACCCGCCCCGGCCCGGCCCGTGGTGCCGTGGCCCACCGACCGGATCGTCGACGCGGATGCCGTGCAGGCCCACCTGGACGCCGGCGGGGTCGTGGTCGACGCCCGAGCCGCCGACCGGTTCCGGGGTGAGCACGAGCCGATCGATACCCGGGCCGGCCACGTGCCCGGCGCCGCCAACCTGCCCTTCGCCGGCAACCTCGACGCCAACGGCCGCTTCCGTCCGGTCGACGAACTCGAACACCGCTTCGCCCCCGTCATCGGCCGGGACGCCGCCCCCATCTTCTACTGCGGCTCCGGGGTGAGCGCCTGCCACGACATCCTGACCCTCGAACACACCGGCCTCGACCGCGCCCGCCTCTATGTCGGCTCGTGGTCACAATGGTCCGCGGATCCCGACCGGCCGATCGCCACCGGCGACGGCTGACCGGGCAGTAGGGCGGCACCGTCGACCACGCGTTGGTACCGAAGCCGATACGCGCCATGCCCAGGACGGCTCGGAGCACCCCAGCCCGAGGTCACCGCGATCACGACGCCCCGGAGACCCCACTCGAGGCGGATGGCCAGGGTCCACGCCAGGGGCATTGCGAACAGCCGCTGGGCTGCGATGCCGATCCACATCGTCGAACGGGTGTCTCCGCCCGCCCGGATCACTCCGGCCGACACCATGCCGACCACCATGGCCGGCAGGAGGATGAGCCACAAAGCTCGCTGATCGGCCGCCGCCTGGACGACGGCACCGTCCCCGGACAGCCAGGAGAACCACACACCGGGCACCAACACGGCACCACTACCGGCCACGGCCACCCCGGCCGCCATCAGGACCGACAGGGGATTGACCCAACGTCGAGCGCCGTGAACGTCACCGGCCCCGAGCCGCTGCCCGACCAGCATCGACAGCGACGTGCTCACCGTGTAGGCGATGACGAACACGATGGCGATCGTCGTCCCGATCGTGCGGTATGCAGCCAGGCTGACGACGTCGAGCCGGCTGACCGCCGCAACCACCAACCAGCCCCGTCCCACCGCCGTCGCCACCGTGAGGGGGATCGTCGGCAGCAGGAACAACAGGACCGAACGGGCACCGGTGTTTTCGGCGAGGTCGCCGCCCAACCATCCCAACAACCACGGGTGGAGTGCGGCGATGAGCACCGCAGCACCAACGCCGAGCCCGACGCCGAACCGGATCGCGGCCCGGAAGAGTCCGGCCAGACGTTCGTGCTCGTCGGCGCCCGCCCACCTGGGCCGCGAGGATCTGCGCGGCAGAGCCGCTCGGGCTGATGACCGCCGAGGTGACCAGCACCATCGGCGCGGCGATCGCCATCGCCGTGAGTGCAGTGGTGCCGTACTGACCGAGGATGGCCGTGCCGGCCGCAGTGAGGAAAAGCGACGACAGGCTGACAACGAGCAGGGGCCAGGTGACGTTCCATCCCTGGCGGAGCCGAGCAGGGAACTCCGGGGCGGGAACGATCACGTCGGGCACAGCAGTGCTCCCCCAATCGTCTGATCAGTCGCGCGGACGGGCTGGGACCGGGGCCCGTCGGCCGTTCGGCGGGCCGGAGCGCACCATGGTCTTCATCCCGAAAACTACAAGAATGACTCCCATTCCCTGGATAAGGTAGCCCGATCCTGCCGAGAGGAGGTGAGCCCATGAGCTTCAAGAAGGTCGGCACAAAGACCAAGACCGCCGCGTGCTGCTCGGCGGATCACGCCGTCACGCGCTGACGGTTCCCCGTTCGGAGCGGCACCGACCGGACCAATCGAGCCAAGAACGCTCACCGTGCCAGGCCAATCTGCATCCACGACCACACCTCGGTACCGGCTGGCCGCCGACGGTCTCGAACCCATCTCGATCGATCTCACGACGCCTGAGGTGGGCGACGCCGGTTGGTGTGTCACTCAGCCCCTTCGGCTTCGATGTCGCCACCGGGGCCAGCTTCGCCGAGCAGGAGATCGTGACCGGCGTCCGCTTGCCGCGGGTCCTGCTCGGGGTGGTCGTGGGTATCGGCCTGTCCGCCTGCGGCGTCGTCCTCCAAGCTCTCCTCCGCAACCCCCTCGCCGATCCCGACCTGATCGGGGTGAGCTCGGGAGCGAGCTTCGGCGTCGTACTCGTACTGGCAACACCCACCAGCCTCGGTGCCGTGCTGAGCATCCCGATCGCCGCCTTCTTGACCGGCATGAGCGCCTTCGTCATCGTCTTCCTCGTCGCCCGACGGGGCCTCCGCCTCGAACCCCTGCGGCTGGTGCTCACCGGTGTCGCCGTCGGCGCGATGTACACCGCGGCGAGCCATTGGGTGATCCTGTCGTTCCCCGACAATGGTGACCTGCGGCGGGCGTTGACGTGGATCCTCGGTTCCCTCACCGGGCGGAGCTCGGCGCCGTGGTGGTTCCTGGGGCCGTGACCGCGGCCGCACTGGTCGTGTTCTGGATGTTCTCGTCGCGTCTCGACGCGCTGGCCATCGGCGAGGAGGCGGCCCGATCGCTCGGCGTACCCGGTCGCCCGACTCCGGACGGGCATGGTGGTGTTGGTCGCGCTCACCGTCGGCGCCCTGGTCTCGGTGTCCGGTGCCATCGGGTTCGTGGCCCTGATCACCCCACACGGTGTGCGCCTGGTCGTCGGGACGGCCCACCGCCGCCTGCTTCCCATCGCCGCGATGTGGGGCGGCACGTTCCTGGTGTGGGCCGACGTCCTCGCCCGCATCGTCCGGCCGGGCCAGGAGATCCCCCTCGGTGTCGTCACCGCGATGCTCGGTGCACCGGTGTTCCTCGTCATCCTCCGCCGCACCACATGACGACCCGGCCGCCGCCCGCGATCGAGGTGTCCGGACTGACCTGGCGGGTCGGGGGGCGAACGATCCTCGCCGGCGTGAACCAGCAACTCGCGGCCGGTGAGACCCTGGGAATCGTGGGTCCGAACGGTTCGGGAAAATCGAGCCTGCTCCGTTGCGTCGTCGGGGAACAACGGCCGAGCGCGGGAACGGTACGCATCAAGGGTCGCCCGGCCGGCGACTTGTCCCGTCGCGAACTGGCCCGGACGATGGCCGTCGTTCTCCAGCATCAGACCGTCGACCCCGGGATCAGCGTGGCCCAGGTGATCGAACTCGGCCGCCTCCCCCACCGAAGCCTGCTGCAACGATCGGGCGGTGCCGAACGAGCGTTCCTGATCCGCTGCGCGGAGCGGACCGGCGTGGCCGGGTTGCTGGCGGCCCCATTCGAGCGCCTCTCGGGAGGCGAGCAGCAGCGGGTCGTCCTGGCCCGGGCGCTCGCCCAGGAACCCGAGATCCTGCTGCTCGACGAACCCACCAACCATCTCGATCTGCGCTACCAGCTCGAACTGGTCGCCCTGCTGAGCGATCTCGCGCTCCCAGTGCTGGTGGTGCTCCACGATCTGACCCTGGCCGCCCGGCTCTGCGACCGTCTCGTGGTCCTCGACGCCGGCCAGGTGCACACCCAGGGACCTCCGACCGAGGTACCGTCTCCCGACCTGCTGGCCCGGGTGTGGCAGGTGGAGTCCCAGACCATCCACGACGCCCACGGGACCCCGTCGTCGTACCGCTCGCACCGCTCACCCCGACCGATCGCCGTGACACCCCGACCGTGTCACCGTCGGGCCCAGCCACCGGTCACGGCTGAACCCTCCCGGCCGGGGCCCGGGGCGCTGGTTGGCCATTGCCGGTCCCGGATCGGGCCGCGACTGCTAGCGTGTCGGTGCGGCGGAGTAGGGTCCACACAAGGAGCCATCCGTGTTCGCGTCCGTACTTTCGCTCGTCGTCGCCACCGTGTTGGTTGTCGCGCCGTCGTTCGCGCCGGTCGACGCACCCACGCTGGCCACCGGCTCCCCCGTTCCCGGGGTCCCGTTCTCCGGGTGGCGGCCGTTCGACGCCCCGGCCCCACCGGCCGGCCCGACCACGTCCGAGGGTGGTTCGTCCGGTGACCAGGCCACCCTGACCACCGGGGGTGGCGTCACCTATCCCACCGGGTCCTGCCCGCAGATGACCGATTCGATCCGCCGCCTCTACCGGGCCTACTTCGGGCGGGACCCCGACGAGGCCGGCTTCCAGTTCTGGGTGTCGCAATACCAGACCGGGGCGATGAGCATGGAGGACATCTCCCAGCATTTCTCCCGCAGCTCGGAGTTCACGGCGCGGGGCCTGAACTCCACCACCGAGTTCGTCGACTGGGTCTACAACTCCGATCTCGGCCGCGACACCGACCCGACCGGCCGTCAGTACTGGATCGACAACATCAACGGTGGCTACTCGCGGGGTTCGATGATCCTGACCTTCAGCGAGTCCGAGGCCTACATCGCCCGTACCGCCACCACGGTCCCCCTCGCCGGCTACGCCCGGTGGTACCCCCGGGGATCCCACTGGTACTGCAACATCGGGGGCCAGGCCACGGCCGTCCGGCCCCTGTTGGGCGGCGTCGGGGCCGATTTCTACTTCAAGAACCGCAGTGCCGAGGCCGACCGGGTCGGCCTGTGGACCACCGCCGAGGACGGCAGCCGTCACGTGACCATGAACACCGGCGAGCTCCCGGCCGGCTACACCGATTACGACTGGGACGGCACCTTCCACGGTGATGGGGACTACGGTCAGGGGATCGACGTGGAGGCTGGCCCGATGACGGACTGGATCGTGGTGTTCTACCCCAACTCGATCGGTTCGGAACGCCTGGGCTGGCAGCTCTCCTGACCCCCCGGCCCCCGGCCCGGGTGTGGGCCGCTCTGGCCGTCACCATCGGTTTGGCCGCGGCCGGCTGCAGCGGTTCCGACGCAGCCCCACCGCCCACCACCCCGGCCCCGTCCAACCTGGCCGGGGTGGACCCCGCTCCCGCTCCGGTCGATCCCGGCGGGGACGCCCGAGCCGACCGCCGGCCCGACACCCCGGCCACCGTCGACGCCTTGGGGCTGCCCCGCACCCCCGAGGCGCTCACCGCCGACCTCGGCGAGGCCGAGCTCGCCGTGCGTGACCCCGACCTGGTCGACCCGGCCCTGGTGGCCGCCTGGGGGCGACGCCAACAGGTCCTGTACCGGGTGCTGGCCGCCCACCCCGAATGGGCCGAGGAGGTCACCAGCGGGGTCGACCCTGCGGTCGTCCCCGCCGTGGTGGCCAACTGGCGGGCCCAGAAGGCCCTGCTCGACCTGGTCCTGGCCGCCCCGCTCAGCCCGACCCTGCCGGCGTGGACGATCCGGGAACCGGCACCCGCCGCCGACCTCCTCCCCCTCTACCAACAGGCGGAGGCGGCCACCGGGGTGCCGTGGGAAACCCTGGCCGCCATCCACCTGGTGGAGACCCGGATGAGCCGGATCGACGGGGAGTCGGGGGCCGGGGCGGTCGGGCCCCTGCAGTTCCTGCCCTCGACCTGGGCGGCGTGCTGCCAGGGCGACCCGACCGACGACGCCGACGCCATCACCGGCGCGGCCGTGTACCTGGCGGCGCGAGGCGCCCCCGGCGACATGGACACCGCCCTGCGCGCCTACAACAACTCCGACGCCTACGTGACCGCGGTGGAGGCCTACACCATGGTCATGACCGACGACCCGGCCGCCTACGGCGGCTATCACGGCTGGGAGGTGATCTACCAGTCGAGCGCGGGCCTGATCCGCCTGCCGGTCGGCTATCAGCAGAGCGAACCGGTCGACGCGGCCGGCTGGGTGGCCGACCATCCCGACCTGATGGTGATGCCGGCCGCCACCCCCTCGGAGTGACCAACGGCCTCGTCGGGCCCACAGTTTCCATCCGGGCCCGGTCACCCGCTACACAAGAGACCCATGACCGACGGGCACGACACGGAATCGACCAAGCCGGCCTCCGGCATCCCGGTGGGGATCGACGCCGAACCGGTGACGGCGTGGCTGGTTGACCATATCGACGGGGCCAAGGGCCCGTTCGAGTTCGAGCTGATCACCGGGGGCCATTCGAACCTCACCTACCGGGTGGTCGGTGCCGACGGCACGGCCTACGTGCTGCGCCGCCCGCCCCTCGGTTCGGTCTTGGCCACCGCCCACGACATGGGCCGGGAGCACAAGATCATCTCCGGGATCAACCGGACCACGGTCCCGGTCCCCGCCGCGCTCGGCCTGTGCGAGGACGACGGGGTCAACGGGGCCCCGTTCTACGTGATGGCCTATGTGGACGGGGCCGTCGTCCACGACGGGGAGATCGCCGAGGCCGAGCTACCCGCCACCGAGACCCGGGCCACGTTGAGCCGGTCGGTCATCGACGTCCTGGCGGACCTCCACACGGTGGACCCCACCCAGGTCGGCCTGGGTGATCTGGGCCGCACCGAGGCCTACCTCGACCGGCAGCTCAATCGGTGGCGGAGCCAGTGGGAGAACTCCAAGACCCGCGAGCTGAAGGACATGGAGGAAGCGTTCGAGCTGCTCACCGCGGCCAAACCACCCCAGCGCTACACCGGTATCGTCCACGGCGACTACCGGCTGGGCAATATGCTCACCGACGCCGCCAAGGGGTCGGTGGCGGCGGTGCTCGACTGGGAGCTCTGCACCCTGGGCGACGTCCTGGCCGACGTCGGCTACCTGGCCAACAACTGGCTGCAGCCCGGGGAGGAGAGCCCCCGGGGCGCCACCTCCTACCCGACGATGATCGGGGGGTTCTGGACCCGGGAGCAGATGCTCGAACGCTACGCCGAACAGACCGGGTTCGAGGTGGCCAACGTCGACTACTACCGGGCGTTCCAGTACTGGCGCCTCGCCGCCATCGTCGAGGGCGTGATGGCCCGCTACCTGAAGGGGGTCATGG
>JBKDZN010000154.1:0-4338 GCA_047971245.1 Acidimicrobiales bacterium
TCACCGGCCTGTCCGGGGTGTTCACCCCGGTGTCGGAGACCATCGACAGCTTCGAGGCGCTGGTCACCGGCGAACTCGACGACCTGCCCGAGCAGGCGTTCCTCAACGTCGGCGGCGCCGACGCCGCCCGGGAGAAGGCCGAACGGCTCCGGGCCGAAGCGGGGGCCTGATGTCACTCCAGGTCGAGTTCGTGTCACCCGAGTCCAACCTCTACTCGGCCGAGGCCACCCAGGTCACCGCCCGAACCCGGGGTGGGGGCGAGATCGCCTTCCTGACCGGTCACGAACCGTTCGTGGGCAGCCTGCAGCCCTGCGAGGTGCGGGTCACCGACACCAGCGGCGGCCTCCGGCGGTTCGCGGTGCGCAGCGGTTTCGTGTCGGTGTCGCCCAACCCCGACGATGGGCCCGACACCCGGGTCACCGTGCTCTCCGATGCCGCCCAGGCCGTCGACGACCTCGACCGGGCCACGGTGGAGGCTGACCTGGCCGAGGCCCAGGCGGCCGTGAACGCGAACGATACCGACCCCTACGCCCGTGAGGATCTGCGGTGGGCCGAAGTGCGCCTGGCCGCCATCGACGGGCCTGATCGGAGCGGCTGATGCCGAACTCTCGCCTGGAACCCGGCCGGAACCTGGCCCTCGAACTCGTCCGGACCACCGAGGCGGCGGCCATCGCCGCCGCCCGCTGGCTGGGTCGAGGCGACAAGATCGGCGCCGATCAGGCCGCCGTCGACGCCATGCGAGGTGTGCTGTCCGGCGTGGAGATGGACGGCGTCGTCGTCATCGGGGAGGGGGAGACGGACGATGCCCCCATGCTCTACAACGGGGAGCACATCGGGAACGGCTCCCCGCCGGAGACCGACATCGCCGTCGATCCGATCGACGGGACCACCCTCACCGCCCTCGGGCGGGGTGGCGCCCTCGCCGTGATCGCTGCCGCCGAACGGGGTTCCATGTTCAACCCCGGCTCGGCGGTGTACATGGAGAAGATCGCGGTCGGCCCCGAAGGGGCCGGTATCGTCGACATCCGCCTGCCCGTGGAACGCAACCTGAGTGCCCTGGCCAAGGCCCGGGGCAAGGCGGTGGCCGACCTCACCGCGGTGGTGCTCGACCGCGAACGCCACACCGACCTGATCGCCCAGATCCGCGACGCCGGGGCCCGGATCCGGCTCATCCCCGACGGGGACGTGGCCGGCGCCATCGCCACCGCCTGGCCCGATTCCGGCGCCGACATCCTGTTCGGCGTGGGTGGTACCCCCGAAGGGGTGATCACCGCCTGCGCCCTCAAGGCCATGGGCGGCGACCTGCAGGGTCGGCTGTGGCCCCGCACCGACGAGGAACGGCAGCTCCTCCTCGACGAGGGCTTCGACCTCGACAAGGTCCTCGGCCTGGACGACATGGTCGCCACCGACAACTGTTTCTTCGCCGCCACCGGTATCAGCACCGGTGACCTGCTGCGCGGCGTCCAGATCGACCATCGGGCCATCACCACCCAGTCGCTGGTCATGCGCAGCCGTTCGGGCACCGTCCGGCTGATCGAGGCGACCCATCAGCACGACAAGCTGGACATCCTCGGGGTCTGAGGACGTTCCGGCGCCCGGGCCGCTCATGGCCTCGGGTGCCGGACCTCTTCCGGGTCACTCCGGGATCGTGACATCCTCCAGGCCCGGCGGGGCCGGCGGGTAGGTCATGTTCAGCCGTTCCAGGGTCTCCACCAGGATGGTGGAGACCACCAGGTCGCGGTACCACTTGCGGTCGGCGGGCACCACGAACCAGGGGGCGGTGTCGGTGGTGGTCCGGTTGATGGCGTCCTGGAACGCCTGCTGGTACTCGTTCCACTTCTCCCGCGGCTCGAGATCGGCGGGGTTGAACTTCCAGTGCTTGCCGGGGTCGTCCAGCCGGTCCTGGAGCCGTTCCCGTTGCTCGTCGCGTGAGATGTGCAGGAACAGCTTGACGATGGTGGTGCCCTCGTCGGTCAGGAGCTGCTCGAAGTTCACGATGTGCTGGTAGCGGCCGCTCCAGCGGGACTCGGGGACCAGCTCGTCGACCCGGACGACCAGCACGTCCTCGTAATGGCTGCGGTTGAAGATGACCAGCTCCCCATCCGCGGGGACCTGCTGATGCACCCGCCACAGGAAGTCGTGGGCGAGCTCGACCTCGGTCGGCTTCTTGAACGACGCCACCCGGACCCCGGACGGGTCGACCCCTTCGAACACCCGGCGGATCGTCGAGTCCTTGCCGCCGGTGTCGGTGGCCTGGATGACCACCAGGACCCGGTGCCGGTGCTGGGCCCACAGGAGCTCCTGAAGGGTCTCCAACCGGTCGTTGAGGGCGGGCAGGATCTCGTCCTTGACCTCGTCCTTCTGGTCCTGTTCGACGAACGGGGTGTCCCGCGGGTCGACGCTTTCGAGGTCGACCGGGACGCCGGGCCGGACCCGGAAGTGGTCGAGGTCGAGGAGGACGGGTTGGTCGGCCATGGGCGTACATGGTGTCACCTGGGCCGGGTCTTGTCCGGTACCGTGGCGCCGGTGATCGTGGCCGAGCTCGAGATCTTCCATTCTCGCCCCATCGCGCCCACCCGCCGGGTCGCGCTCGGCCGGCGGAACCTTCCCGTCGATCCGGCCCCCGGGGCTGGGGGCGTCCTGCTGGCCGGGATCGTGGCCCACAACGCCCCCGGGGTCGAAGCCGACCTGCGTGAGGGGCTGGTCCGGGTCCTGGAAACCCTCGCCGCCGGGGGTCGGGTGGTGCAACCGACCGTCCGCCACCGGTTCCAGACCGACCGGGTCGGCCTGCTGGTCAGCCGGCAACAGCTGGTCGCGGTGGACGGCACCCTCGGTTTCGAGTTCACCGACGGCCTGGCCCGGCCGGTCCAGCTCGCCCTCGGGGCCCTCTACGCGGCTGGTTCCCTCACCGGTGAGGGGCGCGCCGAGATCTTCAATGCGCTGCGATCAGCCCTGGTCTGGGGGCGTCCGGTCGACCAGGAGTTCATCACCGCAGTGATGAACGGTCGGGTCATCGACCTGGCCGATCACCTCGTGTGGGACGACCCGGTCGCCTGGGCCAAGGACATCCTCGGCATCGAGGACGAGGGGGAACCGAGCAAGCGGCTCGTCCAGCGCCGCTTCCGGACGCTGCTGCGCGACGCCCACCCCGACCACGGTGGCGTCTCGGCCGAGGCCGCGGCCCGGATCGAGGCCCTGTCAGAAGCCCGCAGGATCCTGCTGCCGTGACCCCACCCCCGGCCCCCGAGGGGGCGATGCCACCCGCCGACGGTGCCGCCGATCCGGCCGACCCCGGACCGGCCGGGGGCCTGGTGCTGTTCCACGGCGCCGGCGGGGACCGCACCCACCACGCCCTGGTCGCCCTGGAGGACGGGCTCGACGTGCCGGTGGCCCGCTTCGACTTCCCGTACCGACGCAAGGGTCCGGGCCGGCGGCCGCCAGACCGGATGCCGAAGCTGGTGGCCGCCGTGGGCGACGCCGCCCGGGAGGTCACCGCCGAATGGGGGGTCGCCCCCGATCGCCTCGTGTTCGGGGGCCGTTCGATGGGGGGTCGGGCCGCCTCGATGGCGGTGGCCGAGGGGCTGCCGGCGGCCGGTCTGGTGCTGCTGAGCTACCCCCTGCACCCGCCGGGGAAGCCGGACAAGCTCCGGGTCGACCATTTCGGAGCCATCGCCTGCCCGGTACTGGTCATCCAG
Source organism: Acidimicrobiales bacterium (assembly GCA_047971245.1). Classification (GTDB taxonomy): domain Bacteria; phylum Actinomycetota; class Acidimicrobiia; order Acidimicrobiales; family SZUA-35; genus CADEDH01. The sequence continues at coordinate 3,696 of JBKDZN010000154.1, forward strand.
GGTCGGCGGGACCCGTTCGCCACCGAAGCCGAGCTGGAGCGGCACCTGGCCGCGATCACCGGGCCGGTCACCCTGGTGATGGTCGACGGGAACCATGATCCGAAACCCGGGTTGGATCCCCTGCTGGTGGAGACGGTTCGGGACTGGTGGCCGCCGGGTCGCCGGGGTTGAACGCCTCGAGTTCGTGGCCGGCCGTTTCCGGGAACACGGTCAGGAACAGGAGGGCGGCGAGGACGGGGAACACCACCATGATCCCCACCGCGGCGCCGAGATCGTCCCAACGGGTGGCCAACCAGCCCACCGTCACCAGGCCCACCGCGCTGCCGCTCACGCCGACCAGGTCGAGCCAGCCCCCCACGCGGGCTCGGGCCCGGGTGGGGAACAGTTCGGTCTGGTAGCCCCGCACCGGGGGGAAGGCCATGGTCCCGACCACGACGCCCACCGAGGCGCTCAGCCACAGGGGCACCCCGCCGGTCTGCTGGTAGGACCAGGCGGTGGCCACGGAGCCGACGATCAGACCGGCGGCGGCCACCCCACGCCGACCGAACCGGTCGGCCAGGACTCCGGCCATCACCAGCCCGACCCCGGCCGGGGCGGAGATCACCATCTGGAACAGGCTGATCGACGCGGCCGAGTACCCGAT
>JBKDZN010000155.1:0-13022 GCA_047971245.1 Acidimicrobiales bacterium
CACCACCTCACGGGACGCAATCACGGCTCTCGTATCGGAGTTCACGACTCAAGCTCATCTGGACCGACCAAGGCTTCAAGAAGGCCCTCGCAAAGGCCTGCCGTGCCGTAAAAATCACCGCGAGTGTCCTCAAGAGAACCAAGAAGAAGGGATTCGAACCGATTCCCAGACGCTGGGTAGTGGAACGCACCTTCTCCTGGATCATCAATCAACGCCGCCTGAAGATCGACTATGAACGCCACCCTCTCACCACCGAAGGGTTCGTATGGGCAGCCCAAACCAAACTGGCCCTACGCAGACCAACGTAGATAGCCGCACGCCCCTGGCAAGGACAAATTTCCGCGACAGCCTCTGAAACCGCCGGATGGCCCAGCGCTCAGAACAACACGAACTCGGCCCTCGCAAGGAGCGCGATAGCCGGCACTATGCACCCCTCGCCACGGTCTGCACCAAGTCGATGCTGTGCCTCGTCTGCGTCTGCACCGGCGACTGCACCACTGGTGCGAAGTCCTGGCTGCCGTGACGTAACGCCCGCAGCATGGTGTGGGTTTGCGCTATGCGCTCTCGCCTCCCTGGGTGGGTCGTCGTACCGAGTCGTTGGCACGACACAGGCCCGCTGACGCAACGGGGTCCTGCTGTTCGCCACGTCGGCTCGCGGGTCGAGCTTGCTGCATGAGGCAGGACGAGGATCACGTGGTCGGGCAGGCGACCGCGACCGCTGGCAACGGCTTGCTCACCGTCGCCGATGCGGTTCTTCGACGCCGCCCCAGGAGGATGACGAAGTGGACCTGGGCGGCTTCGTTGCCGGCCGGCTGATCAGCCCGTGGCCACGGCGGATCCCCTACCCGCCCAACGCGTCCGGGGACGGCGCCTTCGGCTGGAGTTCCCGCCAGGCCCCCCGCACGGCACTGAGCATCTGCTCCAGATCGAGATCCATGTCGACGTCGAGGGCGCCGACCGCCTTGACGTACCGCCGGGCCGCCCGATGGACCTCGGCCGGGTGGGCCTGCCCCGGGGCGACGCGTGTCCCCCGAGCCCGGCTCGTCTCGATGAGATCGGCGGCTTCGAGCATGGAGTAGGCTTTGGCCACCGTGCCGGGAGCGACCCGCAGGTCGGCGGCGAGCTGACGGATCGAGGGGAGCCGCTGCCCGGCGGCCAGGCCGCCCGAGCGGATGAGATCGGCGATCTGACCCCGGATCTGTTCGAACGGGACAACTGCGCTGGCCGGGTCGAGGCTGATCACAACCGGACCGGCCCCGCCCGGCCCCCCTCGTCGGCCGACACAGGCGGCGTCCTCGCTGGTCGCCACGAACGAACAGGAAGGGTGCACGCCCACAGGACGGCCAGGGTCATGACGACCACGGCACCGACCAGCATGACCAAGCCTCCGGCGAGCAAACCGATACCGGCGATCTTCCATCCGACGGCGACACCGTCGAAGGCGGCGCTGAGCATGGCGCCACCCGAGAACGTCGCCACCCCGGCGAACTGGACGAGCAGGGCCGCGGTGCTGATGGCCAGGATGATGCGGCTGGTCGAGCGACGCCATCCGGCATCCGCATCGGCAAACTCCCGCTGGGGCAGCGCCGGGGTGGTGCTGACCCGCCGGAGGGCGAGAAACGTGGCGCCGACCAGGACTCCGGTGACGACGAGCAGGGGTACGGCGTAGAACCACCCGGCGTACGGGCCGGCCGCGCTGGATCGCTCGGCGACCTGGAACCCGATGAGCCGGTAACGACCCTGTTCGTCCACGCTCGAGGTGGCACCGGTGAACCCGAGGCACGCCATCTGCAAGGCGACGAGGGCCGCGACGGCGAGCGCACCTCGTGGAGGGAGGAACGACAGGGGGGTGCGCCGGACCAGTGATGCCTCGCGGTGAACGCCCGGCTCGAGCGTCGCCGCCCGGGGCGGGGTGGCGGCGTACGACAAGAGCCCGACGGCACCGCCCAGCGCGGGTACCAACGCAACCGGCAGACCCACCAGGGACGGCAGCGACGCGGCCGCGAAAACCAAGGCCACCGTCGACGCCGCGACCGCGGCCACCGCGAGCAGAGCCCGGCGCTTCGCCGCCGCGAGCAACGACCGGACCACCACCGGTGACGGCTCCGACGCCACCGGCGATCTCAGCACCGCCCACCCCAGGGCCGTGAACACGACCGCGAGGGCGGGCAGTCCCAGGCCGATCAGACCGCTCATGATCCATCACCGTTCACAACCCACGACCCTTCACGACGGCCGACCTCCACGACACCGGACCCCGGTGTAGCAGTGGATTGGCACACCAAAGCATGACGTCACCGTACCGTCGGTGTAACAATCTGGCATTACACGAAAGGGTACGGTCACGCACCCGCCGATCTCCCATCGGATCCGGTTCCGACCCACCGGCATCAGAGCCGGCCGATCGCCACCTGCCCGGCGTGGTATGCCGTGACCGGCCCGTCGGCGCTGACCACGATCGCCAACGCATCCGGATGATCGACGCTCCAGTGCCGCGCCGAGCGGTGGCGCATGCCGTGACCCCGGTCGGCGCCCATCGGTTGGACCATACGCACCCTGAGGCCGACGCCGAAGGCACGGATGGTCCCGTCGGGCCGCACGATGGTGGCCAGGTCACGCTGCATCAGCCCCGACAACAGGGCCGGAAAATGGCTTCGTCGGGTGACGTCGAATCCCGGGTCGAAGGTGGCGTCGGTGGTGTCGAGGGTGGCCTCGTCGAAGCGGTCGTCGATGATCAGGGTGGCTCCGGCTCGGGCCGGGGCAAGCCAGTGGACGGCCAGGTTGAGCACCCCGGCCACCACCGTCGGGTCGAGGTGGGGAGCCCGGCGGAGCAGGATCGGCAGGACCCCGTGGGCGGTGGTCCGTCGCTCCCACGATCCGCCGTTCCACGACACGACCTCGTTCGGCCCGAAGACCCGACTCACGCCGAACACGGGGGTCCGCTGGACGACCAGCGCCCCGGTCGCCCGCTGGAGGCGGACCAGGTCGGACTCGAACTGGAGCGACCGCCCGAAGCAGGCGATGACGGGCCGACCCGGCCGGTGAGGATCGCGAACCATGAACGCCGCCCGACCGTCCGCGAACGTGCGGGCCTCATCAAGCCCGCACGCCACCTCGACGAGATCCACCGCGACGTCGTCCCACACGCTCAGCGTGTCGGGGTCGGAGGTGATGATCGCCCCGTACACGGGGCGGCGCCCCTCGAACATCGGCGACCGCCGGGCGTAATCGAGTTCCTCGATAACCAGGCCGACGCTCGCCGCGTCGGCGGGCAGCACGATGCCGTCCTCGGCGAACTCGTCGGCGAGGCGTTGGTGGGCCCGGTTCGGGGGTCGGTGCGGCATCGGTCCTCGGGCCCCGTATCGATCGGCCCGAAGCAGCGGAGGCGCAGCCCCAGGAACCGACGATGCACGGCCCGCCCGGATCGTAGTTCCCCCGACCGGCCGGGACTCACAACCCGACCAGTTCCGCGCTGTCGTTCCAGAGGGCTTCGGCCAGGTCGTCCCGACGCGCCAGTTCCGACGGCGACTTCCACACCAGGTGTCCGGCCCGGAGGGCGGCGTAGTACTCGCCGCCCTCCGGCACGATCACCCCGAGAGCCAGGTCGGACAGCGCCTCACCGGCGGTGTCGACCCGGTTGAAGCGCGACGGCCGGATCGGCAGCGAACCACCGAGCAGGCGCCAGCCGATTCGCCTGGGCAACGACAGGTTGCGGACGAGCCCGGTGCCCGGCGTCCCCCCGGGGCAGAAGGCGATGGGCACGATGGCCCGACCCCGCGTCTCCGGCCGGCCACTCAGGGTGCGCACGGTCATCACGTTGCACAACTTCGAAGCCGAGTAGGCCCGCCGACCGGCCGTTACCGACCGCTTCCGACCCTTCACCCGATCGGGGTCGGCCAGCCGACGGGCGTCGGCATGCTCGGGTGTCGGCAACCCGGTCCCTTCGGCCGGGTCATGAGTACCACTCGTGGTCATGACGACGATGGCCCCGTGGGAGAGGCGGTCGAACAGCAGACGAAGGAGCAGGTAGTGGGCGAGATGGTTCACGGCGAACGTCGTTTCGTAGCCGTCGACCGTGCGCCCACCGATGTCCCGGCCGATCACCCCGCGTTCAGGATCAGGGCGTCGATCGTGGCCGGACCGAGCCGTTCGCCGACCGCGGCCGCGAATCGGCGTACCGACCCCAGCGAGGCCAGGTCGACCGGCAACGTCTCCGCCCGGTCGGCGGCCGGGGACGCCGAGCCCCGGGCACCCACGAGCAGGCGGGTGCCCGGTTCGGCCAGCAGGCGGTCCACCGCGATCGCCCCCAATCCCGAGGTTCCCCCCGTCATTACCAGCGTGTTCGTTACCGACCCCATCGACCGTCCTCCACCCATCCGAGCGTCGGCGCCGCCGGACGTCGGCGCCCAGACCCGCTATTCCGATACTGGATATCCGATACTCCATATCCGATACCCCGATTTAAGTACCAGGGTTACGTATATGGTGGCGGCGTAGACTGCCGGATGGCCAGAACGAGCCCGGGAACGAGTCAAGGCATGGGCCGTCCGCGTGACGCAGCAATCGACGGGGCCGTGATGGCGGCGGCCCGCGAACTCCTCGCCGAGATCGGGTACGACGGGGTCACGATGGACGCAACCGCGGCCCGGGCCGGCACGTCGAAGGCGGCGATCTACCGCCGGTTCCAATCCAAGGCCGAGCTCATGTTCGCCGCCGCCGTCCACGGCCCCGACACCGGTCCCCCGCCGGACACCGGCTCGCTACGAGACGATCTGTTCACCCTCGCCACCGTGATCCGATCGGCCATGTCGTCACCGGCGGCCCGGGAGGTCGCCCCCCGGGTGATCGTCGACATCGACCGGTCACCCGACATCTCTCGTCGCCTGCGTGACGTGTTCGTGGCCGGCGAGATGGACCAGACCACCACCATCCTGCGCCGGGCGGTCGACCGCGGCGAGCTGGCCCGACCCCCCGACGCCGCCGCCACCCATCGGCTCCTCGCCGGAGCCCTCTTCTTCTCCGTCTTCGTCGTCGACGAGACGCCCGACGACGACCAGCTCGGCCGGATCGTCGATCTGATCACCGCCGGGCTGACGAACCGGACGGACCGGCCGACAACGGGCCACCGGCACGAGAACCACGCCGGTTGACGCTCGCCGCCCCGGTGGGCCCGACCCGGCCGGGCGCTCGAACGATCACCGGGGCCGGTCGGGAATCGCCGAGCCGGGCGGGCCCGTCTCTAGTGCGACAGTTCCCGTTCGGGCGAACCGAGGCCGGGGTAGCCGGCGTAGGCGGACAGGGCGGGCTGGCCGCCCAGATGGCAGTACAGGACCCGGGAGCCGGCCGGGATCTCACCCGAGCGAACCATCCCGATCAGCCCGGCCATCGACTTCCCCTCGTACACCGGATCGGTCAGCATCCCCTCGGTCCGGGCCGCCAGCTGGATGGCCTCCACCGTGGCCGCGTCCGGCAGACCGTAGGCGGGGCCCTCGTAGCCGGGAACGACGGTGATCTCGTCGTCTCGCAACGGGCGGCCGATGTCGACCTTCTCCGCGGTCTGGGTGGCGATCCGGGTCACCTGGTCGACGGTTTGTTCGAGGGTGGCCGAGGCGTCGATCCCGATCACCCGGCGCCCCGGCCGGTCGGAGCGGGCGAACCCGGCGATCATCCCCGCGTGGCTGGAGCCCGTCACCGTGCACACGATGATCGTGTCGAAGAACACGTCGAGGGCGGCCTCCTGGGCCTCCACCTCGATCGCCCAGTTGGCGAAACCCAGTCCGCCCAACGGATGGTCGGACGCCCCGGCCGGGATCGGGTACGGCTTTCCACCGGCCGCCACCACCGAATCGAGGGCCCGTTTCCAGGAGTCCCGCTCACCGATGTCGAAACCGGCCGGATCGATGCGGACATCCCCACCCATGATCCGGGTGAGCTGGATGTTGCCCACCTTGTCGTAGGCCATGTCGGTGTAGTCGACCCACCCCTCCTGCACGGTGACCGCCTTCAGGCCGAGGTGGCAGGCCACTCCGGTGACCTGGCGGGTGTGGTTGGACTGGATCCCCCCGCTCGACACCAGGGTGTCGCAACCGGTGTCGAGCGCGTCGGCCACCAGGTATTCGAGCTTGCGGACCTTGTTCCCGCCGAAGGCGATCCCGGAATTGCAGTCCTCCCGTTTCGCCCAGATCTCCACCCGCCCACCGAGGGCCTCGCTGAGCCGGGGCAGGGGATGGACCGGGGACGGGCCGAACAGCAGCGGCTCGCGGCGGTAGTCGTCGAGACTCATTGGAGGACCTCTTTCCGGTTCGGATCGCCCCCGGACTCCCCGGTCGGGCTGGTCCTCGGATGGTATTGGACCGGGTACCCGTCAGGACTCCAGCTCGGGTTCGACCAGCTCCACCAGCATCTCCATCGACCGGATCCAGTCCTCGGCGTTGGTACGCCACGGGGCCGACACCACATGGGACACCCCGGCCTCGGCGTAGGCGGCCCGCTCGTCGATGATCTGGGACGCGTCCATGCCCTGGGGATCCCAGCCGGTCCGGTACGAGATGACGAAGTCGTCGGAACGTTCGTCGCGCAGCGGGGCGACCAGGCCCGACAACACGTCGGCCGGGGTGCTGATGGCCTGGTAACCATCGCCCCGTTCCATGGCCCGCCGCCGCGCCGCGTCGCTCATCCCCCCGATCCAGATCGGGATCTCATGCGCCGGCGGCGGCAGCACCCGGAGGTCATCGAAGTCGTAGTGGTCGCCGTGGTACGAGGCCGGGTCGGTGGTCCATACGGTGCGCATGAGGTCGATGGCCTCGTCGAGCCGGCGACCCCGGGTGTGGAAGTCCTGACCGAGGGCCACGAACTCGGCCTCCGACCAGCCCACCCCAGCCACGATCCGGAGTCGGCCGCCACTGAGCCGATCGAGACTGGCCAGGCTGTTGGCCAACGGCAGCGGATGGTACTGGGGCACCACCAGCACGCTGGTGCCGAGTCCGATCCGGTCGGTGACGGCGGCCGCCCACGCCAGGGACAGCAACGGCTCGAACAGGTAGGGCGACGGGTACTTCTGGGCGGCGGGCTGAAGGACATGGTCCGAGACCCACAGGTCGGCCAGGCCGATCTCCTCGGCCCGGCGGGCCACCGTCTGCATCGCCTCGGGCGACGCCGCCCGGCCGTACTGGGGAAGATGGATACCGAGCCGCATCGGGCCAGGATGTCACGCGGGCCGTACCTCCTGCCTCCCGGGACCGGTGAACGGTGGCTACCGTCGCCCGGGTGATGGATCCTGCGGTCACCGACTGCACCGCCCGCATCGTGCGAGCCCTGGACGACCTGTCCCGCCGTGGCGCGGGTGAGGTCCATCACCACATCCCCCTCGACCGCTTCCGCTGGCTGCCGGCGTCCGCGGCCCGCCTGTTCGCTCCCACCACCGGCACCCCGGCCGTCCACGAGATCGACTGGTCGACGGCCCGGCGCCTGGCCACCGTGGACCTGGTCCGGATGGGGCCCCGCACGCTGCGGGTCGGCTGGCTGTTCGTCGCCGGCACATTCCGCGGGCGGTCCTGGTTCACCCCCCTGGTCTCGGTCCCGGTACGGGCCGGGGTGCCGCCGCTGCGGGGAGCGGGGCTGCTGACGGTGGCCGGCGACACCGAGCTCACCCCCCTGGTGCCGGACCCGGCCGACCGGGTCGGGTTCGAGGCCCGGGTCCCGTGGGGTGACGGGTCGCTCGACCCGATCCGCACCGTCGAGATCCCGCCCGCCGTGCTCGCCGGGCTCGGCCCGGTCACCACCTTCGCCCGCTCCGTCACCGAAGCGTGCCGGCTGCCGGTGGCCGAGGTCACCGCCGCCACCGCCTCGGCCGACACCTACGGTTCGTCCCCCCACCGCCGGATCGTGGCCGGTGTCGCCGTCTACGCCGTCGCCGACGATCCACCCGGCAGCCACCTGGATCCCCCCGGCCGGGCGGCGCCCTGGGCCGATACCCGCAGCGCCGGCGGCACAGCGTTCCACACCCTCTACCAGGGCCATCCGGCCGCACCGGCCCTGGCACCGGCCGACGGGGCGGGACTCGATCGGGTCTCCCCCCTACCCCTGTCGGGCCGGCAGCGCGACGCGGTGTCCGCCGGCCGGGCCCACCCCCTGCTCGTGGTCTCCGGGGCTCCCGGTACCGGCACGTCCCACACCCTGGCCGCGATCGCGTTGGACGCCATCGCCCGGGGCGAATCGGTGTTGGTCACCGCGGGCACCGAGGCCGCGCTCGACATCATGATCGATCTCCTCGGCGCCGCCGACGGCCCGGTTCCCGTGGTGTTCGGATCGTCGGAGCACCGCATCCGGTCGAGCGAGGATCGCTCCGCCCGATCCGCGAGCGCGGCGGGGCCGCGCCGGCTCGGCGCCCTCGATCAGGCCTACCGGGACGCGGCGGGCCGGGTCGAGAGGGCCCGGGCCACCATCGGGGACCGGCTCCGCGCCCTCCGCCTCGATCCCACGGTGACCGCCCGCCACCAAGCGGCCGCGCCGGGCCTGTTCGCCGCCGGCGCCGACCTCGACGCCACCACCGTGGCCCTTCGCGCCGTCGACCGGGCGGGCGGTTGGGTGCAGTTCCGGCACCGTCGGCGCCGCCGCCTGCTGCGCCGCATCGGGGCCGCATCCGACACCTCGGCCGGGGAACTGTTGGAGATCGTGGCCACCGCCGCCACCGTCCGGGCCGCCGAGGGCCTCACCCCGGACGGCACCACGGTCACCACCACCCAATGGGCGGAGCTGGTGGCCGCCGAGGACGACCGTCGGAACCTCACCGGGGCCTGGTTGCGGGCGGGTGGGCCCGGGGGCCGGCCCACCCGCCGGGTTCAGGCCCGGGTCGACCGGCTGATCGAGGGCCTTCGATCGGGGCGGGCCGAGCGACGCCGCGCCCTGTCCGGCGTCGACCGGGCCCTGCTGGCCGCGGTGCCCCTGTGGGTGGGATCACCGCGCGACGTCGACGAGCTCCTCCCCCCGGTACCCGCCCTGTTCGATCTGGTCATCGTCGACAACGCCGCGGCCCTCGACCAGGCCGAGCCCGCCGGTTCGCTCCTCCGGGGCCGCCGGGCCGTGGTCGGCGGTGACCCCCGCCGGCTGCGTCCTGTCCCCCACAACACCGCCGACGGTGTCGCCGCCACCCTGGCCCGCCACGGGCTGAGCGACGACCGGCATCTCCACCGCCTGGTCAACGCCCGCACCAACAGCCTGCTCGACGCGGCCGGCCGGGCGGCCCCGATCGTCCGCCTGGACGAGCAGGTCCGATCCCTGGCCCACGTCACCGAACGGGCGGCGGCCGCCTTGGGCGACGGGACCGTGGCCGTGGCCACCCGGGCCCCGTCGAATCATGATTTCGACGCCGTGACGACGGTGCGGCTCAACGCCAACCGGGACGCCGACGGGGTGGTCCGGGCCGAGGTGGACTGGGTCGTGGGCCGGCTCCGGGTCCTCCGACCACTCGGTGTCGGCCGGGTCGGGGTGATCTCACCGTTCCGGGCCCAGGCCGACGCCATCGAGGCCGCGGTGCTCGACCGGTTCAGCCCGGCCGACATCGAGGCCCTCGGTCTGCGGGTCGGGACGGTGCACGCCGCTCAGGATCATGCCCACGACCTGGTCCTGATCTCACTGGGCGTCGGCAGCGACGACGGGGCCGACACCTGGGGTCTCGTGGACGAGGCCCGGATGTTCTCGGCCATGACCACCCGGGCCCGAGCCCGCATCGTCCTGGTCTGCTCGGCGACCCCACCGGCCGGCAGCCGGGTCGCCCGGTACCTCGCCGTGGACGACCGCGTCCCACCGGTGCCGGCGTCGACACCGGTGGGACCGTGGGCCTCCCGGGTCGCCGAGCGGCTCCGGGGCGACGGCCTGGAGGTGATCACCGGGTACCCGGTCGGGCGGCACCGGCTCGACGTGTGCCTTCCCGGCCTCGGCGACGTCGCCGTCGAATGCGCCCTGCACCCCCTGGGCGTCGAGGCGCACATCGAACGGCGGCTCCTGCTCGAACGGGCCGGGTGGCGGGTGATCGAGGCCCACGAGGCCCGGTGGGGTGATCGGCTCGACGGGCTGGCGCGGCGGATCGTCTCCCCCGCTCCGGCCGCCGGTGGGTGGTCATGACCGAACCGGACCGGCCCGACACCCACCGGTTCCGGCACCACGGCCTGCTGGGCACCGTGATCGAGCTCCAGGTGTCCGGTTCGGAGCCGGCGGCGGCCGGGGCCGACGCGGCCGCCGTCGCCGAGATCGAGCGGCTCCAGGCCGTGTTCAACGCCCGCGACCCCGGCAGCGAGCTGAGCCGGTGGGCGGCCGATCCGGCGGCGTCGGCCGGCCCCGAGCTGGCCGAGGTCATCGAACTGGCCGAGTGGTGGCGGGTCCGCACCGGCGGCACGTTCGACGCCGCGGCCGGTCGATGGTTCCGGCTGTGGGCCGAGGCCGAGGCCACCGGGATCGAGCCGACCGCGGCCACCCTGGCCGGGGTGGCCGCGACCCTGGCCGAGCCGGGCGCCCGCCGGCGCTGGTATGACCTCAGCGCCCTGGCCAAGGGCTGGATCGTCGACCGGGCGGTGACCACCGCCATCGCCCACACCGGGGTGACGGGGGTGACCGTGAACGCCGGGGGTGATCTGGCCCACACCGGGGTCGGCAGCGTCCGGGTCGGGGTCGAGAACCCGCACCGCCCCTACGACAATGCGGCCCCGCTCGACATGGTCGTGATCGAGGACGGGGCCGTGGCCACCAGTGGCGGGGCCCGCCGGTGGTGGCGGGTCGGCGGACGCCGCTACCCCCAGCTCGTCGACCCCCGGACCGGACGGCCGGTGACCGCCGCGGCGGCCACCGTGCTGGCCCCCGACGCCGCCACCGCCGACGCCCTGGCCACCGCCCTGATCGTGTCGTCCACGGCCGAGGCGCTCGATCTGGTGGACGGTCTCGACGGGGTGGCGGCCCTGCTGGTGGGGGCGGGCGGCGAGGTCACCGTGAGCGCCGGCTGGCCGGGAACCCTCGAACCGGGCTGACCACCTCGGCCCTCAGGCCGGGATGAGCACCTGGCCGGTCAGGCCAGGGTGAGCACCGCGACGATGGCGACCATGATCCCGCCGGCGGCGGCCGTGACCACGGCGCTGGTCCGCCGACGCCGCAGGAACAGTTGCAGACCGAGACCGGACAGGGAGATCAGGATCAGGAAGCCGCCGGCCACGTCGATCAGCCAGCCCCACCCGGTGTTGGTGTCGCGGCCCTTGTGGAGGTCGTTCATGACCCCGACGAAGCCCTGCTGCTCCCCGCTGATGGTGTAGGTCCCGGCCCCGATGTCGAACTGGACGTCGGCGGCGTAGCCGGGACCCCGGTAGCTGAGGTAGCCCCCGGTGTCGGTCGATCCGAAGTCGCTTACCTCACCTCGGACCCCGGCCTCGGCCCGCAGGTACTCGCTGAGGGCCAGCAGCTCGACGGTGCCATCCGACCCGATCGCCGAAGCCGGGAGGTCTCCGTCGTCGGCGATCGTGGTGGCGGGGAATCCGAGCGTCCAGTCCGGATGATTCAGGGTCACCCCGGTCACGCCGAAGAACAGCACGACCAGCAGGGCGGCCATGCTGAGGTACACATGGATCAGGCGGGTCCATTTCTGGCCGATCGCCGAGCGGGGCCGATGGTGGACCACATGGTCGGCGCCGGTGTCAGGCCGGCTCAACGTCGAGGTTGGCACCGCTCAGCTCTCCTTCGTCGGTCAGCTCGATCGTGGTGGCCGAGCCGTCCAACTCGACCGCTTCCCGGATCAGTGAGTACGGCCCGTGCTCCCGGGCCGATTCGATACAGACGTAGTAGGTGCCGGGGGCGACCGCGTCCCCGTCGAGATCGGTGAGATCCCACACCAGCTGGTAGTCGCCGGGGGTCCGGGTGGCCCCGGTGACGGTGTCGACGCGGTCATCCGCGTCCTCCACGGCGGTCCATCGGGTGAGGTCGCTCAGCCAACGGGAGCCCTTGCCGCCCTGCTCGTACCAGAGGGCCAACGGGTCGACGAGATCGCCGGACTCGTCCTCGATCCAGACGGCGATGTACGGGTTGTTGACCCGGCCACCGGCGTTGGACGCGGTGTAGGTGAACGACACGACCGCCTCACCGCTGAGGACCTCGTCGGAGGCACCGGCCGAGGTCGTGCTGTCGTCGGTGCCGGCCGGGGCGTCCGAGCCCGTCGTGGTCGAGCCCACGGTGGGGTCCGACCCATCGGTCGGCTCGGCGCTCGCCACCGTGGTGGTCGACGGGTCGGCGTCGGCCAGGGTGGCGGCGTCACCGTTCCCGCAGCCGGCCAGGCCGAGTACGGCCAGTCCGGTGGCCAGCGTAGCGCCGCGTCTGAGCAGTGCCCGTCGGCCGACGACGGGAAAGCGGAGGTCGTGAGGTGGAGTCATCCCGGCCATCATCAGGACCGAATCTGAGTGTTGCCTGAGAACTTCCTCGGAACTCCTCCCCACCCGGGCATCCCTGCCGGGGCCGAGACCCCGCTCGTCTTGGGAGCCGACCTCCTTGGCCACTACTGTCGCTGTTGGGGCAGCCGAACGGCCTTACCCAGGTCCGGTCGGAGACAGCGCGCGAGTAGGTGACGATTGCTCCCTTCATCCCTCCGTATCGCTTACGATCGCCTGATCGACAAGACACCCGCCGCCGTCCTGTCCGTGGTCGCCACCCTGCTGCTGCTCTGGTTGGTGGCCGCGAGCCGCCCCGACCCGTCCACCCGCGCCGTGGCCGCCATCTCGGCCAGCCGCCCCGACCTCACGCCGAGCCAGGCCCAGGTCCCGCTCACGGTCCGGACCTCCACCGGACCGGCCGGTCTGTGGGCCCTGGCGTCATCCGCACTGGCCGACGCCGCGTCCGCCACCGCCGAGCCGTCCGAGCCGGTCCACGCCACCGAGCCGGCCGCTCCCGGCCCGGTCGCGCCCCCGGCCGGCTCGGTCAGTCGGGAGCCGGTGGGCCGGGCCGAGACGACGTCACCGTCGAGCACACCGACATCGGACGCACCACCGTCGTCG